>NZ_BAAFPR010000037.1:0-17291 GCF_042847315.1 Lacticaseibacillus jixiensis
GGAGTTTTCCTTTGTCTGTTTTTCTTGGTCGTTAAACAGTATACGGGAGGAACTCCTGTTTTTGTATCTTCAATCGCTGGATTTAAGTGCATATAAACAGCGGCAAATAATTCCGGCGGGCCGGCTGCCCGTGTCTGGAATTATTTGCCGCTTTTGTTTGAAATCGAGTTGGTATAAAGCGCGCGTCGACACAACCGCACCGGAACCGTCAAGTGGGTGCTGTCAGAATGCTGAGGGTTGTTGATCTGGGCAAGCAACAAGGTCACGGCGCGACGACCGATTTCAGGGAAATCCTGGGTTAGCGTGGTCAATGCAGGCTGATTGGTCGCCGCAATATCTAAGTTATCAAAACCCACCATGGCGAGGTCATGGGGCAACTGCCACCCAAGTTGTTGCAGTGAGGTGCTTAAGTTAACTGCTTCAATGTCGTTACCCATGATCAAGGCCGTGATCTGCTCATGTTGCAGATATGCTGCGATGTGCTGGACATCACTGCACTGACCTAAAGCTTGGGCCCAACGCAACGGTGCTTCAGGCGTGGGTGCTTGATAATGGTTAACGTAGCCAAAGAAGCGTTGGGCCACTGTGCCAGTCCAGTCTTGCCAGAAGGGGATCCTGCTGCAAAAGGCGATCCGCTCATGGTGGTGTGTTTGTAAATATCCTACCGCCAAGGCCCCGCCAGTCGCATTGTCACTGGTTACACTTGGCAGTGCCAGGCGGCTGGGAATATCGTTTAAGACGACTAATGGCAAGTGCAAGCAAGCGGCTTGGATCAGTGTTGGCATTTCTTTATTGACATCGCGCAAATAGTAGAAAACCCCAGCACAATCCAGTGCTGACAGATCCAAGCGGGTGAATTGCGGCGTCGTTAGTGTTTCTAGTTGCCAAGTGGTGCCGCGCAGACCTGCGCGAATACCACTGGCATAATCTCCAAGTTTCGGATTGGCAAATGGCAAAACCAGTAATAGGCGCCTTGAACGTACTGATCCATGCGGCTTTACAAAGCTGCCTTTGCCTTGAACGCGATAAATCAAGTCAGCGTTGGCTAACTCGTTTAAAGCGCGCTTGGTGGTGATGCGACTCACACCGAAGCGGATCGCCAGCGCATTCTCGCTAGGCAGCTGACCATCTGGTGCATATTCACCACGCAAGATTGCTTGACGCAAATGCGCATATATTGTTTGGTATTTCGCCATGCCGGGCCTCCTAAGTTGGTATAAGTGACTAAGCCCACTTTCGCCAGTAAATGAAGCGCTTGCAGCTATTCTGTCATGGAACATGGTATATTGCAAGGGTGAAAATATACCAAGGAGCGATCGATAAAATGGCAAACTTTCTGACAGCTGGGGCAATGGCTTATATTGATAAGATTGTGGCGCTATGCGGCAGCGAGCATGCTGCGTGGGGCGAGACTTTTGCGCTGACATATGCGGATACCTTGAAGCATGCGTTGGTGGCAGATGGGGACTCGCGTATCTTTGTGCTGACAGGGGATATCCCGGCAATGTGGCAGCGGGATTCTTCTGCGCAACTGCGACCATATTTGGTACCGGCGCGCGACGATCCAAAGTTGGCGGATATCATTGAGCGGGTCATTGCGCGCCAATTCTTTAATATGCAATTAGATCCTTATGCGAACGCTTTTAATCAAAGCGCCAACAATGCGGGGTATCATACCGATCAAACTGAAATGACGCCTTGGATCTGGGAGCGCAAATATGAACTGGATTCCTTGTGTTATCCGGTGAGCTTGGCGTATCACTTCTGGAAGACTACTGGCCGCACGGCGCAATTTGATGAAACGTTCCAACAAGCGATTCAACGGCTGTTGCAGGTGATCGTTCAAGAACAAGATCATCAACATTCGCCATATACGTTTGCTCGGCAAGATGACCGGCCAGAAGACACACTGATCAATGGCGTCGGCCGCCCAGTGGCAGCGTGCGGATTAAGTTGGAATGGCTTTCGGCCCAGCGATGATGCGTGCCACTATGGCTATTTGATCCCCAGCAATTTGTTTGCAGTGGTGAGTTTGCGGCAATTGGCGGAGATCTACCAGGTGGTACTGCAACAGCCTGCTGCGCAATTCTTGGCTTTGGCCGATGAAATCCAAGCGGCAGTGATGACCTATGGCGTGACCAAGAATGCTGTTGGCGAGCTGATTTATGCCTTCGAAGTCGATGGCTTGGGGCACAGTTTGGTCATGGATGATGCCAATGTGCCTAATTTGCTGGCGTTGCCATACCTTGGCGCAGTGGCGGCGGACGATCCAGTGTATCAAGCGACTCGCAAGACGATTTTGTCGCATGAGAATCCGTATTATTATGCCGGGACTTTCGGTGCTGGTTTGGGTTCGCCGCACACGCCTGCAAATTATATTTGGCCGATCGCCAAAGCCATGGAAGGCTTAACGACTGAGGATCGGCAAGTCAAAGCGCAGATCTTAGACCAGCTGGTGGCTACCACTGCAGGGACCAAAATGATGCATGAAGGTTATGATGTTGAAGATCCCAGCCGCTATACGCGGGAGTGGTTTTCTTGGGCGAACATGATGTTTTGCGAATTGGTGATGGATTATTACGGGGAGCGGGTCGACTGACATGGTAAAGCAGAAAGTTTTCATTATTTCACACAGCCACTGGGATCGCGAGTGGTACATGGGTTATGAACAACACCACATGCGCTTGATCGACTTGATGGATGATTTATTTCATTTGTTTGAAACTGATCCGGACTTTGATTCTTTTCACCTGGATGGGCAAACGATCATCTTAGATGATTATTTGAAGATCCGCCCAGATAAGCGCGCTGAGCTTGCCTGGTGGATCAAAGCCGGCAAGTTGCGGATCGGACCGTTTTATATTTTGCAAGATGACTTCTTGATCAGCCCTGAAGCAAACGTCCGCAATACCCAATATGGGCTAAAGGCGGCGCATCAATGGGGCCAGCCGGTGCCTTTGGGGTATTTTCCGGATACGTTTGGCAATATGGGTCAAACTGCGCAAATGATGCAACTAGCCGGCCTTGATACTGTGGCTTTCGGTCGCGGGGTCACCCCAACTGGCTTGAATAATCAAGTGGGCACAGGGGATTATGACTCGACTTATTCAGAAATGTGGTGGCAAGGCCCAGATCAAAGTCGCGTGTTAGGAATCTTGTTTGCCAACTGGTATTCCAATGGCAACGAGATCCCAGTCGATCCGATTCAGGCCAAACGCTTCTGGGATCAAGGCTTGGCCAAGGCGCAGCGCTTTGCTGCGACACCTGATTTGTTGTTTATGAATGGCGTCGATCATCAACCGGTGCAACAAGACATCACCCAAGCCATTCGGGTCGCCAACGAATTATACCCGGATTATGAATTCATTCATTCAAACTTTGCCGATTATATCAAGGCGCTGAAAGCAGATCTGCCGGCTGATCTGTCAACGATTCGAGGCGAGCTGACTTCACAAGCCACTAACGGTTGGTATACTTTGGCAAACACCGCCAGTTCTCGAGTCTATCTTAAGCAGCAGAATATGCGCACTGAGCGTTTGTTGGAGAATCAAGTTGAGCCGTTACTGGCTTTAAGCGGTGACTGCACCGAAGCAACCCAGGATAAGTTGGATTATGCTTGGCAAGTGCTGTTGCAGAATCACCCGCATGACTCGATTTGCGGCTGTTCTATTGATCCAGTCCATGCGCGGATGTTAACGCGCTTTGCGGCAGTTCAACAAATCGCAGCCAGCTTGACGCAGCCGGCCTTGCAAGATTTCGCCAACCAAATCGATACCACCAGCTTTGCTGCCGATGCCCATCCGTTCGTCTTAATGAACAATAGCGGCGCAGCCAAGCAAGCCTCTGTGCAGGTTGAAGTGGAAATCGCTCGGGCATTGTTTAAAGATGGTGCGCCGCAAGCGCAATATGATCGCTTGACCGCGCAAGGTGCGGCTTTGCCGCAGTTGTGCGTGGTCGATGAAAGCGGCCAAGTCGTACCGGCTCAAATTACCAATCCGCATGTGCGCTTCAATTACACCTTGCCCAAGCACACATTTCGGGTGCCATATATGGCGTTATATGTGGATGTGACAGTGGCTGTTAAGCTTGCGGCTTTTGGTTGGCAAACGCTGGCTGTGCAAGTTGGCCAACAGCCTGCCTTAAGCGCCCCAGTGGCTGAAGATACGATCGAAAATGCCGCTTTGCGCGTGCGCTTAGAAGCTGATCACAGCGTGTCGGTATATGACAAGCGCTTGAAGCGGCACTATCCCAACGCTTTGGTGTTTGAAGACACCGGCGATATTGGCAATGAATATATTTATCGCCAGTCAAGTGATCATTTGACCTTGACCTCACAGGCCGGTCAAATCAAGCAAGTCAAAACTTATGCCACCCCTAGCGGCCAAGCGATGCAGTTTGATTTGGTGTGGGAGCTGCCAATCGCTGCTGACGAGCGGCTTGATTATGAACAACAAGCCGTGATCGATGTCACCAAGCGCAAGGCCCAGCGAAGCAAGCAATTCAAGCAGCAAACTTTGCAAGTGACATTGACCCTGGATGCTGCCTGCCTTGAGGTGCGCGTAACTGGCGATAATGGCGTGCGCGACCATCGCTTGCAGGCGGTGATCGCCACAGGCATGAATGTAGCCACTCATGATGCCGAATCGATTTTTGAAGTGGTTAAGCGTGCCAATACCCCAAGCAGCACTTGGCAAAACCCCACCAATCCGCAACACCAACAGGCTTTTGTCAGTGTGCATGATGACTTAAGCGGGATTGTTGTAGGCAATCTTGGGTTGAATGAATATGAAGTCGGACACCACGGTGAAACCATTGCCTTGACGCTGTTGCGCTGCGTCGGCGAAATGGGCGATTGGGGCTATTTTGCAACACCTGATGCGCAATGTCTTGGGCAATACCATGCCGATTTCTCAATGGCCTTTACTGACGGCACAAAAGCCGCACAACTGCGCGCCATGCAAGCAGCACGGGCAGCGCAGATCCCGGTTCTTGCGGCGTTAACCGACGTTCATCCTGGTCAGCGCGCGGCTTTGGGCAGTTACTTACAAGTGACTAATCCGGCCTTTGCCGTGACGGCGATCAAGCAGCTTGCCTCAGGGCATACACTGGTGCGCGGGTATAACATGACCGATGTTGCGCAGCCGCTAACAGTGCGCTACCAAGGCAAATCTGCGCGGCGCTTATTGAATCTCGTTGATGAACCGTTAAGCTCGGATGTCCAAGCCGCACTTAAACCGGCGGAAATTCGTACTTTAGACTTTGAATAAAACAGGAGGAACACATGACGATCAAATGGAATGGTGTGCCGCAGCGCTATCAAGCAGCCGTTGCGCTGTTGACGCAAGCACACATGGGAAAAATGCCTCTAGACGCAACAGTCACTGTCAAGCCAACCGCGACGAGTATTTGCATCGCCCGCACAGCAGACACTGGGACGATCGGCTATCACACTGGTCATGATTTGATGCGGGCAGTGACATTATGGCTGGCACATGCCCAAACTGAAGCGAACTTTCAATATCAAGAACAAGCGGCTTTTGATGAGTGTGGTGCGATGCTGGACTTGGCCCGTAACGGGGTGTTAACAGTTCCGGCTTTGAAAGCGGCGATTTTGCGGCTGGCTGGTTTGGGCTACACGCAATTATGGCTGTATCTTGAAGATGTTTTTGAGGTCCCAGAACAGCCGTATTTTGGCCACCTGCGCGGGCGATATTCGCAAGCGGCATTACATGAACTGGCGGTGTATGCCGATCAGTTTGGGTTGACGCTGATCCCAGCGATCCAAACCCTGGCGCATCTGCAGAATGCCTTGAAGTGGCAGGCTTTTGACGATATTAAAGACACCCAAGACGTTTTATGGGTGCAAAAGCCTGAAACCACCGCCTTCTTAAAGCAAATGCTGCAAGCGGCGACTAAGCCGTTTCTCACCAATCAGATCCATATCGGCATGGATGAAGCATATGGTTTAGGCCATGGCAAGCGGCTGGTGCATGAAGGTTATGTGGATCAACAAACGCTGATTCAAGCGCACTTGAAAACGGTGGTGCAGTTGTGCGATGAACTCAACTTAGTGCCTTACATGTGGAGTGACATGTGGTTTACCATCGCCAGTCCCACCAATACGATGTATGACGAAAGTGTTCATTTTGATCCGGAATTCGTAGCGCAAATGCCGGCAGTTGGGCAAGTGTATTGGGATTATTACCACGAAGATGCGGCCACTTATGAAACCCGCTTGCGTCAGCATCTGGAATTAAAGCAGCCGGTGGTGTATGCCGGCGGACTTTGGACTTGGCCTGGCTTGGCGCCGCATCAAGCCAAGATGTTGCGCAGTGTGCAGGCAGGGATGACCGCGGCTAAACATGTCGGAATTCGACAGGCCATGGCGACCATGTGGTTTGATGACGGTGCAGAAACGCCTTTTGCCGCAGCTTGGCTGGGCCTGCAGGCGTTCATTGAGTATCAATATCATGATTTGGTGAGCGATGAATACTTGGCGCGCCAGTTCGCGTTGATGCAAGGCGAAGCTGCAGCGAGCTTCTTGCTGCTGGATCAATTTGACCATGTGCCAGGCACCCCTGACAATTTAACCGGCGAGAATCCCAGCAAGCTGGTGTTGTACGAAGATCTGTTCTTACAAAAATATGCGCTGAATCTGGCGCCTTATGATCTAGCGGCGCATTATCGCCGGCTGGCCCAACAACTGGCTAAAGCTTCGACGACGGCGATCAGCCAGCCGTTGTTTGCGTATTATCATGCCTTGGCAGTGGCACTTGCTGATAAGGCCGCTGCTTTGCAAGCCATGCAGGCACTCAAGCACGTGCCGCAAGCGCAGCGCGATCCTGCTTTGGCCAAGCAAGCATTAACGGCGTATCGCAGCAGTTTGACGGCGGCTTTGCAGGCTTATCGGCTGGTGTGGCATCACGAGCGGTGCGGCAATGGGTTTGAGGTGATGGATATTCGCTTGGGCGGACAGCTTGCGCGGATTGAAACGGCGCTGTGGCGAATCGATGAGTGGGCCGCTGGCTGCGACGAACTGGCTGAATTGCAAGAACCGGCGTTGTTGGCAGACAAGTGGACCAATGGGCCGATCGGGCACGGCTTGTACATGCAAATCGCCAGTGCCGCTGATTTATCACGATGACGTGGTGGCACAGGTGGCGGCAACACCACCTTTTTGCCATGGCCCATATTTTGACTATTATACCTTGAGTTTGGCTATTGGTTTAAACACGTTGCTTCAATACAATGAAAACGATTACACTTTTTGGCTTGAGCCAGTTATCTTAAGGGGGTAATGCAGTTGAAACGTAATGTGGTGCTGATGATCGCAGACGATCAACGCTTTGACACGATCCACGCTTTAGGCAATCCAGAAATCATCACCCCGAATCTCGACGCGTTGGTGCATGCTGGGATCAGCTTCACCGAAGCTTTCATCCCAGGTGGGTCAAGCGGTGCGGTATGTATGCCGTCACGGGCGATGTTACATACTGGGCGCTATGTCACAAGTTGGGATGATGATGGTGAAACGATCCCTGCAGATCAAGCGCTGCTGGGTGAAGAATTGCAACATGGCGGCTACACCACGATCGGCGTGGGTAAGTGGCACAACGGGCGCGAAAGTTTTGCGCGGAGTTTCTGTGCAGGACAGAATATCTTCTTCGGCGGGATGTGGGATCATTGGAATGTGCCAGTTAATGATTACGATCCCACTGGCCAATATGCGCATCTGCATCGCTTCACCCAAGACCCGTTTTCATCTAAGCGAACCTATGAGATGCCGGCTGATCGGATCAATCTTGGGACGCATTCAACAGATCTCTTTGCTGACAGCTTGATTGCAGAAATTAAAGCGCATAAAGATTCTGCGCAGCCGTTCTTCTTATATGGGGCGTTTATGGCGCCGCATGATCCGCGCACCATGCCGGATCGTTATCGCGCCATGTATGATGCTGATCAGTTGACGGTGCCGGATAATTACTTGCCGCAGCATCCTTTTGAATTTGATATGCGGGCCCAACGCGACGAGGCACTGGAGGCTTATCCGCGTCAGATCAAAGCCATTCAAGAACATTTGGCAGATTATTATGCCATGATCACCCATATCGACGATCGCGTCGGGGATGTGGTGCAAGCGCTGGCTGATACTGGTCAGCTAGCCAATACCTTGATCGTGTATGTCGCCGATCATGGGATATCTTTGGGGCAGCATGGTTTAATGGGCAAACAAAATCTCTATGACAACTCGATTCGCATCCCGATGATCATGTCAGGTCCCGACATCCCCCAAGATCAGCAGGTGTCAGGCAAAGTCTTGTTGCTGGATATGATGCCCACCATCTTAGATTATGTTGGTTTGCCGATCCCTGAAGGTATCTTTGGCCATAGTCTGATCCCGCAGCTGCATGGCCAAGCAAGCGGCCGAGCGGAGCTGTATTTGCAATTTACTGATAAATTGCGCGGGCTGGTGACACCGGACTATAAGCTCATTGAGTACCGCACCGTGCAAGGCTCACACACGCAATTGTTTGATCGCCATCAAGATCCCCAAGAAGAAGCGGATCTTTCGTTTACCCAAGCGGCCCAGCCGATTATCAAGCAACTGCGCTTGCGCTTGCATGAATTGGCGATTGCACAAGGGGACACGGATTTCTATCAAGGCAAGTTGTTCTGGGCGCGGCCGGAACGTTAGAAAGGCGGTATATCATGACGGATACACCCAATATCTTGTTTATTCTCACCGACCAGCAGCGGCGCGATTCGCTCACGGCGTATGCGGATCAAAGCTTATGTATTGCGCCAAACCTGGCTGAATTGGCGCAACAGTCAACGGTGTTTGATGAATGTTATACAACTTGTCCAATTTGCACACCAGCGCGCGCTTCACTGCAAACCGGACTGTATCCCATGCATCATGGCATGCTGACGAATTCTTATAATTACGGCAATATGGTTCAAGAACTGCCGGATACGCCTGGGTTATTATCGCGGCGGTTAGCTGCAGCAGGTTATCAAACCGGCTATACCGGCAAGTGGCATTTAGGCAGCGGAACTTATCAGGTCCAACACGACGAATACATTCAATATTATATGGGTGATGTTGAATTTGCAGAATACGCCAAAGGCTTTGATTCGGTGCCGACGCATATCGGCTATACCGGGGATGATTTTCCTGGACATGGCTTTGGCGGCTTCGGGTTTCCTGAATATCGCCAATGGTTGCAGGACCAAGGGCTTGAATTAACCATTGAACATCGCATCAACGGCTTCTATGAAGGCCATCAAGCCGGTCAAATCACCAGCGGCAAGGAAACAAGCGTGGATCAGTATCTGGTCGAACGCACCAAGCATTATCTCAGCCAGTTTCAGGCCAATCAGCAGCCTTGGTATTTCCAGCTGAATTTCTGGGGCCCGCATGAACCTTATTTTGTTGC
The DNA here is from genome assembly GCF_042847315.1 of Lacticaseibacillus jixiensis. Lineage (NCBI taxonomy): Bacteria > Bacillati > Bacillota > Bacilli > Lactobacillales > Lactobacillaceae > Lacticaseibacillus > Lacticaseibacillus jixiensis. The sequence continues at coordinate 9,438 of NZ_BAAFPR010000037.1, forward strand.
TAGCGAGTTCTTGCACCAATACGATGATGTAACCATTCCGCCATGGGTGAACTTTCGCGATCCCAGTCCTGTCAATAAGACCAAGATCCACGACTTAAAGCGCGGCAATATTTCAACTTGGGCTGAGTTAGTGCCGATCGTTAAGCATTATTATGCTGAAATCACCTCGATTGATTATCAAATCGGCCGCTTGATCACTTGGTTGAAAGCACAAGGCATGTATGATAACACCTTGATCATTTTCTCTGCAGATCATGGCGAATCATTGGGGATCCATGGCGGATTATTTGATAAAGCGATCTTCATGTATGACGAAACATGTACGGTGCCTTTGTTGGTCAAAACGCCTAACCAAACGGCTCAAGCGCGGGTGGCAGCGCTAGTCAACAGCGTTGATTTGTACTCGACGATCTTAGATTATGCCGGCGTTGATGCGGCCACGCGCCAGCGCGATGGGCAAAGCTTCCGGCCGCTGATCGAACACACCCCGATTGCTTGGCCTGACACTGTGGTCACCGAGTGTTCAGGGATCGGTTCGGTGTTGTTTTCACAACGGATGCTGCGACAAGGGCAATATAAATATATCTTCAATTGCGGCGATATTGATGAACTTTATGATTTAGCCGCCGATCCTTATGAGCAAGTCAACCAAATCGACAACATCGGCTATCAGAACACGGTGCACACCTTGCGCTTGGCGTTGCGGGATTGGATGATCGCGCATCATGATAATTTGGTTTATGAGTTCAATCATTTGCGGCTGCCCTTAAATGAACGAGATAGCGGGCCAAGTTTCTAGAGGTGTGTGATGAAGAAAACGGTCAACATTCTGATCAAACCGGCTTCTGCGCTGTGCAACCTGCGCTGTAAGTACTGCTTCTACGCCAACATCAGCAGTTTGCGGGAGGTGCGCTCTTATGGCAAGATGCAGCCGGCAGTTGTCGATGCCATGATCAAAAATATCTATACGGATTTAAATGACGGTGATGAGCTCAACATTGCCTTTCAAGGTGGCGAACCGACGCTGGCCGGGTTGGGGTATTTTGAACATTTTATCCAAGTAATCCAAGCCCAAAGCAAACACGTTGTCGTCCATTACGCGCTGCAAACCAACGGGACGCTGATCAACGAGCGCTGGCTGCCGATGCTGCAGCAACAGCATTTTCTGGTGGGGCTGTCTATCGATGGCGGGGCGTTATATCACGATCGCAACCGCGTTGATACGCACCAGCGCGGGACTTTTCAGCGCGTGATGCAAACCAAAGCCTTGTTTGATCGCGCAGGGATCGAATATAACGTCTTGTGTGTGCTGACTAATGAGTTAGCCAAGCATCCCCAGAAGGTTTATCGCTTCTTGCAAGCCCAACAAATCGCATTTGTGCAATTTATCCCTTGCTTGGATGAGCTGGAGGCGACGTCAAAAAGTGATTTTGCGCTTACGCCAGAGCGCTTTGCCAGTTTCTACCAGCAGTTGCTGCCGTTGTGGCTGGCGGAGTTGCGCAGTGGCGATTATCGCAGCATCAAGTTGTTTGATGATGTATTGAATTTATTTGTTAATGGGCAAGTGAATGCCTGTGGCTTGACTGGCAAATGCCAGATCCAATATGTGATCGAAGCAGACGGCACCGTATTTCCTTGCGATTTCTTTGCCTTAGATGAATATCGCTTAGGCAATATCACGGAAATGACGCTGAAGGCCTTGTTTGAACAACCGCAAGCGATGCAATGGCTAAGCGGCACGCCTCGGGTTTTGCCGCAATATTGTGCAGCTTGTCCGTTTAAGCGCATGTGTTGTGGTGGCTGCAAGCGGATGAAAGATGCGATGTACGTGGCCAAGTCTAATCGCTTCTGCGGCTACCGTGCCGTGTTAGAAACGATATTGCCCCAAGCACAAGCCATTATGGCACTTGTTCAGCAGGCAAAATTGGTCAGTGCGTGATGTCATATGGCTGGCAAATCAATTTGAAAGGGGATAACTCATGACAATAACCTGGCAAGGACTGCCCCAAGCGCATGCCGCAGGGGCTGCACAAGTGATCGCATTACAACCGCCGATCGAAGCTCAAGTCACCGTGCAAATCAGCAGCCAACCAACGCCTGGCTTGCGCGTTGTGCGAACAGACAAGATTGGCCGGATCACTTATCATACAGTGAGTGACTTAATGCGGGCATTAACGTTATGGTTGGGCCATGCAAGAACTGAAACGCAATTTGATTACACAGAAGCTTCGCGTTTTGACACCGTTGGGCTAATGATAGATGTGGCCCGCAATGCAGTATTAAAGCCAGAAACGTGCAACAAGATCTTCACCCGCCTGGCGAGTTTGGGGTACACCGAAGTCTGGTTGTATCTGGAAGATTGCTTTGAGGTACCAGGGTTGCCGTATTTTGGCCGGCAGCGTGGGCGCTATCGTCAAGTTGAACTGCACGAAATGGCTTTGGCGGCAGACGCGGTGGGCATCACCTTGGTGCCGGCGATCCAAACGTTAGCGCATTTGCGCAACCTCTTTAAGTGGCAGGCTTTTGAGAAGGTGATGGATGCGCCAGACTGTTTATACGTCCAAAAGCCTGAAACCACGGCCTTCTTGCGTCAGGTGCTGCAAGCGGCCAGCGCACCGTTTCTGACCAAGAAGATCCATATTGGCATGGATGAGGCTTATAACTTGGGCCGCGGCCAGCTGTTGCGTGATCGCGGCTTGATCCCGCAAGCAGACTTGATGATCGCCCATTTGCATACTGTGATGGCATTGTGTGAAGAATTGGGGTTAAAGCCGGCGATGTGGAGCGACATGTGGTTTCAAATTGCCAGCAAACAACACCGCTTATATGACCCTGATACGACGTTCTCAGATGCTTTGGTGGCTTCGATTCCAGCTGTCACGCAAGTTTACTGGGACTATTATCATGCCCAAGAAGCCCCGTATGATCAGATGTTTGCCTTGCATGCTAAATTAAATAAACCGTTGATTTTTGCCAGCGGCATCTGGTCTTGGAGCGGTCTTGCCCCAGGTCAGAAAACGATGCAAGCCACGCTTAAAGCCGGGATGGCTGCGGCTAATCGCGCAAAGGTCCGCCAGGTGGTAACGACAATGTGGGGGGATGATGGTTGCGAGGCACCATTTGAATCCGCTTGGTTGGGGATCCAAACTTTTGTTGAGTATCAGTATCACGAAACTGTGTCAAACGCTTGGGCCGCCCAGCAATTTGCTTTGATGCAAAGACGGGATTATCAAGCATTTATGCATTTGGATCGCTTCGAGAATTTGCTTGCCAAGGCCCCTAACCTGACGCTGGATAATCCAGGCAAGATCTTGTTGTATGAGGACTTGCTTTTGCAGCGTTACGCGGTGAATCTGCAAGGCCATGACCTAGTGGCGCATTATCAGCAGTTAGCACAAGACTTGGCGGCATCTGCTGCAACACCAGGGCCGGATCAAGCCATGTTTAAGTATTACCAGCACTTGGCCCATACCTTGAGCCTTAAGGCCGCTGCTTTGCAGCAATTGCGCTTATTGCCGGCGTCAGGGAAACCGCAAGTGCCGGTGATCAAAGCGGCCTTACAGGCGTTGCGCGCAGCTTTGCTGATCACGATCAGCGACTTTCGTGCATTATGGCATCATGAACGGCGCGGTGAAGGGTATGAAATCATGGATCTGCGCTTGAATGGGTTGATCGGCCGCGTCGATACCACGCTGTGGCGGCTGGATGAGTGGTTGGCCGGCCGCGATCCGCTTGAAGAACTGCAAGCGCCAGCCTTGTTAATGGATAAATACACCAATGGTGAAACTGGCCGCGGCCGCTATATTCAAATTATTACTGCCAGCGCGATTTCGCAGAACATGTGAAATACTTAACACCTTGGATAGTGATAAAACTAGATTGTAAGCGCTTGTATTATCTGATAGAATGTTTGCGGTGGGTATATTGTTCGAAAGGAGGGGATCATGGTGTTGGGACGGGGGATCAATCAATTCTTCACGAAAGTATTCGTGATCTTGATCTTGAATCTGATGTTTTGGCTGTACACGCTGCTGGGCTTGGTGGTGTTGGGGATCGGGCCGGCTTTAAGGGTGATCAGCGAATTGTTTGCCGCCCATGAGTGGACATTTGGTGATTATCACATGGCAGAAGCTTGGCAGCTGTTTAAACAGTATTTCCGCTTGGCTAATGGGCATTTCTGGTTGTTCGGTGCTTTGGCGGCGTTGTTGAGTTACAGTTTGTATCTTAGTACTCAATTGCCTTGGGGCTTTGTGGTGTTCATTCAGTTCATCATTATATTTGCCATTTTATTGACGATCGTCGCCGGACTGTTTACTTTAGCGCTGGAAAGTCACTATGAGGTGCAGCTTAAATTAGCCATCAAGCTGGCAGTCGGGCAGTTCTTTCACAATTTCATGCAGTTATTGGTGTTTGTGATGGGGCTTTTGGCGATCGTTATGATCACGGTGAAAATACCAGGGCTGATTCCATTTGTCAGCGTTGCGGCAGCGGTGATTTGGACGCATCTAAGCTCGCAGCACTGGTATGCACAAATCGATGCGCAACTGGCGTAACCGCGCTTGGGCGAAGGTGTTGCCGCGACCTTCGAATCTTCAGCGCTTATTGCAGCTGTATATGGTGATCTTAGGGATCATGGTGATCAGCGTCACGGTGGTGGCGACGATCGTGGCGATCAACAGCTTTACCAGTCAAGTTGATCAAGCCCGTACTTACGCGCGCCAGCGAATCACCAGCAAGCTGTTGCAATATCAAGAGATCACCAACGATTTTGCCAGCAATCTGGCGTCAGATCCGAGCAAAGTGACCAGTATCACCGCGTATTTCTCGTTATCTGTCCCAGATTATGCCAACTACACACTTGAATCGGCAGACAGAAGCGGCCGTTACTATAGCTGGCCGCAAGATTCGGCCTCGTTTCTGTCCCAGCATCCAGAAATCAAGCGCTTGGAGCTGGTGTTGCAGAATAATTCTCACACGCATTATGCCGCCACACATCAACAGCGTTCAGGCCGGATATTGCCCAAGCCGTTGGTGGGCAAACAAGATTTTATCGCGCCGGTGATCGACTATAATTTTCCCCAGGAGAACTCAGGAACGGTGGGGATCGTCTTTGATCCGGCAGTACTTAAAGCACAATTGGCAGATATTCAAACGCGCGCCCACATGCAGATCTTGGTGGTGAACGATCGCGGCACGCTGTTAAATCAGCTGGGGGATCGCTCGGTGGGGCTTGGCGAGAAGCGTGCCGTGCGCCGCGCGTTTGATCAGCAGCGCTTAGAGCGGCTGAGGGGTTATCAGGTATCGACTTTGCAGCTGCCTAATGAGTATCAGATGATCGTGGCCACTAATGCGCTGAATTTCCGAGCTGTGTTGATCCGCCGCGCCTTGCCGATCATTGTGTTGGGGTTATTGGTGATGATGTTGTTGGAAGTGAGCTTGCGGATCACTTTCAGGCGCTATCAGCGGCAATTGGGGCAGATCTTGGTAACAGTACGGCAGGTTTCTGCAGGAGATATGCAAGCGCGGGTCCCAATCGTCAGTCCGCATTCAGACTTAGGCGAGTTGGCCAGCGGCGTGAACACGATGCTGGAAGATATCGATCAATCGATTTCGGTGATTTATAAACTGCAAGTCGCGCAGCAGCGGGCCAACATGTTGGCGCTGCGGGCCCAAATCAATCCCCACTTCATGTCCAATACCTTGGAATACATTCGCATGGCGGCGCTGGATGCTGACCAGCCTGAATTGGCAAAAGTCGTGTACACGTTTGCTTCACTGCTGAGAAACAACACAGATATGGCCGCAACGGCAACAATGGCGCAAGAATTGTCATTCGTTGAGAAATACATCTATTTGTATCAGGTTAGATTCCCGGATCGATTGGCGTATCAAGTCATGATCGAGCCGAGTTTGAATCGCATCTCGACGCCGAAATTCAGCCTGCAGCCTATCGTGGAGAATTACTTCAAGCATGGCGTCGACTTTGCGCGGATGGATAATGTGATTTCGATCAAGGCACAACGCCTTGGTGGACAGATTCGCATCTTGATCCGCGATAACGGCAAGGCCATGTCCAAACAAGAATTGGCGCGTTTGAATTTGAGAATGGTCGAACCATTGGCTGAACAGCAAAGTCAGTCGATCGGTTTGCAGAATGTGTATGCCCGCTTGGCAAACTATTATGGGAGCAGCTTTCACATGCGGCTGCAAAGCAATGAAATGGGGGGAACAACTGTTGTCTTGACCTTTGCTGAAAGGGGTAGTGAAGATGAAGCAGGTACTAGCAGTTGATGATGAGTATATGATCTTGCGCGGCTTGCCCAAGCTGATCGCTTGGGGAAAATTAGGCTTAGAGATCAGTCGCACAGAACAAGATCCGTTAGCGGCATTGGCGTATCTACAAACGCATCGGATCGATATCTTATTGTCTGATATGAACATGCCGCATCTGCCTGGACCGGAGTTTCTGGCGGCGGCGCGGCAGTTGCAGCCGCAGATGCAGATCATCGTGTTATCCGGTTATGATGATTTTGATTATGTCAAAGCAGGGGTGGCGCAAAGTGCGGTCAATTATTTGCGCAAACCTATCGACCCTGATGAACTTGAAGCAACTGTGCAAACGGCCTTGCAGCGCTTGCTGCAAGCCGAGGCCTATCATCAAGATGCCCGCTTGGCGCATCAAGTCTTGGCTCGTGAGCTGGTGACCAGCCACGATAGCGAACTGGCCAAGCGGGCGCTGGTCAAATTGGTGCCAACTCGCTTGCAAGAGCAGCCGCTGCATTTGGTGGCGATCTTGAATCCGCTGCAGCGCCAAGCGCTGTTAGCGGCGTTAGATACGGCAGCAGGCATGCGCGGGTATTTCGTTGAGAATCGTGATGTGATCGTGGTGTTTCAAGGCGCTGGCGTGCGCTTGCGTCAGTTTATTCAGAACTTGCCGCTTCAAGCCGGACCGCTGCATCGCCCAGTGATCGTCAGTGCGGCAATTGCCACATTAGATGCCATGGCTGAGGCTTATCAACGCATTCAGTGGGCGATCAATCGGCGCTATTTCTTCGCCTCGGTCAATGGGTTAGTCATTTTGCCAGATGATGAGCCAGTGCCCAGACCAGATACCATGCCGACGATTGAAACCATCAAGCACGAAATTCGGCATTTACACGGGCAAGCATTAGCTGATTGGCTGGCAGCTGAGTTTGCAAAGCTGGAGCAGCGCGACGCGTCTGTTGAGTTGACGCGGCAAGTGGCGATGATCATCTTGTTGAGCCTGCGCGCGCTGCATCCTGATTACGCTTTGACGTCATCGAATTTAGGCAGCATCAATGCCGCCAAGACCGTCAACGATTTGATCTTGGTCTTGCTCGACGCGGCAGAAGCCATGCAACAAGCCGGCCAACAGCGCTATTCACGTTCAGTTGCTGCGGTGATGCAAATCATCCATGAGCGCTATGATCAGCCCATGACGTTAGGTGAAATTGCCGCGCAACTGCACCTGAGTGCTGTGTATCTGGGCCAACAGTTCAAGAAAGAAACCGGCCAAACCGTGGCGCAGTTTCTCAATGACTATCGCATCAATCAAGCGATCCATTTGTTGGAAGAGTCCAATGATGATGTCAACGAAATCGGACAGCGTGTCGGTTATCAAACTGTCAGTTACTTCTTCAAGACGTTTAAGAAGCAGCTCAACATGTCTCCAGGCGAGTATCGAGACGTGGTGATGAAGCAACGCTAAACAATCTAAGATTAGTTCCGGTGGGAATTGAGGTTTTACCTCGATTCTTACCGGAACTTTCTTTTTGTCCGTTACACTGAAGATGAAGCTAAGATCGATCACAGCCTCAGGGACTTCGAGTCCGC
>NZ_BAAFPR010000038.1:0-16129 GCF_042847315.1 Lacticaseibacillus jixiensis
ATTTGCCGTGGAATTGGCACCAGGAAAGCTAGACAAGAAAACCAACAATGCCCGGTATCCGAGAAAGTAGATTTTCTCGGCTGCCGGGCTTTTTGAATTCCAGACGTCATTTGGTTGGGTGCTTACGAAGATCCCGTATGCATGCTATTTAATGGGCACGGTGGACGAAGATCCGGCATATGCGGCAGAATGCCAAGCCTTGATCAAAGAATTGGGCATTGAAGCACAGGTGCATGTGTTAGGCCAAGTCAACATCAAAGACTGGCTGCCGAAACTTGACGTGTTGGTGTTATCCAGCATCTCCGAAGGCCAGCCGCTGGCGGTGTTAGAAGGCATGGCCGCCGGGATTCCTTGGGTATGTACTGATGTCGGCGCGTGTCGCGAGTTGTTGTATGGGGCAAGCGACGACTTTGGCCAAGCAGGCTTTGTGGTGCGGCCAGTCGATCCCAGCGCCATCGCCGCGCATTTGGCGTGGTATTATCGCCACCCAGAAGCGATGAAGCTCATGGGCCAAAACGGTGCGCGCCGGGCGCGGCGTTATTATCAACTGGACACGGTCGCCCAAGCTTATGCGGCCAAGTATGCGAAAGGACGTGTTATCAATGGCGGGGCTTAACCTCGAAACCAAGCTTGACCGCTTGTTTAAACCAGAGAACTTGACCAAGCGCGCCGGGGCTTATGGCTTTGCCTTGATCGCAGGCGCCGGCGCGTGGCTGGTGTTGTTGGCCAGCATGTTGTTGATCCGCGGGGTGTTTCTAGCCACCGAATGGATCAGTCCCACCACTGCGAACCTCTTTGCCACGGCGGTGGCGTATTGCTTCATTTTCGGCCAAATGATCAACGCTTTGGGCCAATTCGTCGCCGCGCGCTTTGCCTCAGATGAATTATATGCCAGAAGAGCCGACCGCCTGATGCCGGCCATGCTGGGTTGGTTGAAAATCCAGCTGGCTTTGGCGGTAGTGGCAGCAGGTGCGTATTGGTTGCTGTTTCAACCCAGTGCGGCGATTGCCTTGGCGATGTTTGTGACGTTAGCGGCGACGATCAGCTTGTTTTCGCTGAATCTGTTTGCCGCGATGGTCGACTCGCGCAGCGCATCTCTTGGCTGGTTGGCAGCGGGGATGGCAGTGGCGATCGGCTCGGTGATGGTGTGCGGCTTTCAGCAATGGTGGCTGGCTGGGCAGCATGGCGTAATGTTAACCATGGTGTTGTGCTTTGCGCTAGGACTGGTCGTGGCTGACTTAGGCTTAGTGTCCCGCTTGTTGAAGAAATTGCCGATCGGCTCGCGCGCGCATCAATATGACTTGTTGTTGGCCATCGATGCGCATAAGCCATTAATGATCGCCTCGACTGGTTATGCGTTAGGCTTGTGGTCGGCGAACTTGATTTATTGGCTGGCGGCTGGGCAAAGCCTCGGCGGGATCTTCCAAGTGAACATGATGTATGACACGGCAACGTTCTTTGGCTACTTGTTGATCACGCCGGTGTATATGTTGTTGTTTGTGGCCATCGAAACGCGCTTCTTCCCGTATTATCGGCGCTTGATGAGCCAAATCAACAACGGCGGCACGCTTGATGCCATTGAATCGTCGCAAGTGAAGCTGCGCGGAGTGTTGGTGCAGGAATTGATCCGCATCATTCGCACCCAAGCAATCATCACTGTGATCGCCGTGGTGTTTGTCGGCATCCAAAGCTCGCGTAACTTGTATTTCACGCTGGAAACGTCGGTGCTGCAGCTGGTGATCGTGGGCGCTTGCTTGAATTCTTTCGTCTTGGTGGTGTTGTTATTGCAACTGTACCTTGACGATCAACGCGGCGCAGCCATCACCGGCGGGTTGTTTGGCTTAACGGTGATCGTGGCGACTTTAGCCGGCTTGCCGCTGGGCATTCACTTCTATGGATTGGGCTTGATCATCGGCGCTTTGATCGCAGTGGTGGTGGGGTTAGTGAACTTGTTACGCTATGCCGACCGCTTAAGCGAAGCGCTGTTCTTAAAATCTGCTGAGCATACCCCAGGGCGCATTGCGCAAGTGGCGCTGGCTTACGCCTCACGCCACAGCGATCCCGCTTTACAAAATTGATGGAAGCGAATACACTAATGGTGTAAGTGAAAATGTGCACAGCGTTCAACGCGGCGCCTCACGAGGCGCCGTTGTTGCGTCAGAAAGGAAGCTTGGCAATGACTTTCGTGAATAATGATTTCTCAGATGTGATGCTTAAGCGCGCGTCTACGCGTAATTTTGACCCGACGGTGAAGATCCTGCGGGAAGAACTGCAGGCGATGATCCAAGAAGCGATCACCGCGCCGTCTGCTTGCAACTTGCAGGCGTGGCACTTTGTGATCGTTGACACCCCTGAAGGCAAGGACAAGCTGCGCAAGTACTTCATGAAGTTCAATACGCCGCAGCTGGAAACTTGCAGCGCGATGGTGCAAGTCTTCGGCGACACCTTGGCTTTCAAGTCCTACCGCAATCTGTGGCAGAAGGCCTTTGAAAACGGCCAGATCACTCAAGAGAAGCTTGATGAAGTCTTGAAGACTTTCTTGCCGCTGTATGAGCACGCCGATCGCGCAATGCTGGTTTCAGATGCTACAGTCGATGCCAGCTTGGCTTCGATGCAGTTGATGCTGGCTGCTCGCGCGCATGGCTATGAAGCCAACCCGATTGCCGGCTATGATGGCAAGCAAGCCGCTGGGTTGTTCGGCTTGGATCCAGAGCGTTATGTGCCGGTAATGGCCATTGCCATTGGCAAGCCTGCCGCCGACAAAGAAGAAGTCCGCTCCACCCGCTATCCGGTGGGGGATGTTAGTGAATTCGCATAAGCAATAAAAAATGGCTCGGCTTTCGTATCTTGCGAGAGCCGAGCTTTTTTATTATCCAGGGCGGGCCCGGACAGGCGTTGCTGCGGCGCGCGGTGCAAGCGTCGGCGCAGGCGGTGCGGCCGGTTCCAACCACGCCAAGTGCGCGTGTTTTCCACCTAATTTCAGAGCCAGGTTCGCTTTGCTCACCTCCTGTCTCTGAAATTGCCGCGATCAGCACCACAAGCCAAGCACAACCCGCTTGGCTTGTGGTGCTGATCGTTTCACGGCCTGACCGACGCTTGCCCCGCGCGCCTCCGCAACGCCTGTCCTACCTCGTACGAATTAGCATCATTAGTTGCTCGGTGTACGAAAACTATATTGGTGCAGGGAGACATTCTGATTGCAACTTTCTAACACATCGATAAAGATGGATTAGAAGGTTATCGATTGTACAATGTCGATTACAGGATATAATCAATCATAATTCAGATTGTATAATTATTATTTTTTGCACTTCTAGTCGACGCAAGACATGTTTTCTGGCACAATAAACGAAGCAGAAGTTTAGATACGCGGTGCCTGCCTTGATTTGAAAAGGGGGTCGATGCCCATGGAATGATCTATGGTTCGACGATACCGGGAGAAAGGAGGACAGTCGTTTGCCAGCGTGGTGGGGTCTTGTCGAAGTCCTGATCTCGCATGCAAAGCCTGTATTGGAGTTTGTGCAACTGATCGTAACGTTATTCGTTTCGATCAAACAGTTGCGAACAGAAGCCAAGCAGGCTGACGCAGATTCGTCAGATAAGACGAAAAAAGCGTAAAGCAAACGCCGCAGTAACAAAAACTTTTCGAGAGTTTACTGCGGCGTAGTTTACGCTAAAGTAGATTATCAAGGCAGGCGCCAACTTCTTGACTTCTGCGGGGCATCACGGTTGCAGCCGTGATGCTTTTTCTATACAAAAATCGTATCATGCTGGCTGAAATAATACAAGTATAGGTTGATGCTGTGTTGTTGCGGTGGATTCGTCGAAGTCGACGAAAAAAGCGTAAAGCAAACGCCGCAGTATCCTGAATTTCTGGAAAAGTTTACTGCGGCGTTTTAAGCGCTAAAGTAGATTAACAAGGCAGGTGCCAACTTCTTGACTTCTGCGGGGCATCACGGTTGCAGCCGCGATGCTTTTCCATACAAAAATCCTATCATGTCAGTAAAAACAATACAAGTACCTACTCTGCAACAACGCGGCGCCACCGCCTCATACAAGGGGATGGCGCCGCGTGCACATTACTTCTTCTCTTTGGTCGCGTTAAGCACTTGGCCGATGGCTGGAATCTGGCCCAGTGAATCCACCGCGGTGCTTGGCAGAACGACGGTGTTGCTGTTGCCTTTGGCCAATTCTTCCAAGGCTTCGACGTTCTTATACTTCAAGTACAAGTCGCCGTTGTTGACCAAGCCGGCGTTGATCGAATCGATTTGGTCTTTGACCGCGGCGGCAAACAGGCGCTGGGATTCGGCGCGGCCTTGCGCTTGCAAGATCTGGGTTTGGCGGTTGGCTTCGGCTTCCAAGATCGAGGCCTGTTTCTCACCTTCGGCCTTGGCGATGGCCGCTTGCTTGTGGCCTTCCGCTTCCATGATGTTGGCTTCCTTCTCACGGCTGGCCCGCAGCAGCTTGTTCATGGATTCTTGAATGGTGGTGTCCACTTGGATCGAGTCGATGTTGACCCGATCGACATTCAACCCATAACCGGCCGTAGTTTCAGCGATTTGTGAAAAAAGGGTCTGGTTGATTGTTTCGGTACCATTAAGCACATCGTTCAAGTCCATGTTACCGATGATCCCGCGCAAGTTCGCCCGCGTATCTTGCACCATGGACAGCACTGAGTCTTTGTTCTGATAAACATAAGCGTTAACGTCGGTGATGTGATACTTCAAAGTTTCCGAGATCCGCACCACAACGTTATCTTTGGTGATGACTTCTTGTTCGTCAACTTTCAACGGGATCTGCTTCATGTTGACGATTTCGGTGATGCGATAAATCAGCGGCGGCACCACATGAAAGCCAGGTTCCAAGGTTTGGACATATTTCCCCAAACGTTCCACGATCCCAACTTCCCCGGTATGAATGATCGCCACACTGGTAAAAATGATCACGGCTAGTCCCAATAAAACCAGGACGACCACGATACCAATAATAATTCCTGCCATAAATATTCCTCCTCAAGTAAACAGAGCGCAGCAGCTTACACGCAATCGCGTTGGGCTGCGAAGCTAAGTAAGTAATTGTCTAATACTTCATCACAGAACGCAGATTGCGCACGGTCAAGCCCAGTGGCGCGGCGGCGGTGACCACCACCACATCACCTGGCTTGCTGTCGTCGGCGACGCGATAATGGTAATGGATCCCGTACAGCACCACCGTCCCAGTCGGCGCCGTCTGCAAGGTGAAACGGGTGTTGATCAAGCGGTCGTCTAGCATTTAGCTCACTCCTTCACTACTCATCATAAGCGCTTTGTGAGATTAAGACAATCTTAATCGAATGCGCTACCAAGACCTCAGCCTAAAGTCTGATTTGCAGGTGACAGAAGTGTCACGTAACGCCAAGGCCTCGCATTGACGAAGCCTTGCGCCATGCGAGGTTTAGACACTAGCTGCGACTTTAGACAGTTGGCAGCGCTTCGTCTAACAATGCTGTTAGACCAGTGTTTTCGGCGGCGGGATGCGGTAGAATGTACACACACCATGAAAGGAGAGTGCGTCATGCGCCGCAAGCGGCCGATTTATTCCAATACCTATACCAAGCGGCGTCGAATCATTATCGCCATGATTGTTGCCGTGGTCATGCTTGCCGCCGCAGTCACTGGCTGGTGGTGGCTGCACCGCAATCCGCGCCCGAGCGCCAGACGTTATCCTGAGCTTGGCGTGCGCGTGGATCAAAGCTTCGGCGCCATTGATGCCACCGAGTTGGCTCAGCGCAAAGTCAGCTTCGTCTACATTAAAGCGACTCAAGGGGCGAGCTTTGTTGATGACGATTACACCACCAATTACTCGCGCGCTGCAGATCTCAAGCGCGGCGTCTATCATTACTTCAGCTTCGAATCCACGCCAGCTCAACAAGTCGCCAACTTCAGCAACCACGTTGGCCAAGACGTTGGCACCTTGCCCATCGGCATTTACGTCACTTACTACGAAGACCCACCAGCAGCCCAAACGCTCGCCGCCCGCTTGCAACAATTTATCAAGTTATTGAATGCGCGCTACAGCAATGGCGTGGTGGTGATGGCCACACCAAGTGTCTTAGCCGACTTGCACCAATATCTGCCAACTGTCGCCACCTACGCCATCACAGACAAAAGGCCTAAAGCCGCTGCGTATTGGGAATACGCCACCGCCAAGCTGCCAGGCGGGGACAAAAGTTATCACTGCGCCGTTGCGGTACCAAGCACAAAGAAGGGGTGAATCCTGTGAAAAAGATCCTGATCGGCTTTGTTGTGTTGATCGCGCTAGTGGCCGGAGGTATCGGCTGGTATCAACACGAATACTATAGCGGCACGACTTATTACACCAAGATCACCACCACTGGCACCAAAATCGCCCCGCAAGACAACAAAGGCAACGTCTACATCGACTTTCGCTACAACCAAGCCGCCTATGATGATGCCGGCCACCGCAAAACGCTGGTGTTTAACGGCAACAAGTCCCGTCCGCTGCGCATGCATGCGTATTTGAAGCTGGTGTACAACCGCCACCGCGGCGTGACGTCTTGGCAAGCTGTCGATCAAGCGCAAGTCCCTAAGCGCGCCAAGAACCTCCTGAATTAACGAAAATTAAAATTTATCATTCTAAAATATTCCGCCATTACGAGCAATAAATCGTGATGGCGGATTTTTTATGCGCTGAAATGCTTGACAGCAGGGCTTACCAGGCCCGTCAGAACGGGCGTTTGGCTAATTCTTTGGGAAATTTCACATCCTTTAATAAAATTATGATAAAGGATGTGATAAATATGATAATTGAATCAGGCACCGACTGGCTGACACTGGACACTAAGCACCTGGGTTCACGTAAAATGCCCCCGCCGCAAACGGATCCGCGCGTCATCGCAGCGCTAGGTTCGGCCAACTCAACTGGAACCATCAAGTCCCTGCTCTTAGTCGGGAATATTGGCTGGTGCGCATGTACCGACAGCATCCAAACCGTGATGAACCACTATCGTTATGCTTGGTATGACAATGAGCAGTGGCTGGCTCCAGTGCGAGAGATGTGTGCGAAGCAAGCCGGGTTAACTGGCAAGCTGCCACAAGTGATCGTGTCGCAAGCACGTGCATGGTGGTCACCAAATCCTGGTGCCCGCGAACCGCTTTATTTCGCCCATCCGACCATTCGCCTAACCGGCTGCAACGAGGCACACACCAAATTATACTTTTATTTGCGTGGGCACCCCGATGTGCAAGGAACCATCACCGAGTTGGCGACCACCCAACAGCTTGACAAGTGGCTGAAAATCGCAGTCTTCGCCGATCGCTTGCAAGACGCGCTGATGCCGTACAGCCAATCGAAGTACAAGACCTTAATGGCCGAACTCGGCCAACCGATTTCGTCAGACTATGACCACGTCAAATTTCTCCCCGAATTGAAACAGCCACAAATCAAGAACCCCACAATTGGCAAGCTATGGATCCATCATGAGCGGTATGTGCACCATCTCTCCAACAAGAGTCTGCGGTTAAGGGGGGTAGACCCTGACGAAACTTTTACAAATGAGTGACTAAAGTTCAAATCCGCACCAGGCAAGCAACTGAAATGTAAAAATCGTAAATTCGCGCCGCGCAAGGCAGTTCACGTCATGTGTGGTGCGGGTTTGCGTAATTGCTGTACCCAACATTTGCCGAGTTATATTATATCGTTGTGCTTGAGAAGAGAGTCGAACACAAAGGCTTTCGCTCTGATCGTCGAGCTGCGTGGCGCAACGCGGGCGCAATTAGCTACGCCCATGCACTCGAAGCAAAATACGCTTCAAGTACGAGAGCTAGGCTAATTGACCCGCTAAAAGCGCGCCACTTCGCACTGGTATCGTCGAGCTGCGCAGCCCAACGCGGCGTGAGATAAGTCGTGACGTCAATTGGGCAAAGAACGCCCAACTGCCATCCCGCCTTATCTCCACCGCTAAAACCGGGCTGCTCCGCTCTGGGTACAAAAAATCCCTCGCGGCTGTCTGGGGAAAGAAACGCCGCAAGGGAACCTGTGAAAGGAGTTTCGTCGCATCCGGCCGTCACCCAACAGCCGTTAACAATATTGTAATCGCTTGCTACATCCGTGCTGTGCAGAAAATCACCAAAATCACTTCATAATCTGACCCCATACATTGCAGGCGGCACTTGCGCCTGCAACTCTAGGAAAGGAGGACGCAGATCATGGCACGGATGCTAAAGAGTCAACGGCTCAACATCATCTCCACTGACGGCACCAATGAGAATTCGCGCAACTTCGCCAATCTCATCTATGACGTCGACGACTCGCAGATTGAGCGCATCATCCAGTTGATCTTAGACTTCACCCAAGAACAACCGGTCAGTGCATCGATCACCATTGTCTTAGACGTGGTGAACTGATCCTGAATCAAAATTCGGTTTAAAATTCGCCTAGTCGGACTTCGTCAAGAAAGGAGCACAGCATCATGGCAACCTATAATGCAATCGCCAGCTTCACTGCCAACGACGGCAGCACGAAGCGGCTCACCATCCGCAACATCAAGCCAGACGTTTCCGCTGAACAAGCCAACGCCTTACTCGATGGCATCTCTGCAGTCAACGGCTTCGGCGCCAACGGCCTGGTTTACTACCTGGTCCCGCAAAGCCTTGTTGTTACCACTAGTGATTCGACACCAATCGTCCAACGCTAGAAACCCCAGAGCGGAGTGGCGCGTTCTTAGCGGGTCAGTTAGCCTAGCTATCGGGCTTGAGGCGCTCTTTGACTCGAGTTCGATGGCGTAGCTAACTGCACCCGCGTTGCGCCACGCAACTCGACGCTAGAAACCAGAGCGGAGCTGCCCGGTCTTAGCGGTTGATATAAGGCGGGATGACGTTTAGGCGGTCTTGGCCCAAGCGGCGTCACGACTTATATCCGGCCGCGTTGGGCAGCGCAGCCCGACGAAGACCACAGCCGTTGAGCAGCGCAACTAATCTTAGCGAAATCATGGCCGTTCTCGCATAGCCGCTGCACCAACGGTTCTCAACCATTCACCAATCACACTCGCGGGCAGGTCGCGAGGGCTGACATTCAGTCGAGGGCATAGCGGGTGATTGAAAGAAGGGAAGCACCATGGATGCACAAATGATCTCAGGTGTACTTGACCAAGCCATCGGTGGTATCATCGCCGTATTGCTAGTCTTGCACATCGAGAAGAAGCTTGACCAGCTGAGCATCGACATCACGGCACTCACCAACTCCATCAAAGACCATCTCGCAAAGGAGGCCAGCCATGGCTAATTATCAACTCGTCGCCGACGTTTCCGGTTGGAACCCCGACACCCAAGCATTCTTCAACCAACTGGCCGGCCTCGGCGTCAAAGCTGTCATCGTCAAACTCACCGAAAGCACCAACTACACCAACCCCAAAGCCTACAACCAAATCAGACGCGCCTGGAAAGCCGGCTTACACGTTCACGCCTACCACTTCGCGCACTTTCAAAACACCGCCCAAGCCAAAGCCGAGGCGAAATACTTCGCCAACACCGCCAAAAGCTTTGGCCTGGACAAAACCAGCGTCTTAGTCGCCGACGTGGAAGCCAGCACGCTGCCAAGCGGCGGGTTGACTGGACTGACCAACTCCTTCTTGGAGCAGCTCAAGGCCAGCGGCTATCCGAAGGTGGATCTCTATACCATGGCCAGCTGGATCTGGTCCAGCCGCATCAATCCTAAAACCTTGATCGCCAAGAACTTGTGGATCGCGCGGTATCAAGCCGACAAGCCAGGCGTGGATAACGTCGGCACCTGGCAGTTTACCAGCAACTACAAGGGATTAAATGTTGATATGAGTTATGATTTCAAAGGATTGTATACGAAAATCTAAAGCAATAGGGGCTTCGGAACGCGATAAGCGCACCGGAGCCCCTATTTGTTTGCATCAAAAAAGCAAGACATGCGACCTCAGTAGGGGTGGCATGTCTTGCTACAGAATGTTTAAGCTTTCTGATCGTTATCCTTGCCATAGTAGCCGCCATAGTAGTAATACCCATAGTAGCCGCCAGCTTCTTGCGGGATGCGGTTCTGCACGACGCCAATGATGTTGGCATCAACTTTCTCCAGCATCTCTTTAGCAGCCAATACAGCACCTTTCTGAGCGATCCCGTAAGGCACAACGAGAATCGTTGCATCGACCTTAGAAGCCAAAATCTGTGCATCAGTGACAGAATCCAACGGTGGTACATCGAAAATCACCATGTCGAAGTTCTTGGCCAAGGTTTCAATCAACCGCTCCATCCGCTTAGAACTCAACAGTTCTGATGGGTTGGGAGGCAGGGGACCGGTTGGTAAGACGCTTAGGTGGTCGATAGAAGTGGGCACGATAAAGTCAGCGAGATCCAGGTTTTCCTTGGTCGTCAACAGATTGACTAGTCCTTTCTCGTTGGTTAACGAGAAAGTAGCATGAACTGTCGGCCGCCGCGTGTCAGCATCCACCAGAAGCGTGCGTAGGCCTTGGTTGGCGAAAGTGACGGCAACATTACCTGACACCGTTGACTTCCCTTCAGAAGCGCCACTGGAGGTGAATACTAAGGTCTTCAATTGCTTATCGGCATCTGAGTACAAAATGTTTGTCCGCAAAGTGCGGAATTGTTCAGAAATATGTGACTTTGGTGCATAGTCAGTAATCAAACTGATCCCTTTATGCATGGAAATATCATCGAGGTCCCGTTTCTTACGTTTAAACCAAGCCATTAGCGTACCCCTCCATCCACACCACGACGACGCGGTAAAGCATCGGCGGCGCGTGCTTGTCCGAACTTCATATCCTTGTCGTCAATAATTGAAATTGAACCCAAGACAGGCAAGCCAACGGTATCAGTGAGAAAGACTGGATCCTTGACCGTGGTGTCGGTGAGCTCACGGATAAAGGCAAGCAAAATACCAATTACAAGACCCGCTAACAGGCCAACTGCCATATTAATCATTGGTCGTGGAGAGACCTGACCCTTCGAAAGCTTGGCATCGGAAATGATGGATACGTTCTTAGCGTTGGCCATGATCTTAGTGATCTTGGCTTTGAACACGTTGGTTACCGCGTTAGCAATGTCGCGGGCGATGTATGGCGAAGTGGCTTCAGCAGTAACCTTAACCACCTGTGAGTTCTCGTTGTTAGAGATTGTTAATGACTTCGCCAAGTCGTTGGCAGAGCCAGCAAACTTACCAGATTTGTTCAAGTCCTTAGCGGCCTGATCGAGGATAACCGGTTGCGTGATAATATCTTTATATGTGTTGATCATCTGTAAGTCGGTTTGGACTTGGTTATACTGCTGACCTGCATCTTGGTTGGTCCGTTGGTTGACCAAAATCAATGCGGATGAGTCGTACTTGGGTGTCATTGCGAATTTTGTGACTCCGAATGCGACTACCAAGCCGATAATACCGAAACTGATAATCATAATGAGATGCTTGCGTAAGGTGCGAAATACCTGGCCCAAGCTGATAACGTCGTCGTCCATGTGCCCTCCTGAAGACTGAATGCAAATAAGTATAGTAAAACTACACAAGTTTACCACATTTTGCGGATGATTCTAGACTTAGGTGATTGAAAAATCAAAATTTCATGGATCTTCGCGTGGATTATTTGAACGTGTTGCCATGATATGATAATGTACGATAGTGAGTCTGCAAAATAGAAAAACGCTCAAACTATAGAGCTGCATGAAAACTTAACGATCTCTAATCATATTGATTTATAAAATTGTATTACTAGAGAGTAAACGTCCGCATAAAATTAATTGAGTGAAATCCGACTATAGTCGATGACAGCTGAACAGAAGGAGCGCTTCCTTGCTGCGAATGTCGCTACTCACGAGAGATAGTGAGTGATATATCTTAAAACAGAGCGGTACAGTCCTAGCGTAAAGCGTAACATGAGCTACATTGTGATAAAAGACCTCGTCCAAGCATTGGTTACCAAAAGTTTTCCCTACGTGATCTAATTACTGATGGCAGTATAAAATAAAGTATGTATAATAAATTTCAATTTGTGGTATGAATTCCGCAACACCTGAATCAGGTGCCAATTATTAATGATGAACATTACAAGAATATTTCAAGCATACGTAACCGATTCCAGCGTGTTGTGCTTGATTATTTATGAGGTATACTCTACATTGGTGTTTTTTTTAATTAGTCGTACTACTCTAACGGTAAATTGTAGCAATTGGCAGTCTAACAATAAGGATTTTTGGGTCAGTTTCAGTCGATAACCCGGCAAAGATGCTTATTTGAAAATTTGGATGTTGAAAGGAAATGTATTAATAATGAAAGTTTGTCTTGTGGGATCATCAGGAGGACATTTAACGCATCTTTATATGCTCAAACCTTTCTGGAGAAATACAGATCGGTTTTGGGTGACTTTTGATAAAGAGGATGCGCGTAGTCTGCTTCAAGATGAACGACAATATTACTGTTATTATCCAACTAATCGGAATATAAAAGCTTTGCTTATTAATACTTTCTTAGCATTCAAGGTATTGCTGAAAGAACGGCCTGACGTAATCATTTCCTCTGGTGCGGCAGTGGCTGTGCCGTTTTTCTACATCGGTAAATTATTGGGAGCAAAGCTTGTTTATGTAGAAGTCTTTGATCGAATTGATAAACCGACTATTACTGGAAAGCTAGTATATCCAATTGCAGATAAGTTCATAGTTCAGTGGGAAGAGATGAAGAAAGTCTATCCCAAAGCGATTAATTTAGGAAGTATTTTTTAGGTTGGAGGAGCCAATGATATTCGTAACAGTTGGGACACATGAGCAACCGTTTAATCGCTTACTCAAAAAAATGGATCAGTTAGTTGAAAACGGAACAATTCAAGAACAAGTAATCATTCAAGCGGGTTATAGTACGTATAATCCGAAAAAATGTAACTGTTCGCAATTTCTAACTTATCAACAAATGTGGGATTATGTTCGGGAAGCTCGGATTGTAATTACTCATGGTGGGCCGTCTAGTTTCATCATGCCGTTGCAGATTGGCAAGATTCCAATTGTCGTTCCTCGTCAAGCCAAGTATGATGAGCACGTTAACAATCATCAATTTGATTTTGCAAACCAAGTGGCCGAGCGCAAGCAAAATATTATCGTAGTTGATGAAATAGATGAATTGGGCAAGGATATTCAACAATACGAGCGAATAGTTTCTAACATGTCAGATGAAATCGTGAATAATAATGAACGATTTAACGAAAATTTAGTTCATATCGTGAACTCAATGTTAGAATCAACCAGAAAATCAAAATAAATATTTTTATTGATAAATCAGGGGTTGTACGTTTACGCACAAAGCTGACGGAGCTCTTCTCAGCTTAGTGTTGCATAGTAGGAATGCAGTATATTTCATAACTTGTTTGGAAGGTGTGTGCTGAGAGTGGAATTGGGTAAAAAAAAAGTTCGGGTGGCTATGGTTGCAAGTAATCTGGAAAAAAATGGGATCAGTACAGTGATTATGAATTATTGTACACATTTAGATTTAGATTTATATGACATCACAATCATAGTTGGAAAGAAAGTTGATGCATACTTTCTAGAGATTTGTCATAATCTCAAGATAACAATTGTTGAACTCCCTTATCGTAAAACAGAGCCTAAAAAATATTATCTTAAGTTTAACTCATATCTATCAAAAAATAAATTCGATATCGTACATGTACATGGCAGTAATTCATCTATCGGGTTAGAGTTATTAATAGCAAAATTACATCGTATCCCTGTACGAATTGCTCATTGTCATAACTCATTCGGATCTAGTGTAAAAATTCATAAGCTTATGAAGCCTGTGTTAAATTGGTCATATACAAATGCATTTGCATGTGGCCAACTGGCTGGTGAATGGATGTTTGGAAATCGACCATTTACTATAATTCGGAATGGTTTTGACGTTGCAAAGTTTGCTTTCGATGTTAATTTTAGGACTAAGTGGCGAAAAAAACTTAATCTAGAATCAAAACTGGTATTAGGACACGTCGGATGGTTTAATTTTCAAAAAAATCAGAAATTTCTGCTCAAGTTGTTAAAACAAACTTTGCCGAGCATTCCTAATGCGCATTTACTTCTTGTCGGAGGTGGCCAAAATCTAAGTAATATTAAGCAAACCGCCAGTGATTTGGGATTGGAATCACGTGTGACATTTCTTGGTGAAATAGATGTTCCTGAAGAAATATATAGTGCTATGGACTGCTTTGTTTTTCCGTCAAGATTTGAAGGCCTGCCGATTGCAATGCTTGAAGCCCAGATTTCAGGTTTGCCATGCATAATGTCAACCAATGTAACGCAAGAGGTAGTTATAGGATCGACCGTCAAGTGTTTATCTCTTGACGCACCACTCGGTTCTTGGACAAAAGCAATAACAAAGTTAAGCGAGGATGCCCGAACTTCGTTTGTGTCTGTAAACGCAAGATCAATTACAAAATATCAAATTGAAAACTGTGTACAGGAGCTAAACGAAGAGTACATAGCAATTTTAAAAAAGAAGGTGAAAGTAAAGTGAACGAGGACCTCGACTATACAGAACATAACGGAAGAGTAGCAGTGCTATTATCCACATATAATGGGGAAAAGTTTTTAGAGGCTCAATTGAATAGTATTGAAAAGCAGGACTATGAGAACTTACAATTAATCGTCCGGGATGATGGAAGCGTAGACGGTACCGTACAGATTTTGATGAATTTTTCGAAGCACTCCAGGTTGCAAGTTAAAGTCATCCAGGGAATTAATGTCGGACCTGCGAGAGGATTTTGGGAGCTTTTGCATTGTAAGGGCATCAATGCCGATTACTTTGCGTATTGCGATCAAGATGACGTATGGGATGCCGATAAGATTTCCAGATCGGTGGAATTTTTAACTCAGTGTCAGGAAAATGTTTTATACTTTTCAAACTGCAGATTTATTGACGCTAAAGGAAAAGTGTTTCAGACGAAGATGTTTGAGAAAAAGCCGCGTATATCACTACAGCGCTTATTTATTTCTGGTGTGGTGCAGGGTTGTGCTATGGTAATGACAAGGGATTTACGAGAACATATTTGTGATTCATCCATATCCTCGCTGCCGATGCATGATGTAGTCACGATGTTATACGCACTGGATTTTGGACGTATTGTGTACGATGAGAATCCTAGATTTAGCTATCGAAGTCATTCGGGTAATGTCGTTGATAAACAGCGAAAATCTGTCTGGAAGAAAATACGAACCAGAATGCGGGCTTTGGATAATGGGTGGCACAATTCATATAGTACTGTTGCTGAAGAACTGTTGATTAACAATTTTATGATCTCAACAGATAATAAAAAAATTCTAGGTTATGTTCGCGATTATAAAACATCGTTTAGCGCTTTCTGGAAAACGTTTATGTTTTCCTCAGATGATGTGAGTAAGGAAGCCATGCGTTCATTTCATTTACGGCTACTGTTGAGGGCATTTTGAACTGAAATATTGTTATTTTTAGGCTGGAGCGATCGGATGGACAAGCTAAAAAACTTTGTAACACGGTTTGCAAACAGCAAGGTTGCTGAGAACGGGATGTGGATGTATGGACTGCAAATTGTTAATACCGTAATTCCGCTATTAACTTTGCCATTCATAACAAGAATACTGGGTAGTGAAGGATTTGGAATATTTTCCATATCGCTTAATATCTTCGGATACTTACAAACTATCATAGAATACGGTTTTGGAATGTCAGCCACCCGAGAAATTGCCTTGTTAGCAAAGGATGAGGATACTAATAACAGACAAAATAGATTGTTTACGTCTGTCGTATTCTCTCGTAGTATTTTAACCGTTACTTGTATATTATTCTCTGTTGTTTACGTTGCATTGCATAAATTTAATTCATTGCAATCATTAAGCTTAATAGTGCTCGATCTTGGCTTGCTGGGTTCATGCGTACAGATGAATTGGCTTTACCAAGGCTTGCAAGAGATGAAGTATTTATCATTGGTCAATATGGTTTCAAGAGGGATTTCCGGTAAGCACCCAATAACAGACCGTCTTGAAAATCAATAGAGGCCCGTTCCCAGATTCAGGGAAGCGGACCTCTTTGCTTTAAGCGACGGTCGATTGGGCGGTACCGGTAAATGTTTGGTTCCAAGGCA
>NZ_BAAFPR010000039.1:0-15249 GCF_042847315.1 Lacticaseibacillus jixiensis
ACCAACGAGGTCCACAATAAGATGGTTCGGCGAGACTTTCCCAAAGGTGAATCCCTAGACGCTGTCAGCCCACAAGCTGTCGCCGAAACTCAAGATCGGCTCAACCGCCTCCCTCGTCGCCAACTCAGATATCGGACGACCGAGGAAGTCTTCGTCGCTGAGCGCGCTCGAGCTCAGCGACGAGCTGCCAAGGTAGTCGTAGCCAGCTAGCTCAACTCATCAAAGATAACAGTTCATCTCACGGTGTCGTGCCATGGGGTGGCTAACTTGTTCTTGCAATTTGCGAGTAAATTTTTTCTTGTCCGACTGTGCAAAATAAGATGGTACTGTGTTACTGTGGGGGACTTATGAATAACGTAAAAATGATGTTATCAGTACATTGGGATCGCGCTTCTCTTTATTTTCAAAATATGACAGAGCCGCTTCAAGAAGTGCAGTTGTATCGTGATTGGCATAATTCAAATATGGGTAACTACTTAGCTGAAATGCAGTACTCTCTAAACTGGTTAGGGTCGTTTATGAACGACAAGTTTGAAACGAATCGTCACTTCAACGCCGCTGAAAGTCGGGAGCTACTGGATTGGATTGAAATGTGGCATGAGGACACACAGGTCTTATCAGGAACGTCCTATGCGTATGTGCTAGCACCAACATATGCAGACTGGTTGGTAGCGTGTGATAAATTTCTTCAAAAGTCGGATGGTAGTGAAGTGCCATCCGACTATCACCCACTTGTTATTCAAAAGTATGCGGCTATCTGTACGCCTGCGAATAACATCAAACTTCGCACAAATAATATTAATCGAGTTTCAACCTTAAAGCTGAAGGGTGAAGGTGCGTATGCAAAAGTTTATCGATATAAGGATTATGAGTATAACTGCTGGGTGGGTCTGAAGCAACTGAAAAAGAGTTCAACGCCTGAAGAAATTGTTCGATTTCGACGTGAATTCGATGAGCTTGCTCGTCTAAACTCACCATACATCCTAAAAGTTTACAGATTCGACACGGAAAACAATCACTACTCGATGGAGTGGGGAACGTGTACACTACAGGAATATCTGAGAAGTCATGCCGAGTTAAGTCAAAGCAAACGCAAAAGCATTGCTCATCAGATTCTAGCGGGGATCAGATATTTGCACACGCGGGGACTATTGCATCGCGATATTTCATTGAATAATATTATCATTTTCGAATATGACGATGCAGTGATTGCAAAAGTTTCGGATTTAGGGTTGGTCAAGGAAATCAATAGCGACTTGACACGTCAAGGAACTGAGGTCAAAGGAACCTTCATTGATCCGTGCTTAGAACTAATTGGATTTGAAAATTATAAAATATGTAATGAGATGTATTCGCTAACGAAGCTACTGTATTTTGTTATGACGAACCGGACACGAATGAACGATTTTCCAAATATTTCCATTCAAAACTTTGTTCACCACGGAATTGATAATGATCTAAGTATGCGTTATACAGATGATATGGCTCTTTTAAAGGCGTTTGACGATACTGATTGGTCATATTAATTGGATAAAAGCGAGGTGAATAATTTGGCGGACGGCGAATGGAGAAGTAACCCTGTTTATAATCGATTATGGCCAGAACAGGCACTTGATTTCTGGGGAAAACTGCCTGATAAAGTTGGAATACAAATAGTCTGGAGCGGTCGACACGACCGTGATTATCTAAAACTTGCGGATGAGTACTATCATGCAGCGTATCGACTTGCAACTGAGGTTGTTCAATCAGGGCATGATAATGTAAAAGACGACATGTGGTTCATGGCAACATTGTTTATGTTTCGTCAATCACTTGAATTGCTATTGAAGGCCAAACTCTACACAATAATAAAATCCAAGCCTACTATTCAAGCGATGTTTCAGGACCTCAAGCACCGAATTAGTGCACTTCTTGAAGAAATTCATGTTCGCGGGGGATTGGATAATATCCCTGAAAATGAACGACGATGGCTTATCGCATACATCAAAAATTGTGAGTATTGGGATGGAAATTCGACATTATTTCGTTATCCGCTTACGCCCGAATTTTTGGGGTCTAAGCCACCACGGTCTGTCGATGTATTTTGGACCGCAGATAAATTGGTAATTGCCTATGCTATCCTTCGTTGTACTTTCCCCAATAATGAAGAATATCGTGATGAAGTACCGACAAATTTTCCAAATCCAATTTTTTTCACTACTGCTGCAAGTGGTACTGGGAATTTTTATCTTGAGGGGTTGACATCCTTTAGTAGAGGGAAGAATAACTACTATCCCATTATCCGTGGCTACTTGGAAGTCAGTGAGTTTCTAATTTCAACCGAACCGGAGACTCAGGTTCCAAAGACGTTTTTTCCAGAACTGTTTACACTTCGACATCTTGTCGAACTCGAATTAAAACAGTTAGCTTCATCTCCATATTCAGAGATAGAGGCGCTTGGTTGTAATTTGAATAGTCATTATGTTTATAGTGCATATTGGAAAAAAATAAGACCAATCATTGAACGTCAAAATGATGATTCCGTTCCTAAGACTGTTGGAGACAACGTTGATCATTTCCTAAAGCAATTACAGGCGGTTGATAAACAAAGTGATTTCTTTCGGTATCCAAGCGGATATAATCATGAGTACCATAAACTGCCGCGAAAAGTCGATCCTAATAATATTGAAATTTGCGTCCGAGCACTGACAAATATGTTTGAAGGTTGTGATGGGATGTTTTCTGAATTTGCGGAGTACGAGGCCGAAGAACGTAAATATTATTGAGACTATTATGGTATGTTGCTTAAGTACATACAAACGATAATCGACGGGCACGGTGCACATAGGTAACGGGCTGGAAATCAAATAAATCGTAACCACGATTAACCGCCGTCTCAATTGTTACGCAAGTCCGTATCATAAGTGAGGCGGTCCTATTAACTTGGGCGTGGAGAGAATCAAAGATGCAATCATCGATAAATTTCAACCAGTTTATGGTTACCATAATTACCTCGGCTATCGGCGCAATCTTTAGCATTGTTGGCTCGTTAATTATTATGCGTGTTAAAGAAAATCGAGAACAACATCTTGAAGTGAAACAGTTAGAGCCGTGTATCGTGATTGGTCATTCAGACGTCATTAGTATTTCTGATGATGTTACAGTGGCCGCACTAATAATTGAGGTACCATTGTTCATCGCTGGAAAGAGTTCAATTTTTACGATAGAACTCGAAGTTGGATTCTCGTCCAGGATTTCGGACATTCTTGATGTGTCAAATCCTACTGACAAACTAATAAAGTTAAAGGATTTAAGCGGCGAGTCGTGGATCAGAAAGTCGACATTATTAGAGCCCATTTCCACTTTAGCTTCAGGAGAGTCAACTGTGATGATTATTCCTACAATGTTTTTGAGAACAATTGCAAGACGGATACTGAGAGATACGAACGTGGAGAGCCTAAATAATTTGATCGAACAAAATCGGTTAATTCTAGATGTCGGAATTAGTCTTCGTGATTCTTTAATGAATCAAAGAAGGTAGGACGCAGAATTACAAGTACAGCTAATGAGGATACAACCCAAAGGCGGTGGTGGCCAGATTGAGTGTTGCTTGGTGAGCGACTCACTCGTTATTAGTATAGATACTGTTAGCCGATATGGGTCGTTCACAGTTGCAGTGGAATGTGAGGGTACTATTTTTGAAAATCGAAGAATTTAGCAACGTACCAGTAAAAATAATGGATTTGATTTATAGAAGCAAGACCTGGCACGGAAATTTTACACCATTGAGTCAAGTGTTTCGAAGCCAACCCAAAACTCCAGGTACCGTTGTTTGGGGATTTATTCTCGAATTAGACGCAGATAATTGGCTCTCAATTGGACCATATGCATGGAGTGATGGCCGGGGAGGTTACGATACTGAAACGGGTGAAAATTCTGAACCGATGATTTCCACTACACCTAAGGGATATACGTTTGAGAAACGATATCGTGCGTTTAAAAGGAATCAACGAATCAAATCATTTTGGGCACCTCTGGCAACAGCAATTATCGTTGCAATATTTACTGTTTTGATGGCTGCG
Source organism: Lacticaseibacillus jixiensis (assembly GCF_042847315.1). Classification (NCBI taxonomy): domain Bacteria; kingdom Bacillati; phylum Bacillota; class Bacilli; order Lactobacillales; family Lactobacillaceae; genus Lacticaseibacillus; species Lacticaseibacillus jixiensis. Next base: position 4,062 of record NZ_BAAFPR010000039.1, read on the forward strand.
TAGAATCAGCGTTTTACAGTGACGTTAATTAATTCTAGTTGCCGTCCGCATAGAAAGGGCTTGCAATTGCTCTAAAGACTGCCTTCCCGTTGGATGGAAAATTTGGAGAATATTGGGCTGAGTTTCGGGAGTATTGTTATGTACTTAGTAATCGAAGCTGCCGCGTTGAATGGCAATGAAACTTGCAATGGCCACATCAACGTCAGAGCTTCTTTGTTACAAAATGGAAGCAGTATTTGAGCACAATGTTAATCTGTTAGACGCCGCCGTAAATCGATTGCGAAGGAACAAACCAGAGTGTCAAAACTTGAAAGACTTTCTTGACGAGCTCCGTTCAGATCATCAAAAACTTTCCGGTCTTATCGACATCGCAGACAAGATTCAGCAAGTCTGTGAGCGTGATCAGCATAAGGAGGTATGGAAAATGAATCCACAAAAAGATTGGACACACGACGTCGGATTTGCGTGTATTATGGGTGGCCTACTATGGTGCTTCATGCTTGGTAGCATTGGCTTGGTCCTCGGTGTGTTTCTTATTGTAATTGGCTTGTGCAATATTTTGAGGAATTACGTGTTACCAAAAAATAAACAGTGATATAAACTAACGGCGACCGAAAACGGCCGCCGTTGATTAGTTCTGTGAACGCTACGTACTCTCGAAACTTCTCTGGATACTGGTTATATCATCTAGTAGCATACGGTCGAAAGACGTCTTAATTGTGAGAACCCTGTGGTCATCGGTATACGTGCTGTGGCAGATCGAAGCTGGTGACTCACCTTGTTTGGCTTATTCTGCTTCTTGATTTTGGTTGTCTCCATGGTTGCTAAGGATCGGAGAAGGTAAATGTAGTCATTTAATCGCCGACTCAGAAGGTGAAGTCGCATGATTCTGTCAATTGGCCTATCAAACAGAGCATACACTGAGGCGCAACTGAACAAGCTGGGTCTTACGGGAGCGGACAACTATGTGTTTGCTATGCAGTGGTACAATCATCCCGAGATTCAGAACTTTCTATTGATTGGTGACTTAGTGCCTCTGGCCGACCTGATTGTGATCACCGATGAACAGATTGTCCTCGCGCCGCTCAATGCATCCTTTTCAAAACCAATCGTTCTTGACCGCAGTAAAATCTCAGACCTATCCATTACAAAAGAGAAACGGAAATTTTACAGCTATGATGGATATCTGCTTCAGTTCACCAGCCAGTGGGTTTTGGTCAGACGTTCGTTTACACTGAAGGGCATGGCGCCATTTAGCCGTAACGCCGAGAAGCTATATCAAACAATTAACCACGTGTGAAGAAGTTTGAGATTAAACTTGATTCTCATCGTAAGCGCCTCTGTCGTGAGAAGTGCAGTTATCCGCAGTTGAGGTAGATTTTCTACTGCCCTTTCTGTTTTCGCATCACAATTGATGCGGCGATTAGTAGATATACCGGATAAAGTAATACTGCAACAACAGACAGCAGCAGAATCAAATTGAAGATATTGTGAAAGTACAGCTTAGAAACTACTAGTGCGACAACAAGCAGAATAACAAGAACTAAGTCTCGTGGTCGGGCGATTTTCAGTATTTTCATCATGATGCCTCTTCTCACATTAGTCTTTGCAGCGCAAATTCTTGATCACACTCTGGACACTGATTGCCAAGAAAAATAACGCGATAAAGATGTTTAGCGCCGCAAAATTACCAATGATAAGCATTGCCACAAGCGCGCCGATGCAGACAACAACGCAGCTAATTGACAGGGATAACGTGAACTTGTACCGTCTGTTATTTTGGTGATCGTTCTTCGCGTGTGTTTTCATTTTGTTTTCTCCAATACAAAGGTGAAAATATTGCGATAAAAATCATCAGTGCCGTGATATTACCAAAGATACGTATTGTCACTTGTGCAACGATGTTGACGACAACGAAATAGATTATAAGGGATAGCGTGAACTTGCGCCGTCCGTTATTTTGGTGAATGTTCTTCGAGTGTGTCCTCATTGTGCTTCCTCCAACACAGTGTCTGGCGATCAGTAGTTGTTCGCCACGAGTTTGATGATCTTCCTTGCCGCTGCAGTCAGATTTTGGCTTAATTATAGACACAATTTGTGCCGAATTAGCCATGTTTGTCCTGAAATCAACAAATGCCATCCTCAAATGTAGGCGTAATTTCTGCGCGAAAGCAGCGGCCTTTAGTTCTGAAAAAATTGTTTGCAGTCCACGCAACATGCGGTACAGTGATTATACATTGAAATCGCTTTATAAAGATGATTTGGGGGTGACGCTGGTGATAATCGTGCCGTCTTGGTTAGCGGTGACTGGGGAGATTGTTTACTATCTCGCACTCTCTGGGATGATCATTTACGTCGGGAAAATTCACGCTCGGGGTCTGCTGATTGGCTTGCTGCTATTGATGCCAGTCATGGTTGTGGTATCGATCCTGGATTTTCTGGCTTTTAATCTCGTGTATGCAGCCTTATTCGCTTTATTTCGCTATCGCGCTTGGCGGCATGATCCAATTCGACGCAACTGGGAACTTTTCAGCTACTTTTTAGTGATGCTGCTGGGATTCACTGTCATCGGGAGCTGGTCCAGTCTTGTAATTGCCCTCTTTCACCCGGCGTTTAACTCGGCATTAGGCAATGAAGGCATCCCACTGGGGACATTTAGCCTCATCGGCAACGTTGTGTTCGTCATTGTTGTTGTTATGGTCTGCCGTTTGTTGGCCAAAATCGTGCTGACGCAGCGGGAAATCAGCATCATTTTGCCGCAATTGATCTTTGTCGTGACCACCATGGTGTTCGTGCTCGAATTCTTGAAAGTCACCGAACAGCAAGGTGTTTATCAGATCCTCATCTTAGGATTCTTGCTTACCCAGGTTGGCTACTCAACACAGCGCACGATCGCCGCTTTGCGAAAAGACAAGCAGCAAGCGGAAATCGACGCTACCAAAAAGCAGCTGGAAGCGATGAGCGCCTACACCCAGCAGCTGGAGCGGAGTTATCAGCAAACCCGCAAGTTTCGACATGACTTCAAGAACCTGTTGATTGCACTGAAAGCGCCCGACAACGGCGCGCACACCCAATACTTGGCAGCACTCAGCGACTATTCTGACCAGGTTCTCAGCCGCAGCGTGCTGCGCTTTGGCGATTTGACACACGTCCACCTGCCGGCGCTGAAAACCCTGATCGTCACCAAGCTCACCGTGGCAGAGCAGCACGGGATCGACATCGCCTTTGAATGCATGAATGACGTCGATACCCTAGCATGTGACGAAATCACCGTGATTCGCATCATGGGGATTCTGTTAGATAACGCCATCGAGGCCAGTGAGCTGGCTGCACAGCAGCGTTTGCGGCTGCTTGTGATCGATTCCGCGACTGACCTTGAATTGATTGTGGAGAATACTTTTGCCGGGAAGCTGCCTAAATTAACCCAAATGAAGCAGAATGGCTTTTCTACAAAAGGCCAAGGGCGTGGTGTCGGCTTAGCGAATGTCGAAGAAATGATTCAGCAACATGATCAGCTCAGTATCACGAACTATGTCGCTGATGACATGTACGGCACTTCAGTCGTAATTGATAAGGGGCGAACCGAATGAACTTACCGATCTTGATATGTGATGATGAACCGCATATCCTAGCGCAGTATCAGGAAGTTATCGACCATACGATCCAGCGCAACGATTATGCCATGGAAGTGGTGTTGGCAACGACGAATCCTCATGAGGTGCAATCGTATCTCATCGCGCATCCGACAATGAGCGAGGCCTTGTTCTTATTGGATATTGACCTGCATGCCGAAACCTCAGGAATCGATCTGGCAGCGCAGATTCGCCATCAGGATGATCGCGCCCAGATCGTGTTCGTCACAGCGCATCGCGAGTTGGCGTTTGAAACGCTGAAAAGGCGCATTGCGGCCCTTGACTTCATCGAAAAAGGGCACGATGACCAAGCCCAAATTTGCGACCTCCTTGCGGCAAGCAATGCGGCTTTTACTAAGCGTGGGGAAGGTACACAGCAGACTTTTGCGTTTCGTGTCGGTTCACGACTGATCCGGGTCGAGCTGGCCTCTGTATACTATATCGAAGCATCTGTTAAACCGCATAAGCTCGCGTTGTATGGCAAGAATTACATGTACGAATTCTACGCGAAACTCAATGACATCGCACAGGCGTATCCGATGTTGTTGCGTGTCCATAAATCCTACCTGATCAATCCGGCCCAAATCACCAGCATCGACTACAAGAAGCGTGAAATCCATTTTCCGGATGAATACGTTTGTACATTTCCTTTGGCGATGAGTCGCCGGCTGCGACAGTTAACGCTTTGATTTCAGGACGGATTCGGTTGATTTGATGACAGCTCTGCGCATTGGCGCTGATTTGCTTGTACAATCAAGGTGTTAGAACTGAAGGCCCAGGTTGAGACTTGGCACGATCTTGTTTAGCGACGTTATGGTTTCGTTAGTTGTAAGCTCAGGCAAGGAAATTAACCAAGAACGATGCCTTTGGTCCTTCGCCAACACACCGGTGTCTAAATCGATTGGGAATTGACTCTGTTGGAGGTGAACAGTATGAGACATCGTTGGGTGATCATCATTTGCTATGTTGTGCTGATGTTGATTGGACTTGGCCTGTTGTATTTAGGCGATGCCCACTTCCCAGTCTTTTGGGTGATCTACGACGTATTCGGGCTGAGTGCGGTAATCTCTGGTCAGCGTGTGCAACGGAACAACCGAAGATTACTGGCCAAAATGTGGGCATTGGCAGATGAGCTCGGCTACACCGCCGCTGATTTAAAGCGCCTTTCTGGCAAGTATGGTGAATTGGACTGGGCAGCGACTCGCCCTGAGCGACTGACCTTTTTCCCAGGAGTTAAATTGATCAAGCAACTCACTTGCCAAATGCAAGATGAGCTGAGGTTGCGCGACTGCAATGGCGGATGCGCAGAAACTTAACATTTAACAGCTAGTTGATGACGCAATCAGCTTTGGTTAACGGTGCAGGGAGACGACAATGATGAAGGCACTTTACAAGGGCCGCGCTGCAGAAGTGTGGCGGATCAGCAAGACAGAGCCGCAGCCTGATTGGGTCAAACAGGCCTTCGCAAAGCAGTATATAGTTTGGCTGGACGGGCACGTTCGCGTTCTAATGAGCGGGTTGAATCCGTCGCTGGAAGCTAACCTGAAAACAGGGGCGGTCGGCACGATTGGCGGCGGGTTTGCAGGCTATAACATGTATGTACTAGGTTATCCCGGGGATGTATTGGACGTGACTAACCATCGCATTGTTTCAGCTAAGCAGTTTAGCAAACAGTATCGCATCGCGTGAGTGACGGATGCCATGTTTTGCGGGCAAGGCACAGTTTCAGACAGAAGCCGTGGTTAAGTTATGCTCGGACATTGGGGGACAATGGCAATTAAGTCTAGTCGAGCAGCGCAAGCCGGCGCCCGTAACAAATATTATCGATCCCAGCATGTTTGCGGCTAAAGACGAGGATAAGGAGTAACCGACATGGGCATATTGAGCGAGAGTCAAGACCAGATGGAAGCTATCGTCCGCGCGCTCGGGTATGAGCCTGATGGCAATTATCTGCTGGCATACAACCGGTTGAATAATGTGGCCAAAACCGGGGCCTGGCTGTTTTTTAAGCCGCCGTTGCTGGACCTAGCGCTGGCCGCCGAAAAGAGGCATGTGATCATTTTTACGCCCGAGGCCCTTGTGATCCACCGGCTGAAGAAAAATGGCCTGACGCAGGTGTTTTCGGCTAACGAGATCACGGACTTTCAAGTGCGAGACGGCGCCAACAAATCGATCGTCATTGATTTCACGCACGGCGGAAACAAATTCAGTTTTTACACTTACAAAGATTTCAGCATGCGGCTCAAGTACGCGGCGAATAATCTGGTACAGCTTTCCGCCAGCCACTTCATGGGTTACGCCAAGGGAATTTAAATTGCACCAAAAAGAGGGCGAGGTACTGCACGCCGAAGAGCTTTTCGAATAGCATAAGAAAGAGACAAATAGAACGTGTGAGGGCGTCACCTTTTTTGGACTGAGATTGAGATAGCCAACAAGATCACGTGGGATTACCTGACTGGTGCAGGATATTTGTTACTGGCAAGCCAATTTAACGCAGCGGTCTCTGGTATGCACGTCCGTACTACAGGTGGCAGTGGTATGCCGGTGTTTGGGGACTGGTTTAACAACGATCTCAGGCGCGGCATCATTAGGTGTAAACTGAATCAATTAAATGTCTTGCGACGAAAAGTGGCAAGGCATTTTTTTGTTGAAGAGCATGACACGTGTGGGTAGCAAGCAAGGCGCTTGGCATTGGCTTGCAACATATGGGTAACGGTTAGCAATCAACGCGGTCAAAACTATTTTGTTATTGTTCTACGATAATTCTTGCTTTTCCGAAATTATCGTCTTACAATAATTATCGGTTAACCAAGACAAACTTTGGAGGTCAGAAAATGAATCTGCCAAATCATAAGCTCGTGGGTGGACTGGCAATCGTTGTGAATGTGATCGAAGGATTGTGCGTGTTCATCGCTGTATGTATTGGGGTGGGGGCCATCATCATTGGCGGGATCTGGTTAGTTCCGGGATTTAGCCAGATGATATTGGCGCATACGCAAGTCAGCGCAGCTCTGTTAGCCCATCTTGGATTATTATTCATCGATTGCGTCGCGGCTTTGGCAATCGTTGTTGGCTATGTGGTGCTATTCAAGGCGCTGCACACGATCTTGGCCAACCTGACGAAGGGGCAATATTTTGTGCAACTGAATCTGATGGCAATGAAACGGATCTTAGTGGTCAGTATCATTCAGTTTGCCGTGCAGGTGGCATCATTCTTCGTCAACGCGACGGCAACTATCCATAACGTCGGCTGGCTTTTTCATACGACGCCTGCACAATTCTTCGGTGAAGCCGTCTTGATCGTGATTATCTACGTCGTCTGGCTCGTCTTTAAGTATGGCTTGGTTGTACAAGAAGATTCTGACAGCATGATTTAGGAGAAGCACATGATCAAAATTAATCTCGACCAGGTCATTAAAGACCGAGATATCACCTCTAAAGAGCTGGCAGCGGCCATCGACATCACACCAGCGAATCTCTCAATCTTAAAAACCGGCAAGGCCAAAGGGATTCGGTTCCAGACGCTGGATAAACTATGCGAAGTGTTGCATTGCCAACCCGGCGACATTATCGAATATATCTCAGACCAAGCATGAGACACGTCAGGAAAGGACACTTGATATGAAAAATACGCTCTTGATCCTAGCGGCTGTGGCAAGCGGCGTCTTGTTGACTGCGTGCAGCCAGAAGCAAGCCAGTGACTATGCCGTCGTGTACGGCAGTGATGGCCAGAAGGTCGCGAAGATCACCGGCCAGCAGTCGATCGATTACCTGTCGAACTTGGTGGGTGACGGGGTAGGTTCCGCTAAGCCCGCTGCATTGCCGAACGAGTCAAAGGTACGGTACCACTATGTTTTGCACCAGGTGAAGCCTGCCAAGAAAATCGACTTATATGTGTATCCGACTAAGCCGGGGTATGTGCGCGTGAAAGGCATCCCAGTTGAAAATAATAAGGTATGGCAGCTGTCGTCGTCATTGGGGATGAAGTTGTTGAAGCCGCAAACGTTGGCTAAATAACACTGAATTAGGCAGAGAAAGTTTGGTGTGAGTGTTGGTTCGGGTTGACTGCTGGTGAGGCAGACCGAGAACACTAGCCAGATGCTTCTGAACATACACCTCACGATAAGAACGCTGAAAGCTTTGCGGAGTTTTGGCAGAGGGTGATTAACCACAGTCTTCATTGTTTCGCAAGTCAGTATCACAAGTGATGCAGAAGGATTTAGAAGAAATGCGCTGATCATATGAGCGCACACGTCTATTGTGTGAGTAAAGACATCCTTGCTATGGCATAATGAATTTAGAAATGTATCTGAAATCGAGGTGTGCCATGAAAAGCAATGAAGATGCCAACATTGAATATAAGCGTGAACTGACCAATAAGTTGAAGCGTGAAATTGTCAGCTTTCTCAATAGCAATACTGGCGGAGTCATCTATTTAGGTGTGGATGATACGACGCATGAAAGCCTCAATATTGAGCCGTCCGTTCGCCACCAGTGGGAAGAGACGATCACCAATTGGTCGACAGGTGCGTTTTTATCCGGTTCCATATAGCCTGATCGATGTGCTGCCCAATGAAGCAGTTTTCACGGTTAGGGTTCGATCTGGACGCCATAAGCCTTATGCAATTGCAGCAAACGGATTTGATTCTGAGCAGTCGGCCCAACAGCAACTGACCTTCAAAAGTGCACAAGCAGTCTTTGAAGAGCTATCGGCACCCTTTGATCAAAAGGCGCTGCGCCTGGTGAGTGACCATGCGTATAATAACTCAGCGCTGCTAATCAGTGATCAGAACCCATTCGAAGTACTAGTTGCGACGTATGATGGTACTGATGTGATGACGTTTAGAGATAAACGACGCTTTTATGCGCCCATTACCAAACAAATTGACGATGTGTTAGCTTATTTGGACTTTGCTAACCATCGACAAGCAACAATTACCGGGAAGGCTCAGCGCATCGAACGGCAAGATTACCCAACAGTTGCAATTCGAGAGGCCGTTGTTAATGCGTTTGTGCATCGCGATTATTTACTGCATTCGAGCGTGAAGGTTGAGTTATTCGATGACCGTCTTGAAATTGTCTCGCCTGGTGGTATTCCTGATGGTTTAACGCTGGAAGAAATTGAAGACGGGTTGACTGCTGTACGTAATCCAACCTTGATCCATATCCTAGACAAGATGAACTATATTGAGAACTATGGCACTGGAATTCGGCGGATGTATCGTGCCTATCGTGATAGCGCTAAAACGTTAACGTTTGAAGTGCGCGAGAATTCGTTTAAAGTGATCTTACCAAATCAAAATTATCGGGTATCAGCCGTTTCTGAAGAAGATGATGGTCGCAACACGCCAGCAGTCGTTTCAGCTAATCAAGCGCTTATTTTAGAGACGCTAAAGCAAGCGAATGAACCGTTGAAACGCACTCAAATTCAGGAGAAAGCAAATTTAACGAGACGACAAGTTTTTTATGCTTTGAAACAATTGGTTGACGATAACCGAATTGTCGTAATAGGTTCGTCTGTCAATACGAAATATCGCTTAGATGAATAGCGTACCAAAAGCGTACCAAAAGCGTACCAAAGCGTACCAAAAGCGTACCAGAAGTATACTCTGCTAGACCGAATCATAAGTGACGCGGTTTGATCAAAATATGCGCAGGTAAGGGCTGTTTGATATATCAAAGGTCTGTTAAATTAAACGGAGATACGAAAGCCAGTCTGTTCCGCTGGAGAAACGTGCATGTTGTAATTGGGGAATAGAAAAAGGTCAGCATGTGCGAATATGCTGACCCGGCGGATCGTTAAAAACAGTTGGCATTCAGTTGAAACAGTTACGGACTGCTAACTTCATCCGTAAAGTTTAGGAGCCGCACAACGCGGCTCCTTTTCATGTTAAGTCGGCTTTGTTTCAGTTCAATCGCGAATCGGCATCTTCTCTAAGAAACTGTAGAACTGCCGCTTGTCCGAGAAGTCTGCCATGTACTGGCCGTTGAAGCCGGCCTTAGCGCCGATCCAAGCCAATTGGCCGATCAGGCTTTCTTGCGGCGTCGGGAAGGTAATCTGACCGGTGCTGGCTTTGATGCGGATATAATTCACGAGCCGATTGATCAGTGCTTCCGGATCTTTGGCGGTGTCGAGTTTGGCATAGACTTGACCCAATACATCTGTGATGTCCAACAATTGTGGAGACTGATCCGAACGCTGACCCAACAAGGCGCGTAACGCTTTGATGGCTTGTTTGGCTGAAATGATCGTGTGCTGCTGTGATTTGATTGACATCTATCTCACCTCGCCTTCAGCTTACGAGCGTCTTGGCGACAATGCAATCAATCCCAGCTGATCTAAGCCGCAACCAACAGTTGCCGCATCGTTTAGTTGACAATGTTGCGGCGGCTTTGTAGCCTTGGGTCATGGAGCGTGAAGTAAAATGTTAAAAATGGGCAAATTGATCCAGGCGCAGCGGCAGCATCGCGGCTTATCGCAAAGCGACTTGGCTGCACAGCTGCATGTCACCCGGCAGGCGGTATCCAAATGGGAGAATGACCAAAGTTATCCGGATGTTGACATGCTGGTGAAGCTGGCGCAGATTTTTCAATGCGACGTGCGCGTACTGTTGGGGCTGAAACAGAAGATGCAGTGGCGTGGATTGTTTCGCTGGCGGGCTGAAGATAAAGCAATCAAGTGGTATGCCGGCGGTGGTGAACGGCGCCGGCTGGCGATTTCACTGCTAGTGGATATCATCGCAACACTGCCGCCCAAGCAGGCGTCACTGAAAGAATTGCTGCGACAACAATATCAACGCCTGATGACCGACGGCACGGCCACACCTTACGTGCTGATGGCCTTAAATCTCCAGGTGTCGTCACTGATGCACCGTGAGCATTTCATCTTGCCGCCAGAAGCCGAAGCCAAGTATCAGCAACTGTTGCGGCTGTCAAACATTCGCTATCGGTGAGGACACTGATCTTCGTCGAGTTGCGCAGCCCAACGCGATTGCGTATAAGCTGTGCCGGCACTGCGTCAGCCCATCTTATATCAGCCGCGCAACCGCTTTGCTCTGCTCTAGTTTATTTCCTGGGAAAAGTCGTGCCAAGTTCCGTTGCAGTGAGCGCCATGCGCAGCTTCAAGGTGCCGGCTTATTTCATGGCTATCCCGCCACAGAAATGATATCAAACGTGTGTTCCTGCACGAAGATGCTATCCAAAGGAGCGGCAGGTACAGGGCAGCATGCCTCCCTGATTAAAATCAGGGCTTTCCTGGTAAAACATTATCACGCAAATTGCAAGAACAAGTTAGCCACCCCATGGCACGACACCGTGAGATGAACTGTTATCTTTGATGAGTTGAGCTAGCTGGCTACGACTACCTTGGCAGCTCGTCGCTGAGCTCGAGCGCGCTCAGCGACGAAGACTTCCTCGGTCGTCCGATATCTGAGTTGGCGACGAGGGAGGCGGTTGAGCCGATCTTGAGTTTCGGCGACAGCTTGTGGGCTGACAGCGTCTAGGGATTCACCTTTGGGAAAGTCTCGCCGAACCATCTTATTGTGGACCTCGTTGGT
>NZ_BAAFPR010000040.1:0-15014 GCF_042847315.1 Lacticaseibacillus jixiensis
TGAGTGTTAATCTGAGAGTGGGTCATGAAGATTCCTGCTTTCTTGTCTGGTTGCACTAACAAGAATAGGTCTTCATGGCCTTTTTGGTCTAGTCGCTAAGGTGTTGCACTTGAATTGTAAACTGGGGCCAAGAAAACAGGGCTTGTTTCAGATATTATTGAATCAGCGATTAAACCCGATAAGGTCTATTGGAATTCAAGAGTACCAATCATAATGCCTAAAATCTGGGATGGAAAATATCGTAGGGTTAATTATCAGTTAACACTACAAAAACATCTCCTGGAAATTCTTTGGTTGTCAAAAAAAATTCCAAACTCTGGAAGTATCAGTAAGGCTTTAACATCGTTTGCCAAAAGATTGGATCAACAAAGGGCGATTGAGGAATCGATTATGCCGTTGGTGAGTATTGTAGCAGACATAATAAGCAAGAATCCGAAGGCTATCGCGCCAGGAGTCGGCGTACTCAGCAAGATACTTCTTAAAGGACAACAGAAACCGAGCAAATCTGCGGAGATAGTATCGAAGATCACAACGAAGCTTGAGAACACACCAAACCTAGAATATTTGGATGTGTGGTTGCAACGTCTATCAATACTGTCAGGCTCAGAACTGACGTTTTCAGGCAAAATATGTAATGCTGTAAAGAATCCTAATAATACAATCTGGGATTCGTCGTTTGTAAGATCTAAGATAGCCTTGCCGCCAATTATTGATGAGGTTAAACTCCAGGAGATTAAACCAGAAATTTCCACACAAGTGTTTGATGTTTTCAGTGATTATGGCGCATAAAGATAAAAAATACTTGAGTAGTGGCTGTTCAACTAGGCCACCATATTCTTGGTGCTGGTAGTAAATTTGTACCGGAAACGATAGGTTTGCCCTTCGTTCGTAGTTGAAATCAAAATTGGTATAGCAAACACCCGCAAGAACGTCAGGGCATTGCTTAATACCATTGCCTGATCAATCTTGACGGCTAATGACTCAGCTGTTCGGGTATTGACTAAGTCCAAGCCTACTGACCCTTTGAGAAAGGCAAATCGACGCTCAATGGCACCACGACGGTTCTCCGCATCCGTATCCTGTCGGCGTTTCTTGGCATCGACACGCTTTGGCTTTGCGCCCAGTTTAGGTCCGCAAAGAGTGATGCCTAGATCCTGACACAACTTGCGATTGTCGCGGTTACGGTAAAGTGTGTCGGCCAGTACCTCATCTGGGTAATGGCCATGCAAGTCGAAGTAGTGATCCAAGGTCGCTTCAAAGTCTTTGCTTTCATTGAAAGCACTGAATTCAAAGCGCTCAATATCAATGATACCTTCACTCAATGAAGCGTCAATCTTAGCTCCGAACTCAACTTTAGCTTTCGCCTTACCACGCTGAATCGGTCGAATGTATGGTTGTTGGAGACTAACAATCCGGTCTGCGACATGGTGAATCTTGTGCGTAAACATGTACCATTGTTGGTCGAACAAGATTCGGATGACACCCAAGCGTACTGCTTGTTTGGCGGTTAAGATTGCCCCGGCGTCGATGAATTCATTGATGTAGCGCAGATCACGGCGGACATATTGAAGTTGGGCCTTAACTTGCTTGTGAACGGATTGCTTTTGGCTCTTTGGATGCCTTGAAAAGGCCGTCCAAACTTGTTTGGCCTCACGCTTGTACATGCGTGGGTTAGGAACATTCAGTTGATGCGCCATGTCAATGGCCATGTCTTCAAGATTCTGGCGGGCTTGATTGAGCAGCGATGTATCTTGGGGATAACGGATCTTCACCGGAATCGCTGTGGCATCCGTGATCATGACGTCAACTTTGAATGGCACCACCGCTTCGATCTTGGCGCGAAGCCAATCGTTGATAATGTTTCTGACCAGTTCAGAGATGTCTGCGATCCGCTTGCGGAAGGTACACAAGCTTGTATAGGCGAAAGGCTTCTCTGCACGATATTCCGAAAGTCAGATGAAATACTGATAAGCCGGTGTATCTCGAATCGCGTCGACCACACCGCGATCGGTTAGTTTCATTCGATTTTGAATCAGGCCGGCCCCATAAAGCATCCGAAATGGCTTGGCCGCTCGCCCGGTACCTTTCTTGGAAAACTCCAATTGGTATGCCTCATCCAGTTCTTTCCACGGGAAAATATCAGCCAAGCGCACCCACTCGTTGTCTGGACTGAGCGGTGTGCTCAGACCGCAACCAAAGGATTCAAAAGAGAGTTGGTGAGGACTTTGACGATAAACCATGGATAAAACCTCCAAGTCAATTTCGTAAATGCACGGGAAATGTCTGAAAACCGGGATTCCGTATGCATTTATTATAAGACAGTAGCGTCTTAAAATCACTAGTATCAGTCACTACGCGTTTTTGAACAGCCACTAATTAGATGCATTCGCACGTACGAACGATTAAATTATGTGTACAATACAACAGCATGTGTAAGTCCTGGCGCTGTTGTATGACGGATGTAATCATAGCAATAAACGTATCAACACATACGCAGAAAAAAATCAACTTGAAATTTCGGAGGATGTAGCTCGCAATGAATGGATGTTAAATTTAGGGGTGAAATAATTGTGCCAGACGCGAATGGTGTTCTGAATGACGAGATATGGTTGGTGAAAGAATAGCGGGTACATTCGTCATCAAGAGGCATTTTGAATTATGACAAAAAGATTTCAATGAATTGTAATCGGTCTACAAAGTTGAGAATAGAGATAAGTGCTGTATACTTAATAAGAGAGCATTGAAAGTAGACACCTTATAAATGACAATTATTAGGTTTGGGGAACACCAACGTGGTCAAGGACATGGGTGTAACACAATTTAATGGCACATATTCAGGGGGGACAATTAAATGGCGGCACAACTGGATTCAGATGAAACGGCCCGAGTGGTCTTAAACGACAAACGAAAAGCGAGTGTGGTGAACAGGCATCGCTTTTACAGTGTATATGCGAAACGATGGATGGACATTGTTTTTTCGATTTTTGGATTGTTGGTTTGTGCAGTTCCGATGAGTGTGGTAGCGATTTTGATACGGTTGACTTCTCCAGGACCAATCCTTTATTGCCAACTGCGTGGAGGTCGCAATGGCAAATTTTTTGTTTTATATAAATTTCGAAGCATGTATATAGATGCGCCGGAACGGTCAAACCAAGAGTTTTCGGTGAAAGCTATGAAGCACTATGTAACACCATTGGGTAAAATACTGCGACGAACTTCAATTGATGAGCTTCCCCAACTAGTAAACGTTCTTCGTGGGGAAATGAGTTTTATTGGCCCCCGACCTTTGGCTAAAACGGATCAGGAGGTATTACAATTAAGGGCAAAAAATGGTGCCGAACAAATAAGGCCAGGAATCACTGGTCTTGCACAGGTTCATGGCAGAAACTCGATTTCGAATACTGTAAAAGCTGAATACGATAAAGAATATGCTGAAAATTTATCTATATTTCAGGACATGCTAATCGTTCTTTGCACAATAAAGTCGGTATTTCTGCAATCAAATTTAAATCGGCATGATGGAGGAAATAATGAAAAAAATTAAAGTTATGACCGTATTTGGAACTCGTCCAGAAGCAATAAAAATGGCTCCGCTTGTTCTCGAACTAAAAAAAAGGGATTCTGAATTTAAAACAGTAACTGTTGTATCCGCACAGCATCGCCAAATGCTGGACCAAGTACTGCAAATTTTCTCAATTATTCCTGATTACGATTTGGATATTATGAAGCAACGGCAATCGTTGGACCAAATCACTGCAAGTGTGGTTCAAAATCTGGGGAAAATCATTGAAGAGGAGAAGCCTGATATTGTCTTAGTCCATGGTGATACTACAACTACATTTGCAGCAAGTGTATCAGCATTTTATCATCAAACAGAAATCGGGCATGTGGAAGCTGGACTTAGAACGTGGAATAAATATAGTCCATACCCCGAAGAGATGAATCGGCAACTGACGGATGTTCTTTCGGACCTGTACTTTGCTCCAACTAGTCAGTCAAAAGCAAACTTGCTTTTGGAACATCATGATGAGAAGAATGTTTTCGTTACAGGAAATACTGCAATTGACGCTTTAAAGCAAACTGTGACTGAAGACTATCATCATGAAGTCATGGATTACATAGATCCAGATAAACGCATGATCTTAGTAACGATGCATCGCCGTGAAAATCAAGGCGAGCCGATGCATCGCGTTTTTCGAGTAATGCGGAACGTCGTTGATTTGTATCCGGATGTTGAGATTGTCTATCCTGTTCATCTGAATCCAGTAGTACAAGAAGCGGCACAAAGCATTCTTGGTGGACACTCCCGAATCCACTTGATTGCGCCACTTGATGTGGTTGATTTTCATAACCTTGCGTCTAGGAGCTATTTTATTATGACGGATTCAGGCGGTGTCCAGGAAGAAGCCCCTTCTCTTGGCAAACCAGTCTTAGTATTAAGAGACACGACCGAACGTCCTGAAGGCGTAAAGGCAGGCACACTGAAACTCGTTGGAACCGATGCAAGATCCGTTGAAAGAGAGATGAAATCTCTTTTGGATGACAGTGAAGAATACAATCGTATGGCCAATGCAAAGAATCCATATGGAGATGGCTCTGCGGCAGATCGTATTTTGGATTCCATTTTATATCACTTTGGTCAGACAACTGATGCGCCAGACGAGTTTGTGTAATCAAAGAAAACGTAGCTATAAGGCCAGATAGGAATTGGTGGGGAATGAGCGAAAGGAAGAGTATTTTAGTAATTGCGCAATATTACTATCCCGAACCCTTTCGGGTTGCCGATGTTTGTGAGGGCTTAGTGAAGAGGGGTTACGAAGTAATGGTGGTAACAAGCATCCCTAACTATCCTGAAGGAAAAGTTTATGCCGGGTATCGTAATCATGAGCATAGAGATGAAGTTATTAATGGCGTAACTGTCCATCGTTGCGGTGTTATTCCTAGAAAACACGGTACTTTGTTCAGATTTTTGAATTATTATAGTTTTGTTGTAATGGCAACGAGGTACGTTCAATCAAAAAAATGCCATCCACTTAATGGAAAAACATTTGATCTTGTGTTCATCAATGAAACATCACCGATAATGATGGCCGAGCCTGCGATAGCGTATTCGCATAAATACGGAACACCGACGGTTTTGTATACGTTAGATTTATGGCCAGAAAGCTTGGCTGCTGGTGGCATTAAAAGTAAGTCGCTCATTTATCGATATTATTTTCATGTTTCAAAATGGATATATAGGAAGATGGATAGAATCCTTATCAGTTCTAAATCTTTTAAGAAACATTTGGCAAGACAATTTCAAATTGATGAGGATTCGGTATATTATTTGCCTCAATATGCTGAAGATCGCTTTGTACCGAACGCTCTCCAAGCGAATAAGGATACTACGCGTTTACTATTTGCGGGAAATGTTGGTAAAATACAAAGTTTGGAAACTATCGTGAAGGCAGCTTACTTATTGTCAGATAGCGCTGTAATTTTTGATATTGTGGGCAGTGGTTCGGATTTGCGCAGGATCCAGGAACTTGTAAATGATTTGAAAATTGAAAATGTTATCTTCTACGGAAGACGTGACGTTTCAGAAATGCCAGAATTTTATGCAAAAGCGGATGCGATGCTGGTCACGCTTGCCGCTGATCCGCTTATTAGTATGACCCTCCCTGGTAAAGTTCAGTCGTACATGGCGGCGGGTAAACCGATCATTGGTGCAATAGACGGAGAAGCCGCCAAAGTTATTTCTGATGCCAACTGCGGATATTGTGGCCCGGCTGAAGATGTGGCATCTTTGGTAAAGAATATTCGTTTGTTCATTCAAAATAACAATGCTAAAATTCTTGGAACGAATGCACGTAACTTTTATGAAACATATTTTTCAAAAGACCAATTTTTTCAGAAACTTACTAATGTAATTGAACAAGTAAAATGAGTATTCAATTATAAAATGTTGACCCTAATAAATGGAGGAAATTACTATTGTCAGTTTTTAAAGATGCAACCCTTATGATCACCGGTGGGACTGGCTCTTTTGGCCATACTGTTTTGAAACACTTCTTGACCACGGACATTGATCAAATTCGGATTTTCTCTCGAGACGAAAAGAAGCAAGACGAGATGCGTCATGAACTTCAGGCGAACTACCCAGATTATTTCAACAAGGTCAAATTCTATATTGGCGATGTTCGCAACCTGCAATCAATCTCTGACGCCATGGTTGGGGTTGACTACGTATTCCACGCTGCTGCTTTGAAAGAAGTGCCTTCATGCGAATTCTTTCCAATGGAAGCTGTCCGGACCAACATCGAAGGTACAGATAACATGCTTCATGCAGCGATTGCCGCAGGCGTTAAGAAAGTCGTCTGCTTGAGCACTGACAAAGCAGCTTATCCAATCAACGCCATGGGCATCTCCAAAGCAATGATGGAACACGTTGTCATGGCCAATGCGCGGGTTGCTGAAGAACGTGGCGAAACTGTCATCTGCTGCACACGCTACGGTAATGTTATGTGCAGTCGTGGGTCCGTTATTCCATTGTTCATTCAACAAATCAAAGATGGTAATGAAATCACCATTACCGATCCAAACATGACCCGCTTCTTGATGAACCTTGATGAAGCCGTTGATCTGGTTCAATTTGCCTTCGAACATGCTAACCCTGGTGACTTGTTTATTCAAAAGTCTGACGCCTCCACGATCGGTGATTTAGCCAAGGCCGTTCAAAAGTTGTTCGGCGACAGTGGCACTAAGATCATCGGCACTCGTCATGGTGAAAAACTCTATGAAACTTTGATGACTCGCGAAGAACGTGTTCGTTCAGAAGATTTGGGGAACTATTATCGTGTTGCTGCGGACAACCGTGACCTTAACTATGACAAGTTCGTGGTTAAAGGCGATGTGACGACTCAAGACGATGAATCCTACACTTCTAGCAACACCCGTCGCCTCAACGTTGATGAAACGGTTGAAAAGATCAAGACAACTGACTACGTGAAAGCAGTCTTGGCTGGCGAACAACCAATCGAGTAGTTACTGAGGGAGTAGAACATGAAGATTTTAGTAACTGGTGCTAAAGGTTTCGTCGGACGTAATTTGGTTGAGAACTTGTCGAACATTCAAACTGGAAAGAATCGTATGCGGGATTTGAATGTCGAGGCAGTTTATCAAGTTGATCGTGATACTGAACCTTCTTTACTGAATGAGTATGCTGAACAAGCTGACTTTGTCTTCAATTTAGCCGGCGTCAATCGACCCAAGAATGTGAGTGAATTTACTGAAGGTAATGTCGCCTTTGTCTCGGAACTCTTGGATGCGTTGAAGTGTGCGGGTAATCATTGCCCAATCATGTTATCGTCTTCGATGCAAGCGTCATTGAGTGGCCGTTTCGCTGATTCCGAGTATGGACGCAGCAAGTTGGCCGGTGAAGAGTTGTACTTCGATTATGCACAGGAGACAGGTGCCGAGGTGCTCGTTTATCGCTTCCCTAATTTATTTGGGAAGTGGGCACGCCCGAATTACAATTCTGCAGTCGCAACTTTCTGTAATAACATCGCACATGGTTTGCCTATTCAAGTGAACGATCCTTCGGTTGCCCTTGATTTGGTCTACATCGATGACCTGGTCGAAGAGATGTTTGATGCATTGGAAGGACACGCCCATCATTGTGACTTCGATGGCACTCAAGCTATTGCGAATGAACAAGGCCGTTATTGTTATGTGCCGACTTACCATACTGAGACGTTAGGCGAAATTGTGAACTTGTTGCATCAATTTGAAGCCCAACCTCAAACTTTGGAATTGCCAAGTATCGCGGGTAATAGTTTTGCCAACAAGCTGTATGCGACCTACTTATCATACTTGCCACAGGATAAAGCGATTTTTACGCCACAGATGCACACGGACAATCGCGGAAGCTTCACTGAACTGATCAGAACCAATGATCATGGTCAAGTATCGGTGAATATCAGCAAACCTGGCATCACGAAAGGCGAACATTGGCACAACACCAAGTGGGAACAATTCATCGTGGTTTCTGGTCACGGACTGATTCAAGAACGCCGTATCGACAGCGATGAAGTTCTGAACTTTGAAGTATCTGGCGATAAGATCCAAGTGGTCCAGATGTTACCAGGGTATGTGCACAATATTATCAATTTATCAGACACGGAAGACTTGGTCACCGTGATGTGGGCGAATGAAGCGTTCAATCCTAACCGTCCAGATACTTATGCTGAGAAGGTTGTTCAATCAAAGGAGAATTCAAATGAGTAACGATGTCGCGTTTAAGGACAATGGCAAACTGAAATTATTGATTGTCGTTGGCACTCGACCAGAAATCATTCGATTATCAGAAGTCATCAAGAAATGTCGGCGTTATTTTGATGTTTTACTGGCGCATACTGGTCAGAACTATGATTATAACTTAAATGGAATCTTCTTCCGTGACTTGGAATTGGATGATCCAGATGTTTACTTGAATGCTGTGGGTAAAGATTTGGGTGAAACCATGGGGAATATCATCGCTAGTTCTTACGAATTAATGACCCAAGTCAATCCAGACGCCATCTTGGTGTTAGGTGATACCAATTCTTGCCTCAGTGTGATTGGTGCCAAGCGGTTGCATATTCCAACTTTCCATATGGAAGCAGGTAATCGTTGTAAAGATGAATGCTTGCCAGAAGAAACCAACCGTAAGATCGTCGACATCACCTCTGATGTCAACATGGCTTACTCTGAACAAGCACGGACTTACCTTGCAGAATGCGGTTTGCCACGGGAACGGACTTTTGTAACTGGCTCGCCAATAGCTGAAGTCTTGCGGAGCCACCTTGAATGTATCTTGAATGCAACAACGCTGGATGACTTAAAGTTGGAAAAAGGCAAGTACATCTTGCTTTCCGCTCATCGAGAAGAAAACATTGATACGGACAAGAACTTCTTGAACCTATTCAATGCAATCAACAAAATGGCTGAGAAGTATGATATGCCAATTCTGTATTCTTGCCATCCACGTTCTCGCAAGAAGCTTGAGAGTACTGGTTTTAAGTTGGATCCACGGGTTGTTGCCCATGAACCGCTTGGCTTCTTAGACTACAATGCCTTGCAAATGAATGCATTCGCCGTAGTTTCTGATAGCGGAACACTTCCCGAAGAAACAGCGTTCTTCAATTCAGTTGGTCATTCATTCCCAGCCGTCTGCATCCGAACATCTACTGAACGCCCAGAAGCGATGGAAAAAGGTGTGTTTGTCTTAGCTGGAATCGACACTGACTCATTACTTCAAGCGGTTGACACTGCAGTTGAGCTCAACCGTGACGAATTCGTTGGCGAACCCGTCGCTGACTACGGTGAGGATGTTTCGACCAAGGTCGTTAAGATCATTCAAAGTTATACCAACGTGGTTAATCGAATGGTTTGGCGCAAAAAATAATTATTACCATCTTTACGACATTTCGATTGTTGAAATGTCGTAAAATTAGTTAACTGCAAATAATAAGGTATGCCAATCGATTGAATTGGAGCGCAGGATGCAGACATTAGTGGGGAAAAGATGACTAAAGTAAGTATTATTCATTCGAGATATACGGATGAAGACGGTAAAATTAAAATTGGTGGTGTTGAGAGTTATATAAATGCGCTCTCTGGGATTATTCAAGAACTTGGGTATGAACTGTCAATATTTCAATATGGGATAAAAGATGTTGAGCATAGTGTAAACAATGTTAGAGTGGTGGATGTCGGCAATGCTAAACGTCCGAGCGATTTGTTAGAATATATTTCCAAAAATGAGAATCCAGATTTTCCCAATGATTTAATTATTTTTGCGTCTGATTATATGATTTCAAATAATAGATTTAAACACTCAATTGCAATTCAACACGGTGTTGCATGGGATATTACTTCTGATAGAAGAGTTTCTCGAACTATGAATTATGCAAACATCATCAAGAATGCATTACGTGCAATTCGAAAATATAATAAATATCGTGAATGTCACACTCTCGTATCCGTCGATTATAATTTTCCAAACTGGTACCGGTCTGAAGTAAAACACATTGACAATAATCTGGTTGTTATACCCAACTTTGCAAGGATCACCAGGACTGCTTATGCTCGGTTGAATGACAATAAGGTTCGAATCATCTTTGCTAGACGATTGGTTGAATATCGAGGGACGCGCTTATTTGTAAATGCAATTCGGCCATTATTGGAACGTTATCCTTTTATTGAAGTTGTGATTGCAGGTGATGGGCCTGACGGTGTCTGGATGCAAAACGAGCTGGCATCATTTGACAATGTGAAATTCATTAAGTTTGAAAGTCGAGACAGTGTAAAAGTACATTCCCAATTCGATATCGCGGTTGTTCCAACTAAAGGGTCAGAGGGGACTTCACTATCTCTTTTGGAAGCAATGGCCGCAGGTTGCGCCGTTGTTACAACTGGAATCGGGGGGCTTTCAAACATTATTATTGATGGATATAATGGCAGGATTGTGATTCCCAAAACAAAGCCGCTTGAAAATGCAATTGAAGAGTTAATAACAAATCCAAAGCTCAGGAATACCCTCTCTTCGTGTGGCAAAATTACTGTTAGAGAAGCGTTTTCGTTTGAAAAATGGAGCCATAAATGGAAAGAGTTACTGGCTCATGAAATTGCGGCAGATTGAACCAATTTTTTTGAAAGGTAGATGAATTTATGAAAGTTGGCATTATTTTATTTTCAAATAAACGTTTTTCTCCGTTTTTGAAGTACTACACGAATATCCTATCTCATCAGCAAGGTGTTTCATATCAACTAATTTTTTTGAATCGCGATGTTTCCCTGCGTGAAACAACCACAGATAATGAAACATCGATTTCATGGATAGGCAAAGGCACGAACAAAGCAGGCACGCCTGAAAAATTTTTAAACTTCATTCACTTTGCAATCAGAGCAGGTCACATCATAAAAAGCAAACATTTCGATTATTTAATCATACTAACGACGATGCCCGCAGTGCTGTTATCCCATTTATTAATTAGACAGTATTCAGGCCGTTACTTGATAGATATTCGTGACTATACCCATGAAGGGTTTAAACCATATTTTCATATTGAGGAGCAAGTATTGCACCACTCTGACATCAATGTAATTTCATCGAAGGGCTATACAAATTTTCTGCCGATTGGGGAATATTTGCAGGTACACAATTTTAATGGTACTTTACAAACTGGATTGAAGCCTCTTACCTTAAAAAAATCGGCACCGATTATTATTGGATACATCGGTAGCATCTCGTATGAGAGCCAATGTCTAAAATTAATTTCGCTGATAGAAACTGATCCTCGTTTTGAATTTCATTTTTTTGGCAATGAAGAAAATGGTTCCACGATTTCTCAATACGTCAATAAGCTAAATAATGAAAGAATCCAGATGCATGGTCCTTTTCTGCCAGAAGAAAAAGCCGATAAATACTCGATGTGTGATCTTGTTTTTAACTGTTACGGTAATTCAACTGATCTTGTACGTTATGCAATTTCAAACAAATATTATGATGGAGCATTATTCGGCGTACCCGTTTTAGTCAGCCCTGACACAGCAATGTCAGAGCTGGTCGGCGATTTTGGGTTTGCGTTGGATCTTGACCACATTCAAGACCTTCACAATCTCTACGAATGGTATCAAGCTATAGATCCGACGGCGTTTTGTGAGTATACTCGAAACGTTATTGAAAAAGCCGATCACGATAATAGTGCGCTGGCGAAAACAATTGTTGATTCGCTGATAAGTTTGAAAGACTAAGGGAAGATATCCATGTCTAACAATTTAAAGTATGGAAGTTTGGATATAGCATATTCGTTCACGGTAGTCTTCTTACCGTTTTTATATTTATTTAAAGGGATTGGAAATAGTTTTTCACTTGGTGAGCTATTAGTAATGATTCCATTGCTCATTGCGTGCATCAATGACGTTGCTAAGCAGAGAAAGTTACGTGTTGACGGATCGTTACTTTTGTTTTATTTTGTTGTGTTCGTGACATCGTTGTTTTCAATTGCGAATGCATATTTCGTAATCTCTAAATTTATGACAATCTTATTTCGATTGTTGTTTTATGCGCTACTAATACTGTTTGGAAGGTTCCACTTTCATGTTGAAATTGTATATAAAGCCTATACCTTTTCTGTACTCTGCTTTTCAGCATACTTGGTGCTGCAATACGTTTATTTTCAATTGAATAATGGATATCTGCCGATTTATCTCCATTATTCTTGGCAGTTTCCACCTGAAGCGCGTCCAGAATCACTAGCTCAGTACTATAAGTGGTCATTTAGACCGGCCTCACTATTCCTCGAACCGGGATATTTTTGCTTGTTTGTTACTCCTAATATTATTCTCAATTTGTTCATGAAGAATCGATCTGGTATGGAAGGATTTTCATTAGTTTTTGCACTCGTTGCAGTGGTCTTGTCTGGTTCAGGTGCGGGAATTATTTCGCTTTCTCTCATATTGGGAGTCTATATTTTCAGTTCTACAGCCAATTCGAGCGGATTACAAATTTCAGTGAGATTATTATTCATCGTATTGATCATTGTTGTGGGTTACTTGTACCTCAGATATAATGCAAGCGGATCTGACTCAGTTTCTCGTATTTCAGATGGGGGCTCGTTTAACCAACGAGTTACACGTGGATTAATAATATTTCGACAGTTACCATTTCAGCATCAAATCTGGGGAGTTGGGCTGAATAACTTGGGTGCATATATGTCTAGGTATGGCATTTCGACCATTTACGATGAAACCAATTTGAATTATGCAGCTTCAATAATCCAGGTAGGACTATTTTCTGGAATCATTGGGCTTGCCTCCCTGTTAATCTATTTGGGAACTTTGTTGGCACGTACAGTTCACGCGATGAAAGTGATGACAAGTCAATCACTCAGACCTGCCTGCTTGATTGCGATGTATCTTTACCTAATTGTTATACTTTCGTATGAGGCAGTCCTATTTAGTTACAGATTTGCATTCGTTCTCATCATATTCGAGGCAACAATTCGATTTGTTAAGGGCAACAGTTCGCATCACATCAGTGAGCACTTAAGGAGTAGATTGTGAGACTACTAAAGAATTTTTTTTGGAATGCTGGATACCAAATATTCATTCTCATTGTTCCCTTGGTGACGATTCCCTACGTTAATCGTATTCTAGGTCCAGTACAAATCGGAATTAATGCATATACAAATTCAATTGCGCAATACTTCATTCTTGCAGGGAGTCTGGGTATTAGCATATACGGGAACCGCGAGATTGCGTACCATAAAGACAATGTAGCTGAAAGATCCCAAGTGTTTTGGGAACTAGCAATACTTCGGCTTGCAACAACTTTTATTGCTTCGATAGCTTATTTTGCTCTGATTGGCATTATGAATCGATATAAAATCTTTTTTTTGGCACAAAGCGTGATTGTTGTTGGAATGGGGTTTGATATCTCGTGGTATTTTCAGGGCGTCGAAAAATTTGGGATAATTGTTATACGCAGCACATTAGTCCGAATATTATCTTTGGTAGCAATATTTGTATTTGTGCGCAAACAGTCTGATCTGGCAATATATATCTTAATAGTTGCACTGTCGCAAACATTAGGATACTTAACGCTAATACCATACTTACGTGGAGAGATTATTCGTCCAAATTGGAAGATGCTATCATTTCGTCGGCACATATTTCCAGCAATTGCATTACTTGTTCCTCAGGTTGCAACCCAATTATATCTTCAATTAAATAAGACTATGCTGGGTGTAATAGATAATGTTGCCTCATCTGGATATTATGACAATGCGGACAAGATAATAAAATTGATCCTTGCACTGGTCACTGCAACAGGTACAGTTCTATTGCCACACGTTGCAAATAGATTTGCTAAAGGAGATAAAGCTGGAGTCCAAAAAGCCTTACACGTGTCAATACACATCATTTTGTTAATGGCATTTCCATTGGCAGCTGGTTTGGTAGTTGTTGCACGGCCACTAACCATCCTTTTCTTTAGTCAGAAATTTTTGCCAGTTCAATCTCTTATTCAGATTGAATCATTAGTAATTATTTTTATTGGAGTAAGTAATGCAGTAGGTGTCCAGTATTTATTACCCACAAATCAGGTTTCACAATATACTCGTTCTGTCGTATATGGTTCAGCAGTTAATATCATCCTAAATATTCCGATGATCATTTATTGGGGAGCTCGTGGCGCAGTGGTTGGAACAGTGATTTCCGAAGCAGTTGTAACTATATATCAGCTATTGGTTGTCCGGGACCAGTTGAATATTCGAGTGCTCTTTCGGGAAACCTGGAAATATTGTGTTGCAAGTTTAATTATGTTTATAGGAATATTTCCGTTGCGCTTTTTCCACATCTCACTTGTTAAGTTATTGATCTTAGAAGTAGTCTTTGGCGGAATAATATACTTTTTCATTTTAATTATTCTTCGACCACATTTTCTTTTAAAAAATATGAGTCAATTACTTTGGAAAAAAAGATGAAGTGATTCGCACTTCTAATCTTGTTCTTGATTATCCATCATAGTTATTATAGATTCTTTTGTGCTATCTAGTGGCTGGTGAATAATTTGTCCAAGTTGTCTGTATCAGTTCTTTAATCCGTTATCGTTGTATAATAGATGCATAGGTTTTCCGGAATATCCGTAATTTCCTTTGCAGTTACCACAACCCTATCGGAGGCGTTATCCATGGTTTATCGTCAAACAGTGTAAGCAGGAGATAACAGCACGGATTCCCTAATCAAATTTCCAGCGGTACACTGACCTCATCAATTATGGTGAGGTATTTTTTATGTCAGATAAACCCGATATCGTCCAAATCAAGATGGATCAACCTAACCTGCCTCGTCCGGCGGCGGTAGGTAAGCACCTAATAACAGACCGCCTATCCCTCTCAATTGCCAAGCGGTATCATGACCTCATCATAAGAATGGTGAGGTATTTATATGGACGAAGATCAACCCGAGATTGTTCGTATCAAGTTGGA
>NZ_BAAFPR010000041.1:0-13465 GCF_042847315.1 Lacticaseibacillus jixiensis
AGACCCCTGAGAGATGATCAGGTAGATAGGCTGGAAGTGGAAGAGCAGCGATGCTTGGAGCGGACCAGTACTAATCGGTCGAGGACTTAACCAAAAATCCTGTTGGTCGTAATTGCCCAGCAGGTGGTAGCACAAATACGGTTTTAGGCAACTAAATACAATGATGTCCAGTTTTGAGGGTGCAAACCTTCTAACATATACAGTGTGGTGGCGATGGCGAGAAGGATACACCTGTTCCCATGCCGAACACAGAAGTTAAGCTTCTCTACGCCGAGAGTAGTTGGTGGGTGACTGCCTGCGAGGGTAGGAAGCCGCCACGCTGTTATATGGAGGATTAGCTCAGTTGGGAGAGCGTCTGCCTTACAAGCAGAGGGTCACAGGTTCGAGCCCTGTATCCTCCATTGGATCTTTGGATCCATGGAATGAGCCGTTAGCTCAGTTGGTAGAGCATCTGACTTTTAATCAGAGGGTCGACAGTTCGAGCCTGTCACGGCTCATTTTTCCCATTAGTAACTTGATCTGCGGGTGTGGCGGAACTGGCAGACGCGCTAGATTTAGGTTCTAGTGGTAAATACCGTGGGGGTTCGAGTCCCTTCACCCGCATTCCATCTAATTTAATACGCCGACTTAGCTCAGCTGGCAGAGCATCTCACTAGTAATGAGGAGGTCGGAGGTTCGAATCCTCTAGTCGGCATTAATTTCATATTTTTTGCGGAAGTAGTTCAGTGGTAGAACATCACCTTGCCATGGTGGGGGTCGCGAGTTCGAATCTCGTCTTCCGCTTTTCATTTATGCCGGGATGGCGAAACTGGTAGACGCACAGGACTTAAAATCCTGCGGTTAGTGATAACCGTGTCGGTTCGAACCCGACTCTCGGCATTTATGATTATGCACCCATAGCGCAATTGGATAGAGTGTCTGACTACGAATCAGAAGGTTGTAGGTTCGACTCCTACTGGGTGCATTTTGTCGTTTCTGACAATTATATAATAACCGTATTGCGGAAGTAGTTCAGTGGTAGAACATCACCTTGCCATGGTGGGGGTCGCGAGTTCGAATCTCGTCTTCCGCTTAATCGGGAAATAGCTCAGCTTGGTAGAGCGCTGCGTTCGGGACGCAGAGGTCGTGGGTTCGAATCCCGTTTTCCCGATATGAAGTCATTGTCTGAGGACAGTGGCTTTTTTATTTATTTTGGGTATAATTAAAGTCAATATTAGTCAAACATGAAAGGGGCGACGGTATGGCAAGCCAGAACGTGACGGATGTGATCGAGCGTTACCTCAAGGCGCTGTTAGACGCACAAGAGGAAGTCGAGATCAGACGCGCCGCAGTGGCCGAGCGCTTCGATTGCGTGCCTTCACAGATCAATTACGTGATCAAGACCCGCTTTACGCAAGAACGCGGCTATGTCGTCGAGTCCAAACGCGGCGGCGGCGGTTACATCCGGATCTTAAAGGTCAAGATGAAAAGTGCCTGCGATTTGATCACTTGGATGATCGCGCAATTACCACGCAAGGTGAGTGAAGCCGATGCCCGCGCGATGTTGCAAAAGCTCTATGATGAAGACTTAGTCGGGCAAGAGGCAGGCAACGCCATGTTGAATGTCTTAAGCCACCAGACTTTGGCCGTTGGCGAACGCGACGTCGAAGAACGCTTGCGGGCGCGCTTGTTGCTTGCATTTCTACAAAGTTTGCAGTATGAAAGATAGAACCGGCTTTTAGAAAAGAGGAATGTGCTTATGGACAATCTGTTTACACCATCGGCAAAGAATGTACTGATGATCGCGCAAGAACAAGCGAAGTATTTCCACCATCATGCAGTGGGGACAGAACACTTGTTGATGGCACTGGTCATGGAACAAGATGGCATCGCTGGCAAAACGCTGCGGCAGCTGTCGGTATCTGAAGAAGATGTGCATGATGAAATTGAACGCTTCACTGGCTATGGTACGGTAGATGCCAGCCACACCGCGGCTGACACGTATTTGCCATACTCACCAAAAGGCAAGGAAATCTTGACTTTTGCCGGCGACGAAGCCAAGCGCTTAGGTGCGTTGAAGATCGGTACTGAGCACATTCTGTTAGGCTTGTTGCGCGAAGATGATATCTTGGCGGCGCGGATCTTACAGAACCTGGATCTCAGCTTATCCAAAACGCGCCAAATGGTCCTGAAGAAAATGGGCATCTCTGACACCGGCAGCAAAGCCCATCAAGGCGCCCCGCGCACTGCCACGAAGCGCCCAGCTTCCCAAGGCACGCCAACGCTTGACGGCTTGGCCCGCGACCTCACCCAATTGGCCCGTGAAAACAAAATGGATCCAGTGGTGGGCCGAGATAAAGAAGTCCGCCGACTGGTGCAGATCTTAGCGCGCCGGACCAAGAACAACCCTGTTTTGATCGGCGAACCTGGGGTCGGCAAAACCGCGATCGCAGAAGGCTTTGCCGAGAAGATCGTGGCAGGCAATGTGCCAGCTGACATGCGCAACAAGCGCCTGATGATGCTTGATATGGGTTCGCTGGTGGCCGGTACCAAGTATCGTGGGGAATTTGAAGACCGCTTGAAGAAAGTCATCGATGAGATCTATCAAGACGGTAATGTCATCTTGTTCATCGATGAATTGCACACGTTGATCGGAGCCGGTGGGGCAGAAGGCGCCATCGACGCTTCCAACATCTTAAAGCCGGCTTTGGCCCGTGGTGAACTGCAACTGATCGGGGCCACAACGCTTGATGAATACCAGAAGTACATCGAAAAAGATGCCGCTTTGGAACGGCGTTTTGCCACGATCATGATCAACGAACCAACCGAAGACGAAGCTGAACAGATCTTACACGGCTTGCGTCCACGCTATGAGGCCCATCATGGCGTGACTATCACCGATGAAGCCTTGCATGAAGCAGTGGTGTTGTCATCGCGGTATATCACCACTCGCTTCTTGCCGGATAAGGCGATCGATTTGATCGACGAATCTGCCGCCAAGGTGCGCTTGGATATGGCCGATAAGCCAACCAAAGAAGATAAGCTGGAACAGAAGCTTAAAGACACCGTTGCGGCCAAAGAAGATGCGATCTTGCATCAAGACTTCGAAGCTGCGGCAACGATCCGCCAGAAGGAACAAAAGCTTCGCGACCAAGTGGCGCAAGCACCAGAAGCGGCCAATGACAATGGCGTGCGTACCGATGTGAAAGTCACCCCAGAAGACGTTGCCGAAGTGGTGGCCCAATGGACCGGGGTGCCTGTCACTCAGTTGCAGAAGAAAGAAACTGAGCGGCTGGTCAACTTGGAGAAGGTCTTGCATAAGCGCGTCGTCGGCCAAGACGAAGCCGTCAGTGCCGTATCACGTGCGATTCGCCGCGCCCGCAGCGGGCTTAAAGACCCAACGCGCCCAATCGGCTCCTTCATGTTCCTCGGCCCTACCGGTGTCGGCAAAACCGAGCTGGCCAAGGCCTTGGCTGAAGCAATGTTCGGCACTGAAGACGCGATGATCCGCGTGGACATGTCTGAATACATGGACAAGATCTCTACCACCCGCTTGATCGGGGCCGCACCTGGTTATATCGGCTACGACGAAGGCGGCCAGCTCACCGAGAAGGTCCGCAACAAGCCATACTCCGTTGTCCTGTTAGATGAAGTGGAAAAGGCCCACCCAGATGTTTTCAATATCTTGCTGCAAGTCTTAGATGATGGCTATTTGACTGATGCCAAAGGCCGTCGGGTCGACTTCCGCAATACGATTTTGATCATGAC
Organism: Lacticaseibacillus jixiensis; assembly: GCF_042847315.1. Classification (NCBI taxonomy): domain Bacteria; kingdom Bacillati; phylum Bacillota; class Bacilli; order Lactobacillales; family Lactobacillaceae; genus Lacticaseibacillus; species Lacticaseibacillus jixiensis. The sequence goes on from NZ_BAAFPR010000041.1 coordinate 3,748, forward strand.
GTCAAACATTGGGGCCACTTCCTTGCGTGACGACAAGACCTTGGGCTTTGGGGCCAAGCCGATCACCCAAGATTTCAACGCCATGAAGTCACGGATGCTTGAAGAACTCAAGAAGGCCTTCCGCCCAGAGTTCCTCAACCGAATCGACGAAACCGTGGTCTTCCACTCCTTGAATAAGGAAGAACTCCACGAAATCGTCAAGATCATGGCCAAGAACGTCTTACACCGCTTGGCCGATCAAGATATCAAAGTCAAGATCACCCCAGCCGGCATCGATGCTGTTGCCAAAGCCGGCTTCGATCCAGAGTATGGCGCTCGTCCGATCCGTCGTGCCTTGCAGCGTGACGTTGAAGATCAATTGTCTGAGTTGCTGTTGACCGGCGAAGCCAAAGCCGGTGACTTGATCACCATTGGTGCCAAAGCTGGCAAGCTGACCTTCAAAGTCCGCCCAGATACTAAGGCTAAAGCGGCCAAAGGTGCCAAGGATCCAAAAGAACCAGTCAACGCTTAACTAATATGTGAAAGTCACGCCTTGTGCGTGGCTTTTTTTGGTTATCAGCGGCCGGACAGGGCTTGCTGCGCAGCGTGGGAAAAGTGTCAGCGCAGGCGGTGCGGCCGGTTCCAACCCCGCAAAAAGACGCGTGGTTTCCTCCTAAGAATTTAGCCGTGCGTTCGCTTTGCTCACCTGCGCGTCTAACTTCTTGCCGCGATCAGCGACGCGAGCTAAGCACAACCCGCCTGTCTCACGACGCTGATCGTTTCACGGCCTGACCGACACTTTTCCCACGCTGCTCCGCAATCCCTGTCCTACATTATTCGTCAGGGGTTAGATGGTTGTAAGCGTGACGATTGTCAACGCACATCGTAACCTGAATCAAATTTTTGAGGAAAGAGCGACCGGGGGCAGCTGGTACGGAGGGCAAATGGCGTCAGGGGTGTCGTTGTTCTTGGCAACGTAGCGCAACGCGCGGAGGCGCCTAGAACAAGGCGCGTGGCAGAGATCCACTTTGCATACGGAGCGCAGCGGAGATGCAAAGTTAGCTCTGGCACCGCCCACCCCGTTCCACGCCATTTGGCCGTAGTGCCAGCTGCCCCCGGTCGCTCTTTCCGGACCTGCCTTCGCAAGTATCCTCAAAATGAAGGCTGCTTGACTTTTACTGACGAAACAGGTATTCTTAGTGCAATTGCATTTCGGTGCGTTCCGCATGTGTTGACGATATATTGTCCGTTGACGCGCATATTGGACCCAAGGTAGTAGAGGCAACGTTTTGCCTTTGGACCTTTGGGTTTTTCTTTGCTCAAATGCGGGTCGTATCGGCTGATGTAATGTAAATTTAATATTTTTTACATTAAATTTACTCAGTCGACGTCCGAAAAATTTAATGAGGGGTGAATATACTTGGCAGGACATTTAGTGAATTACGGTAAGCACCGTACTCGCCGTTCCTATTCCCGCATCAAAGAAGTACTCGATCTGCCTAATTTGATCGAGATCCAATCCAACTCATATCAATGGTTCTTAGACGAAGGCCTCAAGGAAATGTTCGACGACATCATGCCGATCGAAGACTTCCAAGGGAACTTGTCTTTGGAATACGTTGATTATCAACTGCTTGAACCAAAATACACGGTTGAAGAAGCGCGTCAACATGACGCCAACTACTCCGCACCGCTGCACGTTACTTTGCGCTTGACGAACCACGAAACTGGCGAGATCAAGTCCCAAGACGTGTTCTTTGGCGACTTCCCGTTGATGACTGATCAAGGGACATTCATTATCAATGGTGCAGAACGGGTCATCGTTTCACAATTGGTCCGCTCCCCTGGTGTCTATTACAACAGTGAAATCGATAAGAACTCCCGCGAAACTTGGGGCACCACGGTGATCCCTAACCGTGGGGCTTGGTTGGAATACGAAACTGATGCCAAAGACATTTCTTATGTCCGCATTGACCGTACCCGTAAAATCCCGATGTCTGAATTGATCCGGGCTTTGGGCTTTGGCTCAGATTCTGACATCATCGACATGTTTGGTGACAACGATTCGTTGATGCTGACGCTGGAGAAAGATGTTCACAAGAACACCGATGATTCGCGTACCGACGAAGCGTTGAAAGATATCTACGAACGCCTACGCCCAGGCGAACCAAAAACCGCTGATTCTTCACGCAGCCTTTTGTATGCACGCTTCTTTGATCCAAAGCGCTATGACTTGGCCAATGTTGGCCGCTATAAGGTCAACAAGAAGCTCAACTTAAAGACCCGCTTGTTGGGCCTGACGGTGGCTGAAACCTTGGCTGATCCAGAAACCGGCGAAGTGATCGTGCCTAAAGACACCAAGATCGATCGCCATATTATGGATACTTTAGGCGAATACTTGGATAAGGATGACTTCAAGACCATCACTTATCAACCAAGCGACCAAGGCGTTGTGACGGATCCGATGACCATTCAGAAGATCATGGTTTACTCCGAGAACAACCCGGAGAAAGTCGTGGCTTTGATTGGCAACGGCCATATCGACAAGAAGGTCAAGCACCTGATCCCAGCTGATATTATTGCTTCGATGAACTACTTCTTGAACTTGCAAGAAGGCATCGGCTCAACTGATGATATCGATCACTTGGGTAACCGCCGGATCCGTTCGGTTGGTGAATTGCTGCAGAACCAATTCCGGATTGGCTTATCCCGGATGGAACGTGTCGTGCGTGAACGGATGTCGATTCAAGACACCACCACGATCACCCCGCAACAATTGATCAACATTCGCCCAGTTGTGGCGTCGATCAAGGAATTCTTCGGCAGTTCTCAATTGTCCCAGTTCATGGATCAAACCAACCCCTTAGGTGAATTGACCCATAAGCGGCGTTTGTCTGCCTTAGGCCCTGGTGGTTTAACGCGTGACCGTGCCGGTTATGAAGTGCGTGACGTGCATTACACCCACTATGGCCGCATGTGCCCGATCGAAACACCTGAAGGTCCTAACATCGGCTTGATCAACTCCTTGGCGTCTTACGCCGTGGTTAACCCTTATGGCTTCATCGAAACCCCATACCGGCGTGTTTCATGGGAAGATCATAAGGTTACTGACAAGATCGATTACCTGACTGCCGACGAAGAAGATAACTATGTTGTCGCGCAGGCCAACTCCAAGTTGAACGATGACGGCTCTTTTGCTGATGAAACCATCTTGGCCCGTTCCAAGGATGATAACATCGAAACCACGCCAGAACACGTCGACTACATGGACGTTTCGCCTAAGCAAGTTGTCGCAGTCGCCACTGCCTGCATTCCTTTCTTGGAAAACGATGACTCCAACCGTGCCTTAATGGGTGCCAACATGCAGCGCCAAGCTGTGCCGTTGGTCAACCCCCACGCCCCATTAGTCGGGACCGGCATGGAATATAAAGCCGCCCATGACTCTGGGATCGCCGTTTTGGCTAAGCATGCCGGCACGGTTGAATTCGTTGACGCCAAAGAGATCCGGATCCGGCGCGCTGATGGCGCTTTGGACAAGTATCGCTTGATGAAGTTCCGCCGGTCTAACGCTGGTAAGAACTACAACCAGCGTCCGATCGTGCGCTTGAATGACAAAGTCGACGCCGATGAAATCATCGCCGACGGCCCAGCCATGGAAAACGGCGAATTAGCCTTAGGGCAGAACCCGATCATCGCCTTCATGACTTGGAACATGTACAACTACGAAGACGCCATTGTGTTGTCTGAGAAGCTGGTGCGCGAAGATGCCTACACTTCTATCCATATTGAAGAATATGAATCAGAAGCACGTGACACCAAGCTCGGCCCTGAAGAAATCACCCGTGAAATTCCTAACGTCGGTGAAGAAGCCTTGAAAGACCTCGATGAATTCGGGATCATCCGCATCGGGGCTGAAGTGCGCGACGGGGATATCTTGGTTGGTAAAGTTACGCCTAAAGGGGTGACTGAGCTGTCTGCTGAAGAGCGCTTGTTGCATGCGATCTTCGGTGAGAAGGCCCGCGAAGTCCGTGACACCTCCTTGAAGGTGCCGCATGGCGGCGGCGGGATCATTCAAGACGTGCGCATCTTTACGCGTGAAGCCGGCGACGAATTGTCACCTGGTGTGAACATGATGGTCCGCGTTTATATCACCCAGAAGCGTAAGATCCAAGTGGGCGATAAGATGGCCGGCCGTCATGGTAACAAAGGGACGGTTTCGATCGTGGTGCCTGAAGAAGATATGCCATACTTGCCAGATGGGACCCCGGTTGACATTTTGCTGTCACCAATGGGCGTGCCATCACGTATGAACATCGGCCAAGTGCTTGATTTGCACTTGGGGATGGCGGCACGCAACTTAGGCATTCATGTGGCCACACCAGTCTTTGATGGGGCCAACGATGAAGATCTGTGGGCTACTGTTAAAGAAGCCGGCATGGCCAGCGATGGCAAGTCCGTCTTGTATGATGGCCGCACCGGTGAACCGTTCGAAAACCGCGTCAGTGTCGGGGTCATGTACTACATGAAGCTCGCGCACATGGTCGACGATAAGATCCATGCTCGTTCCATCGGTCCTTACTCGTTAGTGACTCAACAACCACTGGGTGGTAAAGCTCAGTTTGGGGGCCAGCGTTTCGGGGAAATGGAAGTTTGGGCCTTGGAAGCTTATGGTGCTGCTTACACCTTACAAGAAATCTTGACCTACAAGTCTGATGACGTGGTTGGCCGGGTGAAGACTTATGAAGCCATTGTCAAAGGCGAACCGATCCCTAAGCCTGGTGTGCCAGAATCCTTCCGCGTGCTGGTTAAGGAACTGCAAGCATTAGGGCTGGATATGAAGGTCTTGGATCAAGACAAGCAAGAAATCGAACTGCGTGATATGGATGACGAAGATGACGATGTGATCTCCGTTGACGCCTTAGCGAAGTTCGCCAAGGAACAAGAAGAGAAGAAGGCCAAAGAAGCCGCTACTCTTGCCGCGCAGGATCAATCCAGCGACGATAACAAATAGGAGGTTAGCCCTTTGATTGATGTCAACAAGTTTGAAAGTATGCAAATCGGCTTAGCCTCGCCGGACAAGATCCGCAGTTGGTCTTATGGGGAAGTCAAGAAACCCGAAACCATCAACTACCGGACCTTGAAGCCAGAGCGAGACGGGCTTTTCGATGAACGCATCTTCGGACCGACCAAAGACTGGGAATGTGCTTGTGGGAAGTACAAGCGCATCCGGTATAAGGGAATCGTCTGCGACCGTTGCGGCGTTGAAGTGACCCGCAGCAAAGTACGTCGCGAACGGATGGGGCATATCGAATTGGCTGCCCCGGTAACGCATATCTGGTATTTCAAGGGCATCCCATCTCGCATGGGTTTGGTCTTGGACATGTCACCTCGTGCGCTTGAAGAAGTGATTTACTTCGCTTCTTATGTTGTGATCGATCCAGGCGATACTGCCTTGGAGAAAAAGCAGCTCTTGACTGAACGTGAATATCGCGAAAAGCGCGATGAATACGGTCAAGCTTTCAACGCCAAAATGGGCGCTGAAGCCGTCAAGGAATTATTGAGCCAAGTTGACTTGGCCCAAGAAGTCACCGAACTCAAAGAAGACTTGAAGTCTGCCCAAGGCCAAAAGCGTACCCGCGCTATCCGCCGTTTGGACATTCTGGATGCCTTCTTGGAATCTGGCAACGATCCGGCTTGGATGGTCATGGACACGATCCCTGTCATCCCGCCAGATCTGCGGCCAATGGTGCAATTGGAAGGTGGGCGTTTTGCCACTTCTGATTTAAACGACTTGTACCGCCGAGTAATCAACCGTAACAACCGACTCAAGCGCTTGTTGGACTTGAATGCACCAAACATCATTGTCCAGAATGAAAAGCGTATGCTCCAAGAAGCCGTTGATGCCTTGATCGATAACGGGCGGCGCGGCCGTCCCGTTACCGGCCCAGGCAACCGGCCGTTGAAGAGTTTGTCTCACATGCTTAAAGGTAAGCAAGGGCGGTTCCGTCAGAACTTGCTGGGTAAGCGTGTTGACTACTCTGGCCGTTCGGTTATCGACGTTGGCCCAACCTTGAAGTTCTATCAATGTGGTTTGCCGCGGCAAATGGCCCTTGAATTGTTCAAGCCTTTCGTGATGCGTGAACTGGTTGCGCGTGACTTGGCTTCTAACATCAAGAACGCCCGCCGCAAGATCGACCGCGAAGATGACGACATTTGGGATGTGCTTGAAGATGTCATCAAGGAACGTCCAGTCCTGTTAAACCGCGCGCCTACGCTGCACCGTTTAGGGATCCAGGCCTTCGAACCTGTCTTAGTTGATGGTAAAGCGATGCGTCTGCACCCAATCGTGTGTGAAGCTTACAACGCCGATTTTGACGGGGACCAAATGGCCATTCACGTGCCGCTGTCTGATGAAGCCCAAGCTGAAGCGCGTTTGCTGATGTTAGCTGCGCATCATATCTTGGCGCCTAAAGATGGCAAGCCGATCGTAACGCCTTCTCAGGATATCGTTTTAGGTAACTACTACTTGACGATGGAACAGAAAGGCCGCGAAGGCGAAGGCATGATCTTCAAAGACACCAACGAAGTGTTGATGGCTTTGCAGAATGGTTACGTGCATTTGCACAGCCGGATCGGTTTGGCAGCCAACTCCATGCCAAACAAGCCATTCACTGACGATCAGCGCCACAAGATCATGGTCACTAGTGTTGGTAAGGTGATCTTCAACGAGATCTTGCCGCATGAATTGCCATTCTTGAACGAACCAACGCAAGACAACATCGTCAACGGTGTGCCGGACAAGTACTTCATCCAAAAGGGTGAAGACATCCACGCCTACCTTGCTGATGCCCCGTTGATCTTGCCATTCAAGAAGGGCTTCTTGTCTGATATCATCGCCGAAGTGTTCAAGACTTATAAGGTCCAACGCACTTCTGACTTGTTGGATGACATGAAGACTTTAGGTTACACTCAAGCAACGAACTCCGGCTTAACCGTCGGGGTTGCCGACGTGCCGAACCTTCCTGAAAAAGGCGAAATCGTTGATGCGGCCCATAAGAAGGTCGCAACCGTTGCCAAGCAGTTCCGTCGTGGGTTGATCACCGATCAGGAACGTCATGATCGCACCATCTCCATTTGGAACGATGCCAAAGACGACATTCAACAACGTCTGATCGATTCCTTCGACCCGAATAACCCAATTTCGATGATGAGTGATTCCGGGGCCCGTGGTAACATCTCTAACTTTACTCAGCTGGCCGGTATGCGTGGCTTAATGGCTGCGCCTAACGGTGGGATGATGGAAGTGCCTGTGCTGTCAAACTTCCGTGAAGGCTTGTCTGTCATGGAAATGTTCATGTCGACCCACGGGGCTCGTAAAGGGATGACCGATACGGCCTTGAAGACTGCCGATTCTGGTTACTTGACGCGGCGTCTGGTCGATGTTGCGCAAGATGTTATCGTGCGTGAAGAAGACTGTGGTACCGATCGCGGCTTAGTCGTTTCGGCGATCCGCGAAGGTAACGAAATGATCGAACCATTGTATGATCGTTTGGTTGGCCGCTTCACCCAGAAGTCAGTGCGTGATCCTAAGACCCACGAAGTCATTGTGCCTAAAGACACGTTGATGGACGAAGACATGGCCCAAGCCATTGTTGATGCCGGCGTGGAATCTGTGACGATCCGTTCGGTCTTCACTTGTGACACCCGTCATGGGGTTTGCCAGAAGTGCTACGGCCGTAACTTGGCTACCGGCGAACAAGTCGAAGTCGGCGAAGCGGTTGGTACTGTTGCGGCGCAATCTATCGGCGAACCTGGTACGCAATTAACCATGCGTAACTTCCATACCGGTGGTGTGGCCGGCGGTGATGATATCACCCAAGGGCTGCCTCGTGTTCAGGAAATCATGGAAGCTCGTAACCCTAAAGGGCCTGCGGTTATTTCTGAAGTGGATGGCTATGTCACTGCCATTGATGAAAACCCAGCCGAGCATACTCGTGAAATCACTGTCGAAGGCAAGACGGATACCCGCACGTATTCTGTGCCTTACGCGTCAAGCGTAGCGGTAGCAGAAGGCGACCACGTTGAACGTGGCGGTCGTTTGACCGGCGGCTCCATCGACCCGAAGGCCTTGATCAAGATCCAAGACGCCTTGTCTACTGAAAACTATCAATTGTTCGAAGTTCAGAAGGTTTACCGGATGCAAGGTATCGAAATTGCCGATAAGCATATCGAAGTGATGGTCCGTCAGATGCTGCGTAAGATCCGCGTCATGGATCCAGGCGACACCGACATCTTGCCAGGCACCTTGCTTGATATCTCCGAATTCAAGGATCGCAACAAGGATACCTTGATTTCCGGTGGGATCCCGGCTACTGGTCGTCCAGTATTGCTGGGGATCACCAAGGCATCGCTTGAAACCAACTCCTTCTTGTCTGCGGCTTCCTTCCAGGAAACCACTCGGGTCCTCACCGACGCGTCAATTCGCGGCAAGGTCGATCCTTTGGTCGGCTTGAAGGAAAATGTCATCATCGGGAAGATCATCCCAGCTGGTACTGGGATGGCGACCTACCGTCACATGGAACCAAAGACGGTTGGTGCGGTTTCCAACAATGTTTACTCGATTTCTGATCTTGAAGCACAAATGAAGGCAAAAGATGCAACTGATTCTTCTGCCCCAAGCAAAGACTGATCCTAGTCACGATTAAGGCCTCGCAACTTTTTGTTGCGAGGCCTTTTTTGCGCAATCGCGTTGGGCTGCGCAGCTCGACGACAAAACCAGAGCGAAGCAAAGCGCATTTAGCGGTGGAGACAAGGCGGGATGACACAAAGGCGGTTTGTGCCTTGGTGGCGTCACGACTTATCTCACGCCGCGTTGCTTTGCGCAGCTTGACGACAAAACCAGAGCGAAGCAAAGCGCATTTAGCGGTGGAGACAAGGCGGGATGACACAAAGGCGGTTTGTGCCTTGGTGGCGTCACGACTTATCTCACGCCGCGTTGCTTTGCGCAGCTCGACGAAGACCACAGCGTAAAAGGCGTGGACTCAGGTTCTTGACTGGGGCCCGGACAGGTATTGCTCCGGCGTGCGGGGAAAGCGGCGGTGCAGGCGGTGCGGCCGGCTCCAACCACGCTGAAGTACGCGTGTTTTCTGCCTAACTTTTGAGCTTTGCACTCGCCTGCGGCTCGCCTTGCAAATCTCAAAAGTTGCCGCGATCAGCCCAGCAAGCCTTGCATAAACCACAAGGCTTGCTGGGCTGATCGTTTCACGGCCTGACCACCGCTTTCCCCGCACACCTCCGCAATACCTGTCCTACTGAACTCGAATTCGGCTCGTGATTGGCTTGATGTGCAAACACCGATAAATCGTGTTTACTGACTTGATGAAAATTAGTTTATGCGTTGATAAGCACAGCAGAGACCATGATGAATAGCGGCTACCAAAGCGCCTTCACGAAAAAGGCCAGCACCCCACGATTTCACAATCATGGGATACTGGCAATTTTTTTATAGATCCTAACCGACTCGCCGCAAGCATACTGGCCGGGGATGATTAATGACAGCAGACTTGCTTAAGTCGATAGGTTAGTTTGCGTCGAAGCCCGCGGAATCAACCGTGTCGCGCGGCACGCTATTTCGGCCACCATTCGTCACATTGTTTCGGATTGAAACGCCTTTGTTTCGCCGAGATAATGTGACGTTTTTGATTCTCACATTACTGCTCCCGCAGATTATTCCATCTTC
>NZ_BAAFPR010000042.1:0-13004 GCF_042847315.1 Lacticaseibacillus jixiensis
CGTCCAACTTGATACGAACAATCTCGGGTTGATCTTCGTCCATATAAATACCTCACCATTCTTATGATGAGGTCATGATACCGCTTGGCAATTGAGAGGGATAGGCGGTCTGTTATTAGGTGCTTACGGTTGATCCATCTTGATTTGGACGATATCGGGTTTATCTGACATAAAAAATACCTCACCATAATTGATGAGGTCAGTGTACCGCTGGAAATTTGATTAGGGAATCCGTGCTGTTATCTCCTGCTTACTGAAGAATGAGGCTTATTTGAGTTACCCTAAAACAAGGCTCTTGGAAGAAATCGTCTGACAGTGTACATCAACTTATAAGATAACAAAAAGGCTCCTCATTTTTGAGAAACCTTCAAAGGATAAAAATTATCCTTCAACACCATTTGACAAACTCCCGTTTTTAATTGATCAGCCTTTATCTGCACCAGCAGTGATCCCAGAAACATAGAACTTCTGCATGATGATAAACAAAATCGTGATCGGGATAGCGATGACAACACATCCAGCGATAAACTCAGTGAAGTATGTCGTCGATGCACCCTTAGTGGAATGCAACATGTTGTACAAGCCATAAGCGATGGTATAAGTTTTGGCATTGCCTGAACTTGACAAGATGATCCCTGAGAAAATGAAGTCGATCCAAGGGCCGATGAACGCCGTCAAAGCCGTATAAACAATGATCGGGCGACTCATTGGCAAGCCGATATGAATGAACACTTGCCATTTGGTGGCCCCATCCATCACCGCCGCTTCATCAATAGCAACTGGAATCGTATCGAAGAAGCCTTTGGCGATGTAGAAGCCTAAACCGGCACCGCCGACGTAAACCAAAGTCAAGCCGCCGAGGTTCAACATGTTGAAGTTTTTCAAAATGTAGTACAAGGCGATCATCGACATGAATCCTGGGAACATTCCCAAGACTAAGGCGATTTGCAAGAACTTCTTACGAAAGGCGAAGCGCAACCGCGACAAGGTGTACGCCACACAAATCGTGACAAACGTGGATAACACCATCGTCACTAAGCTGACCAGCAAGGTGTTGCGGATCCAGTACAAGAATGGAAATTGATCAGACGTGAAGATCCCGATGTAGTTTTGCAACGTGAATTGCTTTGGCCAAAAGGTTGAGACAAAGCCGGTATCATTAGATGAGAAGCTGGCTAAAATGATCCACACAATGGGGATGATCCATAAAATCGCCAGCAGTGCTAATAAGCAATAACGAAATACCAAGGACAGGCGGCGCTGTGCATGATATGATTTCATTTTTTAGCCCTCCTTGAATGCATTGGTGCGACGGTAAGCGATCAGCGAGAATACCGCACTGAGGATAAAGATCAAGATCCCAAGTACCGCACTGGCGTTGTAACGCTGCGTTTGGCCGAAGACCAAGTTGTACAACCAGGTCACCAGCAAGTCAGTGTCTCCGGCGCCGTTATAGTTGTTGTTCATTGGATACCCTGCCGTCAACAAGTAAATGACGTTAAAGTTGTTGATATTCCCAATGAATTGTTGGATCAAACTTGGTGCCATCACAAACAGAATTTGCGGGAACGTGATCGAGCGGAACACTTGCCATGCATTGGCCCCGTCGATGCGGGCCGCTTCGATTTGATCTTGGGGCAAGTTTTGAATAATCGCCGTGGAAATCAACATCGATACTGGGATCCCAATCCACATGTTGACCACGATAACGGTGATCCGCGCCACCAAAGGACTAGCAGACGCGCCGATGAAGTTGATCGGACTGGAGATCAAGTGAATACTCATTAAAATATTGTTGAGTGGGCCTTGCAGATCCAAGAACTGAGCCATCATCAACAAGGAAACAAATTGCGGTACCGCGTAAACGATCACGAAAATCGTCCGCCAGAAGCCTTTATGGTTGATGCCTTTGGATTCGATCAACATCGCCAGCAAAACGCCGAAGAAGAACGTCGTCGCGGTGGCACAAACCGCCCAAACCAAGGTCCAACCTAACACTGGGAAGAACGTCCCAGCTAAGTCGCCAGTCAGCACGTTGCCGAATGCTTTAAATCCAGTCCAGGAAAACCCGATTGGATGTTTGCCATCATAGTTGGTGAACGCCATGGAGATCATGTACACCGTCGGTAAAATCGTAAACGCCACGATCAACACGATCGGCACTGCCAACAACGTGGAATGCAAGCGTTCATCGATCAAGGCATGCAAGTTCTCGTGGTTGGTCGGCACATGTTCGCCATCACGCAATTGCACATATAATGTGCGCATCGAGCGCAAATGCGCGATATACAAGCCTAACATTGCCAGCAGTAAAATCACTGCCAACACCCCAAATAATAGGATCAATACCGAGTTATCCGGTAGCTTGGTTAAATAAACGCCTTGGGTTTGATCAAAGACCACTTTTTTTGATTTGATTTCCCCGAGGTTGCTCAGCATGCTTAAGGCGCTGACCCCACTGAAGATAAACCAAACCCAAAAAGCGATTTGAATGCCTAATAAGGCGATCCCTTTAGCCCATTGCTTATGGCGCAATTGGACAAATCCCATCAGGAGAAATGATAGCTTGAAGGAGACATCGCCTTTTGACCATACCTCTCGATAAGTCGCAGGCGGCTGGACCTTATTGTGTTTTTTAAACATCGTCTTGCTCCTTCCAAAATCAGTTTTGATACAGAATAATGGCTGAAGGTTAAACCCTCCGCTTTAAAGCAAAGCCACAGCTTTGCTTCAAAGCGGAAGTCGTGATTGTGGTGATCACGGCCCTTAATTAAATCAGATTAGTTCTCTTTGGAAATGGCATCTTGGAAAGTTTGGAGTTTATCCATGTATTGGGAGCTCTTGATCGAGCCGGTGTAAGCACCGTTGATCAAAGGCGCAGATAAGTTCCAGAAGGTTGCCATTTGCGCCATCTTAGGCATGATGATGGAATGGTCAGAAGACTTGGACATCGTCATAACCGCTTTGGCGACAGGATCAGACGTGATGGTGTCACTAGTTTGGGCAGCTTTATCAACAGGGATCTGACCGGAGTTCTTGTAAACGATCAGTTGAGACTTCTTGTTGGTGATGTATTCAGCCAAGGTTGCCGCCGCTTTTTGGTTCTTAGTGGACGTATGGGAGTTAACCGCAAAGGCTTCGATGCCTAAGAACGCTTTGAGTTGCACTTGCTTGCCGTTGATGTTGACCGTTGGATATGGGGCAACGGCGAAGTTCTTGCCTAAAATCTTCTTGATGTTAGCGGAGTTCCAAGGACCATCTAACGTTGCAGCAGCCGCGCCGGACTTCAATTGGTTCAAAGCGTTAGACGTTTGCATCACATTCTTGTTGGCCTTTTGTTGTGCCAACCAAGTCATGGCTGCAACCCCTTTAGCGTTGGCAACATTGGTGCCTTTCAAGGTTTCACCGTCAGTCCCATACAAGTTCGTGCCGGCAGATAAGAAGACTGGATAGTAGTTGTATGCGTTGGTGAAGTCAGTTGCGATCACACCTTTAGCGGTGATGCCGTCCCAAGTCTTCACATCTTCAGCCGACAACTTGGACTTGTCGTAATAAAGAGTTTGGGCTTGTTCAGCAAATGGATAGGCATAAAGCTTATTGTTCCATTCAACCGCTTTTGCTGCAACGGAAACGTTGTTTGCTTTAACCGTCTTAGTGGAAGCGGGTGACAATGGGTTGATGTAGCCTTGATCCGCCATAGAACCTAATTGATCGTTTGGCACTTCGAAAACATCCGCAGCTTTAGCCGGGTCTTTGCCGACATCGGTTTTAGCGTTGGCAGAACCATTAGGACTTTGAGTAACAGCGACTTTAACTTTTGGATATTCTTTGTTGAAGTTCTTAACGATGGTCTTGTAGTAAGGCACTTGCGTCGTGTCGACCCACAATTTAACCGTCCCAGTGACTTCTTTGCTACTGGATGTGTCTGTGGAGCTTGAGCTTTTACCACAAGCCACCAAAGCCATGGATGCGAGCAAGGTGACGCTACCTAACATCACTTTTTTCCAAGTTTTCATAATCTTGTTCCTCCCCAAAATATCTTTATAATTGCGACACTCACAGCGCCAACTTGGCGACGTAAGCTTGATAAGGTTGAAGCTGGGTGGTGATCGGTTCAACATTGGCGAGCAAGATCTCGCTAATATTCGGTTGGTTAAAATGCTGAAGCTTATCCGTTAAGTTGGCCACGATCAGCCAACGCTCACCTTCAAAGCTTCTGATATAAGCCATCACCCCGGAATCGGTAGTGAGGGGTTCAAAGTCCCCACGCACGACGATCGGGTTTTGATGACGGAGTTGGATCAAGCGCTGATACACATGCCAAACACTATTGGGATCAGCAAGTGCTTGTTTGACATTGATGTGGTCGTAGTTGGGATTTTCTGCCAGCCACGGCATGCCGGTGGTGAAACCGGCATGCGGCGTGTCATCCCATTGCATCGGGGTGCGCGCATTATCTCGACCCATGGTGTTGACTTGCTTGATCAAAGTGTCAGCGCTAACGCCTTTGGCCAATTGTTCGGCATACCAGTTGCGGCTTTCAATGTCGTTGACTTGATCGATGCTAGTCACCGGCCGGTTGGTCATGCCAATTTCTTCGCCTTGGTAAATATAAGGCGTCCCGCGCATCAAGTGGAGCAAAATGGCAAACATTGAAGCTGAGCGTTCTCGATACTGACCATCATTGCCCCATCGCGACACGATCCGCGGTAAGTCGTGATTGTTCCAAAACAAACTGTTCCAACCATGTTGATAATCCAATTCGGTTTGCCATTTGATCAAGGTCTGTTTGAACAGATCCAGATCTAATGGCATGGTATGCCATTTGGGTTCACCATGTTTTTGATCCAGTTGCATGGTCTCAAATTGGAAAACCATCGACAACTCATGGCGCTCAGGATCTGAATACTGCTTGGCGATTTCAGGGGTAGCGCCCCAAGTTTCGCCCACTGTCATCAAATCGGCACGACCAAAGGTGGCGGCATTCATTTCTTGCAAGTAGTCATGCAAGTGCGGCCCATTTTCGCGAATCTCAAGATCGGGAATTTTGCCGATCAAGTCGATCACATCGAGTCTAAAGCCGCCAATACCACGATCGATCCAGCGATTCATCATCGCATACACCGCGTGACGCACCTCAGGATTTTCCCAGTTGAGGTCCGGCTGTTGCGGACTGAACAGATGCAAGTAATACTGACCAGTCGCCTCATCCAAGGTCCAAGCCGATCCAGAAAACGTTGACGTCATGTCGTTTGGTTCATGGTCATCAACCGGATCACGCCAGACGTACCAATCACGCTTGGGATCATTTCGCGAAGACCGTGATTGCTTGAACCAGGCATGTTGATCAGACGTGTGGTTGACCACCAGATCCATGATGATGCGAATGTGGCGCTTTTGGGCTGCGGCGATCAAGGTATCCATATCCCCCATCGTCCCGAACTGCGGGTCGATGGCTTCATAATCGGCAATGTCGTAACCGTTATCAAAACCAGGCGACAGATACACTGGGCTCAACCAAATCGCATCGATGCCTAATTGTTGCAGTTCATCTAAACGGCTGATGATCCCAGGCAAGTCCCCGATCCCATCACCATTGCTATCTTGAAAAGACTTGGGATAGATTTGATAAACGATTGCGTTTTGCCACCAACTCACGCGCTCACCTCCTTAAAAGCTTCAACGATCTTGCTTAACTGCAAGTCTGCAGTGCTGGCCACGACATAATCAGCAAGTTTTAACACTTGTGCATCCCCGATGCCAACCGCAAATTGGTTAGCCGCTTTGATGGCTTGAACGCCAGCTGACGCATCTTCAAAGCTGATCACATCCTGAGCTTGCAAGTTCAATGCTTGTTGCGCCAAGGTGAAGATCTCAGGATCCGGTTTACCGCGATGCAACTTAGCCGGATCAACGATGGCATCAAAGGCGTCATCGAGTTGCAAGTGTTTCAAAATCGTCGGCGCGTTCTTTGACGCTGAGGCGATGCTCATGTGCAGGCCTTGCGCTTTAGCATCTTGTAATAACTGCGCGATCCCTGGCAAAATGTCTGCCGGTGTTAAGGTTTGGATCAACTCAAGATATAAGTCATTTTTGCTTTGGGCAAAGGCGGCTTTTTCTTCATCTGAATAGGCATCGACTTTGTTCCCATAGCTCAAAATCAAATTCAACGAATCCATTCGCGAACGCCCACGCAACGCGTCGTTTGCTTCTGGTGGCAGTACGATATCAAGGCGTTGAGCCAGTTGATTCCATGCTTGTAAGTGGAAGCGCGCCGTGTCTGCGATCACGCCATCCAAATCAAAAATTAACCCTTTGAGCATGCAACCCCTCCTTAACTTAAGTGCACCGTTTCGTCAAAGACTAACACATCGATCGGATCACCGCTGACTAACTTCAATGTGGTTTCATCTGCCACATCCACAGCAATCAAGCGGCCGCGATAGTTGAACGTAAAGCTGTAATGCGTCCAACCTTTCGGTACAAACGGCTTGAAACTCAAATGGCCGCCAGTGTAGCGCATCCCAGCAAAGCCTTGAACGATGGCTAACCAAACCCCAGACATGGATGTGATGTGGAGGCCATCTTCAGTGTCGTTGTTGTAGTCATCCAGATCCAACCGCGCCGTGCGGGCATACAGTTCAACGGCTTTTGCTTCTTTGCCCAATTCCGCGGCTAAAATTGCGTGAATCGAAGCGGATAAGGACGATTCGTGTACCGTCATCGGTTCGTAGAAGTCGAAGTTGGCTTCTTTTTGCTCGCGGGTAAAGCGGTCATTCAAGAAGTAAATGCCTTGCAACACATCGGCTTGCTTGATGAATGGAGAGCGCAAAATCTTATCCCATGACCAGTGCTGATTGAGTGGCCGTTGATCAGCGGGAATCGAGCTTGCCGGGCGCAGATCTTTATCCAAGAAGGTATCGTGTTGAACAAAAATGCCCAAGTCTTTATCTTCTGGATAATACATGCGATCAACAATATCTTGCCAGTGCGCTTTTTCATCATCAGTCACGGCCAACGCTTGAACTTTATCAACATCCGCTTTTGGTAGACGCTCAAGGGTGTATTGCAACTCCCAAGCGGCCATGGTGTTGGTAAACCAGTTGTTGTTGACGTTATTTTCATATTCGTTAGGGCCGGTGACGCCATGGATCATATATTGTTGATGGCGCTTGGAAAAATGCACCCGATCCGCCCAAAATCTTGCCACGCCGACTAACACATCGATACCATCCCCATTGACGTAAGATTCATCGCCGGTGTAATCCGTGTATTGCTTAATGGCAAAGGCGATATCGGAATTACGGTGGAGTTCTTCGAAGGTGATTTCCCATTCGTTGTGACATTCGATGCCGTTGAACGTGACCATTGGGAACAACGCGCCGGCTAATCCTTGTTGTTGGGCGTTGTGATAAGCGCCTGGCAATTGATCGTGCCGGTATTGCAACAATGCCCGGGTGACTTCTGGTGGGGTCACAGCCAAGTACATCGGCACCACATATGCTTCAGTGTCCCAATAAGTGGCACCGCCATATTTTTCGCCGGTAAAGCCTTTAGGCCCGATATTTAAGCGAGTATCTTCGCCATAATAAGTCATGAACAGTTGCGCAATACTGAAGCGGATACCTTGCTGCGCTGCCGGGTCGCCGTCGATCACAACGTCTGACTGTGCCCAACGCTTGGCCCAAACTGCTTCATGTGCAGCTAATGCTTCATCAAAACTTTGCGGTAGCAGTTCAGCCATCAGTTGATCGGCTTGAGCCGGTTGTTTTGCCGGTTCAACATCACGACTGGTCAAGACGATCACGCGCTTTTCAAGGGTAAGCGCATCGCCTTGGGTTAAGTCGTAGCTTAAGGTTTCATCTAAGCGTCCTGGTTCAGTTGATCGGGTGCCTTCAACTGCCGCGCCGTTCACTTTCAAGGCTTGCTTGAGCAATACCGTGAACTGCGGGACGTCGAAAGGATTGGCTTTGGTTTCAAGTTGGATCGAACCTTGAGCAGCATCTTCATGTTGCGGGATCCAGAAGTGTTCGTCGTAATTCGAGTCTTCGTTAGTGACATTGCCATCCAAAGCAGCATCAAATTTCAATTCAGCCGAGCCTTTTAAGACTTTGGCGTTCACTTTGATCAAGCCGGCTTGTTGCATGGCATTGGAAACGAACCGCTCAAATTCAAAGGCAACTTCGAGATCATCTGTAACGTATACAAAACTGCGGGTCAACTTGCCTTGATGTAAGTCGAGTTGTAAGTTGAAATCGCGGAAGTTATTTTTCGCTAAGTCCAATGCCACGCCATTAATGGTAATGCCTAAGTTGATAAAACTTGGGGCGTTGATGGCTTTACCAAAATAATCAGGATAACCGTTTTTCCACCAACCAACGCGGGTTTTATCTGGGAACCACACACCTGCGAGGTAGGCCCCCAATAAGGTGTCGCCGGAATAACCTTCTTCAAAGTTACCCCGCATGCCCATATACCCATTCCCGATGGCGGTCAGTGATTCTTGCAGGCGCTTATTGGTTTTATCTAATTGATGCGTTGCCACCAGCCAAGGGTCGATGTTGAATAATCGCTTTGCACTCATTTGCACTCACTCCGTTTCGCTTTTAACACTTACTAGCGTAGCAGTTTGGAAAGCGTTTTTACAAGGCGAAACCCATTGTTACCGTTATCAGGATTTCATTGTGCGCGAACAATAAAACCTTTAGGGCTTAAAATACCAGCCTCAAATCCTTGTTGCAGCAATGGTTGTGCCGCAATCGCCGCACCTTGATCCGTGGTGTTGAAATACCCAACGAGTGTTTGACCCGCTAACTGGCGGGTGACTTTGATCAAACCAGTATCCGTTAAAGCATACGTCGTGGTCCCATTGCCTAACAGCTCAGCGTATTCCCGCCGCAGCGCCACTAATGCATGCACGCGTTGCCACGTTGACTGATGCAACTTCGACCAGTCCATCGGCTTGCGATCATCAGGATCATTTCCCCCGAACATGCCCATTTCCGTGCCGTAGTAGATGCAAGGTGTGCCAGTTTGTAAGAAGGTAAACGCCAAGGCTTGCAGTGCGCGATCTAAGTCACCACCAGCTACTGTCAACAAGCGCGGGGTATCATGCGAATCTAACATGTTGAGCATCATCGCATTAACATTATCGCGATACAACATCAACTGATCACTTAAGCGGGCGAGCATCGTTTGCGCATCACTCACGCCAGTTAAGAAGTGGTCTTCGATTTGTTGCGTGAAGGCATAATTCATCACGCCTGAGAACTCGTCGCCATTAAGCCATGGTTGGCTTGAATGCCACACTTCGCCTAAAATGTAAAAATCGGGTTTGATGGCGATCAAGGCATCATGGAATTGACGCCAGAAATGATGATCGACTTCATTGGCGACATCTAAGCGCCACGCATCGATATCAAATTGTTTGACCCAATAAGTCGCAATTTCTAATAGGTAAGCCTGCACTTCTGGGTTCGCAGTGTTGAGCTTCGGCATCCCTGGGCCAAAAGCAAAGGTATCAAATTGTGGATCACCTTGGCCTTGCGTCGGATCACGGTATGGTAACAGCGGCCAATCATGAATATGGAACCAATCTACAAAACGCGACTTTTGGCCGTTTTGCAACACGTCTTGCCATTGCATCGACGCATAACCCATATGGTTGAACACCGCATCAAGCATCACCCGCATGCCGCGAGCATGGGCTTCATGCACCAGTTTGGCAAACAAGGCTTTGTCGCCAAAGGCTGGATCAATTTCCAAATAATCGATGGTGTCATATTTATGATTGGAGCTAGCTTTAAAAATCGGGCAGAAATATAAGCCGTTTACGCCGAGGTCTTGCAAGTCGTCTAGGTGATCCAACACGCCTTGCAGATCCCCACCGTAATAATCGTCGCGACCAGGATGATCTTCTGGCTGCCATGGCAAACAATTTTCCGGATTCAAACTAGGATCGCCATTGGCAAAGCGTTCAGGGAAGATCTGATACCACACCGTTTCACTGACCCACGCTGGCGTTTTGGTGCGATCGATTTCGTGAAAATAAGGCAGTCGGAAGTAGTTAGCCGCTTCGATGCGCTCGGCTTCAGTATCTTCTCTGGGCCCGCGATCGCCGAATAACACGGTTTTACCTTCAGCGTCAGTGGCTGCAAATAAGTATTGGATCCGCTGATAAGGCGGCTTTAACGTCACTGCCCAATAGTCATGAGTTTGGCCACTGGCAACTTTAATCATAGGGGCTTTTGAATAAGTAAAATGATACTCGCCAGATTCATCGGGTAAATTCCAATAAGGATCCCCATATAAAGCGGTCACATTTTGAACATCACCAAGGGCGGTTTTGAATCTGAGCCGGACTTGATGTGCGTCGATCAAGAAACAATCTTCGCTTTCGGGACGGTGAGCCATTGCAGAAATTAACATATTATTCCTCCGTGATCAAAACAACACTGGCACCAGCACTGAGGCGTAGCTGTTGGTTCAACAATTGCACGGTACCATTTTCTAATCGAATATCATAACGCGCTCGAGGCAAATCAATCACTGAGGCATCGCCAATCGATACGGCGACGATTGCCTTTTGATTTTGTAATTGCCGTTGATACACATAACTATTGGCGTCCGTGGTCAACAAGCGATAATCCCCATCACTGAACAAGTCGGTTTGCTTTAGTTTCAACAACTCGCGGTAAAAATTCAGCTGACTTTCTGGATCATCAGCTTGCTTTTCAACCGTTGGCGTATCAGCGCTTTTGCCTTGAAGCCATGGCGTGCCGGTGGAAAAGCCCGCATTTTGCGTGTTATCCCAGCGCATGCCACCACGCGCTGGCAACTTATGGGTGGCAGAAACTTGTTGCAAGGCTTGGGTTTTGGTTTGCCCAGCCGCCATCGCCGCTTGCACCCAAGGCCCCACGGTTTGGTCTTGAAACTCATCAATTGAATCAAACTGTAGATTCGTCATGCCCAACTCTTCGCCATAATAAATGATCGGAATGCCACGTTGCAGATACATCAACATCGCCAAACTCCGCGCCGTCAATGAATCTTTGGCGACGCGACCAAGGAGGCGTGGCATATCGTGATTGCTCCAATAAAGCGTCGGCATCGCTGATAACGTTTGTTGCCACACTGCTTGGGTTTGCTTGAAGGCTTGCCAATTCAAAGGTTTAGGTTGATATTGCGCCGGATAAGCGGGATCGACTTGCGATTCATCTTCTTTAAAGTAGCGAAACGTCACCACGCTATCCATCAACCGATCGGTATAAGCCGCCGCCAAATTCACATCCGCACTGGCGGCTTCCCCTAACAAGAAAGCATGCGGGTAATCGGTTTTGATGCGTTCTGCAAACGGTCGCAGCCAGGTTTGCACTTGCGGTAAATTGGCAAAAAATGGTTCTGCCACTACCGGTTCATGCGAGCCGTCTGCCGTTGGAAAATCTTGATCTAAACGGGCTTTGGCGATGTGGATAAAGGCATCCACGCGCAGCCCATCGATCCCTTTTTTCAGCCAAAAATCAGCAATATCGCCCATCGCGTGGCGCACTTCAGGATTGGCCCAGTTCAAGTCTGGCATGTGCCGATCAAATAAGTGGAAATATGATTTGCCGGTACCAGCTGGATCTTTGGCCCACACAGAGCCACCAAAGAAGCTGCCCCAATTGTTAGGGCGCTGATCGTGATCCCCGGCAAAAATATAATAATCGCGATATAAACTGCCAGGATGCTTGATTGCATCTTGAAACCAACGATGTTGATCAGACGTATGATTCATCACAAAGTCCAGCAGCAAATGGATCCCAGCATCATGCAGCGCTTTGATCAACGCATCCATATCCGCCATAGTCCCGACATCTGGATCGATGGCATAGTAATTGGCCACGTCATAGCCATTGTCCACTTGTGGCGAGGTAAATACGGGATTCAACCAAACCGTATTGATACCAAGCGTTTTTAAATAAGGAATGCGTTGAATAATGCCCGGCAAGTCGCCGATACCATCGCCATTGCTGTCTTGAAAAGATTTCGGATAAATTTGATAGATGATCGCGTGATTATACCAATTTTCCAAAATGTCGCCTCCTCCGTCAAATATATGCTAGGTATAGAATACGAGAATACCGGCATGCCTTGCAAGCTGTGACTGATTGTTACCGGTATCAGAATCATTCCAAATAAAAAGTCTAGTCTTTTCAACTAGACCAATCATGAATTAACCTGGATTATTCACCTCGGTATTGGGGACATGAAATCGCATCTGGCCGGTCTGAAAGCAACGTTTGGAGCGTTGCGAATACTGACTGAGCGGAGAAGTTGGTGATCGATGCACCACGAACAGACCGACCCAGTTTTCGGCTCGACGCACGACCTATTCAGTTATTCAGTTCAGGTCGCCAACTGATGGACTTCGTCCATGAGCCGACTAAACCAGTTCTTGTAAACATAGTTAGAAGCAAGATGAATCACCACACGACGGGCGTGCCAAGTAATCCTACCGGCGATGTGAAAGAGACTGAACCGTAGCGAGGAGATGGTTGAACGACGGTCTTCCGAGACAAAGAGCTGTTTAAAGAGCTGAACCAGGTTATAGGCAATACCGGTGATCAAGGCTCGTGCAGTGTTCCGTGCAAAAGTTGAGCTGTCTGTTTTGTCAAAGCCAAACCCGCATTTCAGCTCCTTAATTTGGTTCTCAGCATTGCCCCGCTGTCTATAGGTCTTGAACAAAGTCTCTGGAGCCTCGGAGGCCAGGCTGGTCACTACGAATGCGTGGTTCCAGGGAACTAGCTCATCTGCCGTATGAGTAGAACATACGATAACACGGCGAGCTTTACCCCATGACGCGGCCTGATACTTGAATTCGTGGTAGACGCATTTGCTCTCTTCATATTTTGGAGGGCAATCCACTAAGGCCGTTTCTGCCAGCTTCCCAAGCTTTGAATTTGCCTTGAGTCGAACCAAAAAGTCGACGCCATGTGTGTCGCACATCTCGTAAAATTTTGGCG
>NZ_BAAFPR010000043.1:0-11787 GCF_042847315.1 Lacticaseibacillus jixiensis
GCATCAAGACGATACCTCTTTCATTAATTGTGTAGGAACTTTAATGATAACAGGTCGTATCGACTTGGTGTTTTTTATTTTGTCTGAGTGCTAACGATAGTGGCTAACTTGATTGTAAAACGCGGGGTCACTATTGATTTGAGATCTTTTATGGGTTTCTTACATAATCATCAAATAATCAATCACAATAAGGAACCTAGCAGACTTTAATCTCGAGTGACGGAGATAAACTCAACACGCAAGATTGGTATGACACGCCGTCATACAGATGGTTATCACAGCAATAGGCTGAGATACGCTTGAATCTCAAGAACACAGATGTCAAGAGCAGATTTCGCGTCTTAGTCTTCCCCCCTGATGCTGCTTGGCGGACAATTCTTCGGATAGCCCCCCATGTAATGACCCTTCTTCTACAAACGAGTCTGCATCCGCAAGAAAGAACTCTAATTGTTCCAAACGAGCATCCGTAATTTGGAATTATTCATTAAACAGCGCAGATGAGACCTGAGGACTATTTCGTTCAAAAGACGCCAATGTATTCTATTTGATGGCCCTTGCATACAACGTAGCTTGAAACAAACGCCGTGGTTCCTGTTGCTGTTTAACCAATTGGCCACATCCGAGATTGAATCACGCCCCCCACGTTTGTAAATTCATTGTAAAGATGTGTTGGATTACGTGGCAACTTTAGATGCGCAAACGAATTCATGTATACTTATGGTATTGATATGACACAATTGACAATCAGAAAGGAGGAACCAACATGATCATTGTACCTTCACCTGAACCAATGTGGGAAGAAATTGGTTTGATTTAATCATCAAATAGATAACGTCAAACTTTCCCCACCGCTAAGAGGAGGAACCCCAGATGATGTCACGTAAAATGTTATTAACGCTTGTTACTGGGATCTCATTTTGCACCATCGGATTTCCCACTTTAACTGCACGTGCGACTGAACAAACAACCGATATTCCCAAAGAAATGATCTCCAATTCTAACGAGTCAGTATTATCGTTCACCGAAGAAGTTACGGTTGGGGTAATCGTAGAACAAATGAACGTTCCTGGTGAGGGCTGGACCTTAATTTCTTCGTCAAAGCAAACAAAGACCATCAATTTTATGAATCCTGCGTTACTCAGTTCCTCAACATCGTATCAAGATTACCTAAAAACATGGGATGGGAAAGATGGTATGAAGCATCGAAGCTATGTGGATGTAACCACATGGACGTATAACGGCAGTGTGCTTGCAACGTATACTCCGTAACCGGGAGCGCTGCTTCAAACAAATCTAAACAACTGAAAAGAGGAGGACCACTGATGTTAAATAGCAAAGTTATCCTGTCTTCTGTCGTTGCTACAGGTATATTATGCTTCGCCGGTTCAACGAATAATCAGGTGTCTGCAAGTGCCAATGACACACCCCCGGCATCTGAGATGGGACAGCCAAATGCAGATTCTGTGCTGTCCACGACTTTAGAAGTTATCCTATCTAATTCCATTCGACAACAAAAGGGTTCTGGCGGGTTGTGGTTCGACCTTACATCAACCTCCACTGATGGGAAAACGGTTACCATTACGATTCCTACAGGTGGAACTTTTGATCAAAAAGAACGGGTCGTGATCACCCCGGACAGTTTTGATCCTGACAATTTCCGTGAATACACAACGTATTATACGTACTATGTTAACGGTGTGGTGGTCGCATCTGGCAGTCCAAATAATTCATAAATCAGACCGAAGTTGTAGTGAACAAGCTTAACCATCAGTATTAACAAGTAACAACAAGCACTTAGCTGGGTCTAAGTGCTTTTTCAGTGTTCATAACCAGCCCATTATTATCCCAGATATACCGTTACCTCTGTTGATATCTAGATATTGTTATTTCCAACGCGAGTATTTTTGCTTATAATCACAGTGAATTGGTTGTTACAACTCTTACATAAGTGAGGACATTCAGATGTGTATTCAAATTCCAGTGCTACTTGTATTGGTGATTATGCTATCGGCTTGTAGTGCAAAAGAAGTTGTGGATGATACAAGCGCCAAGGTAAGTGGTTCGAATGTGACAAGTGTTATTTCAACACACAAAGACTATCGCTTCAATGTTACAGATGGAAAGTATGAAACCGGGGCTGCCCGGGAGGAGGTCATTGCGAATTCAACACAGTCTAATGGGTATTTCAATATAGAAAGTATGCAATCGGACTTGAAGCGCTTCTCCTCTGGTATATTTCCATCAGATAAATACAAGTTTTCTGAGGGACAACTAATCACTAACACCATATTGCCTCAATGGTTAGCACGAAAGGGCAATCCCGATCTTGCTGACCCTATTGATCCAACATACCCGACTGGACTAAACCCGGCACGTCACTCAAACCGCTCGACTCGAACTCCCGTAATCATAGGAAATATTATCGAACAAAATTACATCGGGAAAGACAGCCAACTTGCAGGAATTAGCATTGGAATAGGTGTAAAGTCAACTGACACCTATCAGAAAATACAGTATGGTGCATATTATGAACAAAAAATTAAAACAACTACGGCGGTAAAATATGGCGTCTCAGTATCAACAATTATTGCTCAACGAGTTGAAAAATTATTGCGTTCAAAAAAACAATCACCTGTTCCCATCTTCATTGGAATTTATAATCTAGCCGATACAGATGAACTGATTGGCGGAACATACGTCATGCATGCAACCTATAAAAACAACAAAATGTCTGCATGGATCCCAACTAATGAAGTAAATCAAATGCTCCCGGTTGTTGAATCTCAAAAGCCCATTTCGCCTGATCTATCTAGTCAATTCAACAATTTTACAAAAAACATCAAACAAGCCTTTCCCAAGGTGCCATCAATAACTGCACAAGCGCGTTTTAGGAACCAACAAATTTATGGATTAAACTGCACGGTAGAAGCTCAGTATTTTGGCGAATCAGAAATTCAAAGCTTGCTAGGCTTTGTTGCTTCGGCTGCTACTAATGATTTACCAGAAAGTATTCCTGTTGAGATTACGATAAGGACAGCAACTGGCATTGTCGGATATGCGGGTAGAGAAGAAGGTGAATCAAACTTTTACGTACATGTTTTAACCAATTAGTTAACTGCTCACTTGCTAATATCGACGGAAATTGCTGACTTTTCTAATGGCTCTAGTCGCAAGGCCTAAATCCAGTTGGTTAATCCGTCCTTGCATCGGTTTCAGAATCGAGTTGCGATTGAGCCTGATGACCAAATCAGTTTTCACGGCTTGCATCATACACATACTAAGCTTCTTCCTGGTATCTGGGGTAGCTGTTCCATACTTCGCTTGCCGATTTGGTCATAACAATATCATGGCGACGCGCAACGTGCACTGACACTTGCGCAAAAGCCACAAACAGACCCAAGCTGGTGAGGCCGTGATCGTGCTGAATAGTCGAACGAAAGTCCAAAAGGTCGCCCGGAAGGTACAGACAAAGGCCCTCATGATATGAAACAAATGTCGGTGAGGGCCTCTTCTTGGTACTAGTTTTTGTTTGTTCTCGCTACCGAGGGCTAATTCAAATATTTCCAAATATTTATCCCTACAAAGTCTGATATATCAACGTTTCTAAACTCTGCTTAGACGCGCTTTATGACCAGTACTGGAAGTACCAAAATTCACCTTGGCCGGGATTTCATTTTCTAGTTACCCGGAAGGTCATGTGGCGCTGACGGTTCCGGCATGGATTCGGCGCCATGCTCAGGTGCAGTGCGCTCACCAGTCTTTTCAGACGATGCGACTTTGGCCAGTGCAGTCTTAGCACCTGGTACCCGCGCCGCGGGCTGACCGCCGGTTGAGCCCCCGCCGTTGAGCGCATCCAGGCCAACCAGTGCAACTTGAAAGGCGCGCTGTGCAGTGTACTTGGCTTTACGACGCTTGGAATTCTCCTGTTTGGCGATGGCCTCACTAGACATCTTAGGTGCAAGACCCTGTTGAACGAGTGAGTCATAGTTGAACACGACTTTGCCGTACTCACCAGATGGCAAAGGCCCGAGTGGCGTTTGCGTTGTCGTCAAAGCGAATGGGCGGTCGAGCTTGCGCCAAGCCCTATGTTTTTGATAGACGGTTTGGCACTCTTTATCCGTGACGGGAGGTTGCCCGTACGCACTACGGATATGATCGTACTTGTCACGTATAGCCATATTCTTGTCGGCCAAGACACTCCAACTTGCTTGCCGTTTGGATGCCGCGATTTCCTCATCCACTTGATCACGCTCGGAGCCAAGAACTTCAGGATGGGCAACCCGTTCACGCTGATCTTGCTGGACTTTGCGTTCATCATCACGATGTTGCTTATCTTTGATGAACTGAGTAACCCGCTGTGCCGCTTGTGCGGCGCGCTCACGGGCTCTGGCAAGACCTTCTTCAAAACTATGAAGTACTGCCTTAACCCTTGAAGTGGCGCGCATGGCTGGATAAATTAGCTTTGAGAAGGCAGACTTGTGGCTTGCAGTTGGCCAAGGAGATTTTCGAGCGTATCCGCCTGAGAAGACATCTCGCTCAGAATCTGCCTCGCGTCTTCCACGGTCTGGTTCAACAACGGCCCATACGTCATCATATTTTGCACGTCTTTGTCCAGTGGTTCGAACCGGTTCAAAGCTTGTTGGATCGAGCTCAACGTTGTTTGTGTACCCGTCCGAACCATCGCTAGTCTGTCGATATCCTGAGTCAGCGACCCCCGCTCCCCGGCTAGCTCCTTGATCAGAGCTTCGCGTTGTGTCCTCAGGTTCCGCGCCAAGATCTTGAGATCGTCTAGCCTGAGCCTCGAGGCGACTTCTGTCTGCACGGACTTGCTCATTGCTTGCCGCAACGAGCTCTGTGAGATCGATCGCTCCACTGTCTTCTGGATCGTCAATTGAATCTGATTGGTCATCTTCTCGGAGCTCATTTGCTCCATCACTTGTGTCGCGATGAGTTTCGTCATGGCCGGGCTCTTGAGGAGTTGCGTCGTCACTTGCGATACTAGTTTCTTCAATTGCGGTTCGGTTAGGTGCACTGTCGGCAATTGTGCTGTCGATGATACGTTCGTCTTCTTTGTGTTGGTCTGTTTGTCTTTGTAACTCATCTTGCGTCACTCGTCCTTCTATAAAGTTCGTCATTTCATCGATGCTATACACGGAGCCAAGTGTTGATGCGTGCACACGCTCAACCCATTCTCTTGCTGGAGCACCAGGCTTGCGCTTGCGAGATGACTCAACGTCCAAATGGTGAATCACATAAGTCAAGGCACCCGTTTTATTTGCGCGCACTTCAACGGCTAAACGATCCTGCTTGAGCGCACCAGATTCATCAGGTTGTGTAAAACTGTTTTGCTGTGGTTCTGCAAGTTTCGCTTGTACTTGATCTAAACCAGACACACTTGGATCAAGCAACGCGTCATCCAAACGCTGTTTAATATAAACGCGTGGGTCATAAACGCCCTGATCTAACGACTTAAGTTCCTTGGCTGTGTATCGCTCTGGTGCAAGCGTGGATGTTTTTTCTGGCACAGTATAACCAAAATCTTTGCACATCGCGTCGTTTAACGAACGCAGCAATTCCTGCTGCTGGCCGTACGCGAAATTCATCACCTTGCCAGTTTCCATGTTGACCTTGTTAGTGATGACGTGGACATGCGCAAGATGACTTTTGCCGTCGATGTGAAGTGCTAGAAAACTTTCATAAGTCGGATAAGCTTTCTCGATGACGGCACTAACATAGTCAAGCGCGTGTAACAATTGTTGCGGATCAGTTGAGTCAACTTCATCTTTGGAAAATGAGAAAACAGATCGAGAAACCTGATTTTTATAACCGCCATGTCCAAAGTAATGACGCGTCTGAATCATTTCGTTTTTCGCATCGGACGGATCACAACGCACACCGTCAGTAAAAATTGCTCGCGACTTCTTAGCAAGTTCGATCAACTCCGGATCGGCGCCACTACTTTCCAGCCACTGGATTGTTTCTTCACGAACTTTATTCGATTGCGCGTAGTTGATTGCGCCGGCGATTGACGCCCCATTCGTAACCTTTTTTATAACCGGCATCGTCAATCACCTCATCTCTTGTTAGTCGTCGTCGCTTACGCTTAAGTCATAATTGCGCGACCGCCGTGCAACAATTTCACTGCTAAGATCATGAACCAAGTTGCGAACCTCGATGACTTCCGCGTATAGCTTTTTCAAATCTGCATCACTCACGTGACCGCCTTTGAAACGTGATGAATGCATCACGTGCGCGCAAGAGTTTAAATCACGGCCAATCGTATCGAGTCGTGCGTGCGCATGTGCGCCCTCCTCAAGACTAAAGATTGGCTGGATCAGTCGTTGTTTCATCGCAACACGTTTCAGGTACGCGGTCATTGTTAAACCGTAGAGCGCGGCATTTTCACTTAGCACCCTGCGTTCGACATCATTTAATCGGATTGATGTGATCTTTTGCTTGACCATCTTGAATCAACTCTCTTCATCTAAAAAGTTCTTACATGATATATTTTACAACATCAAACACGACCATATGTGTCAATCCGGCACAGCAACGTGATTAAAGTGCAAAACAAAAGTGATTCAAAGTTCAAAGGCAGATGTATCAAAGTTGAAGTGCAGGCAAACCAAGTGCAAAGCCCGCCAAGATCAAAGACTCAATACGTCAAAACCCAAAGAACGATACCTTCTGAGAACCCATCGCTATGTATTACGTCGCGTTGCTTGTAATCCTCCGCTTGGGTCCCCAAAGAACACCAGCTGCTTACGCATCCGGTTTTCTCTGGACACTTTCCGGGCGGTACTTGCCGTTGGCAAGCCGCCCGCCGCTCCGCGGCTCCTGCACACCTCCCTTGCCTCAACTTGCTCCGCCGTTGAGTCAGCCTGATCACTTTTCGCCTGCTCAAAGTGTTCATGGCATCGGTCGATGTGCACGCCAGCGTTGCTGGCTATCACGCTCCTGCTCGTCGCGCGGATCGCGTTGCGATCCTTGGCAGATATTTTTCGGCAAGGTGCATGCCTCAAAAATGTCTGCCAGTCGTCCATGTTCAGGCTTGCGCCTGACCACTCCCGACAACCAAATGCGCACATCACTCGCCAGCTCGCGATTGCATTTGGTCCCGTCCGTCACCCACAAGCGCGTTGCGCTTGTTGCCGTCCAGGTGGAAAATGCGTCTGCCAGAAATCGGCGACGACACATTTCCCATGGCAAGGCGCACATTTCGTACGCCTTGCCCGGTGCAGCTACGCAAAGTTCAGGTTGCTACGCCCCCCTCATGTTGCTACGCCGCACCAAAAGAAATGGGTCAACCGATGCATGAACATACTCATGTCTAGTCATCGGTTGGCCCAAAACATAAAAGCCTAAGACCAAAAACCAAAGTTTCTATCATCGTAGATAGACGCGAATTGATACCAGAAGTGAATCAAAGATAACTCATCCGTGACTCAATCTATGCCAACAAAAAGTCCAAGTACGCTAAATACCTTATACGAAACCGTCATTGGCCAAATCAAAAGCTCATCACTAGTGATCAGGAAGTGGTGAAAGGCAAAACAATAAATGAATCACTAGCAAACCCGTCACGGATTAATTTCGAGTACACGAAATCTTTTTTCGTGATTTGCTATATGGTCGATTTATATTCGTATAATAAGAAGAGACCACATAAATCTAGCTAAGGAAGTGCTCTCAATGGATTACACTGAATCGTTAAAAAAGAAAATTGATCTGTCACTCGAAGTTGCAATGCACTACTATGAGTCGTACCTGAACTCAAAGAAGCTCATCGACGACGCAAAAAAAGACGAGCTTGCAAAGAAGCAAGCAGTACGTGACGCGAAACATGCGGCAGTTCGCGCAACAACAAATCGCAAAAATGCAGAACTGCTTACACAAAAAGATCATGATACTCTCGTAAATGCGCTCAAGCTGACCGAGGAAATTTACAAAGATCCTCAAGAAAGCGAACTCCTCAAGCACGCGATCAACGAAAAGATGCCCTTGGCTTTTGCTGATGAAGATAAACAAAATGAGCCAAAGACAGACGCCGCGCAACCAAAAACGCAACCGGCAAAAGCACCAAGTACGCCACACACTGACACAAAGACCGTTGCGCCTGCATCAGCCAATGCACCAAAGCCAACCGGTTCAGCACCACAAGCAGTTCACACGACACCAGCAAATCAGCAACACCCACAACAGCAAGCGCACGTTGCCGACATTAAAGGTGATCAAGCCAAGCCGCAGATGGGTCATGCGACTCCTACAAGCGGTTCTAAGCCATCGAGTGAACCGGCCAAGAATCAGATCACTCATACCGCGCAAATGAGCGGCAACAAACCGAAAGTTGAGCCGTCCAAAGCACCAATGGGGCATGCCGCGTCATCAAGTACCGTCAAACCAAAGTCAAACAACCCGTTTGACGATGACGATGATGACTTTGGCGATCTCTTCAAGTAACCAAATACGAAACTAAGTCCGACCAAACATACCTTGGCCGGACTTTTTATGTGCGACGAATTGTCAACTCAAGTGCAACTTTTTGCCTAGGTAAACTTCGGATGGTGTTTTCCAGCCTAAGACCTTGCGTGGTCGGTTATTCAGTTGTTCAACGAAGGCTTCTATGGCTTCATCGCTTTGTAAGTCTAAGTCCGTGTTCTTTGGAAAGTATTCCCGAATGAGCCCGTTGGTATTCTCATTTGTTCCTTGCTGCTGTGGCGCATGGGGATCAGGGAAGAAGACCAACGTGTTGAGTTCTTGAGCCAGTTCACGATAGCGCGCAAATTCAGTTCCTCGATCTGGAGTGATGGTTCTCACTCGATTTCCCGGTTGGGCGCCTAACAGCGCAACCATAGCATCCTTGACGTTATCTGCGTTAACCTTCGCAACTCGCATCGATAGAAGAAAGCGTGACTTACGGTCAACGAGTGTGACAAGGGCGGAGCGACCAGTTTTACCGCGTACAGTGTCGCCTTCCCAGTGACCAAACCAACTACGATTCTCTGCGGACAACGGCCGCTCATGAATTGACGGGACATCGTTGAAACGACCCCGCCGCTCATTGATGGTTCCTTTCACTTTGCGGGTCTTGCCACGATGCCGTAACTGACACGGAATACCACGTGCGCCATGGTTCTTTCGTGGAACGCCCAGGTTATCACGATAAATTCCACGATAGATCGTCGGATAGCTGATTTGAATCGTACTATTTTCATGTCGCAGACGTCCCGCAATTTGTTCAGGAGACCAATCATACTGCGTGATGTAGGTGATTACACGTTCGCGTACTTCTGGACGGTCGAGAATTCGATGACGTCGAAAACCCTGACGTACATCCTGATAACGAGCATGGGCATCTGCCACAGAGTAGTTGTTCCACCCGCCATTGCGGGAGACCTCGCGACTAATAGTGTTCTTAGAACGACCAATCTCCTTGGCAATCAGTTCTTGTGTCCATCCATTATTGATGCCAAGTAGTATCGTTTCGCGTTCTTTTAGGGTAAGATGTTTGTACGGACTCATAGCCGAGTTCTCCTTGTGTATGATCTTGTGGTGATTTCATTTTACAAGGACTCAAGTATCTGTGTACTTTCACTGCTTAATATCTGATGACAAGCGAGGATGACATGACAAAATATTTGCTCCTAGTTCTTTTGATCGCACTTGTGATGCTATCCATTGGCATCAAGAAACAGAATAAAGTGATACTACGGCTATCGATGGTGATCTCTGGTTTGCTGATTATCTTTGTCGGCTGGTTGTTGTTTGTGCTTATCCCTGCCATGTAGTTATTGCAGCGTCTGCACCGCGATTAAATTCACTCTGTTAACGCTAAAGTCGTTCTTCCAGTGACGCTGATTTATGCAGATTGCGCCTCATGGCCGGTCACAAATGGTTTTACATTGTGTGCAACTTAGTATGTGATCGCACTTATCCGTGCGCCCCGCGCTTGTCCACGAGGTCCGATTCAGGTGCATGATAGATGCAGGTGCCGTTCGCAAAGTAACAAAAACAAATCGTCAAGCAGCCAAGCCAGATCCCATTTGTGACCACATGGCGACCTATCGCCACACGTGATTCAACACGATGCGATACCAACGATCGGATTCGTGTACACGCACACCTGCATCTTCTATGCACCGCAACGTCGCCGCGATTGGCTCACGGGGCACTACCCGAAAACGTCCATACGGCAAGCCGTTTCCTACTGTTGGAAATGGAAAAGCGCCACAGATAGATGCTGGCGGACGCCGTATATCGCGTTATAATCCGCCCTACGGCGTTTTATCACATAGCGCACAACTTTACCTTGCAATCAGGTAACTTCCGCCCCGCGCTTGTTGACGCGGAGAATCCCCGGTGCAGCCTATAAGCAGGTGCAAAACCACAAAGGCCGACAACCATAGTAAAACAGCCATGTATCTATAATCTGAGTCACGACCACACGGTGTACGCACATAAGTCTCGCCAAATGGCCACAACACCCAATCCAAGTCATTTGCTCGTCATCACCTGCCGCGACCTTGCACCAGTCGTCCACCGCGACCACCCCACGGGGCACCGCCAGCAAGTCGCTGCCACCCGCCCACAGAACCCAAAACCAACCACTGTTATCGAATACGTGTTATATTAAGTGATTTGCAGTTACGCTCAGAACTTTTGCTATATAAAACTTTCCCCCAAACTTTCCCCCAAGGTCCAAATAAATAACAAAAGGGGAAGTATGCGGGGGAAAGTACAGGGGAAAGTTTTTCAAGGTTGTTTTTATAAAAGTAACTATTTAACTATATATCTCTCATAAATAGCCTATAAACGCCGGTGCTATGCGGTTTTGGTTGCAGTTACGATCCAGTTACACCGTAACTGTCACAATCTACACATTACGTACAAATTCAGCATTTGCAATGGTTACAGAGCTTTTTTTAACAATCACTTGTGCAGTTACGGCCAGTTACAGATTACAATTGAATGTGACTCATTCTCATAAAATTGGGATATATCGACCTGAATATGGGCGCAATTGCCCTAAAAAATGGGGGAAAGTTTGAAGGACGCATTTATGCCTTGCCTGCTATACTTTCCCCCAATAGCATTTAATAACAAGCTTTAGGCTTGGGGGAAAGTTTTGGGGAAAACGGCGCCAAAACCGTCAATTTTCCCCCTACTACGATTTGCAAACAATTCACCGAAATGTTCATGCTTTGAATACATTTCAAAGCCCAGTAGTTACGACCAGTTACTCGGCAGTTACGATTCCGGAGAATCGAACATACGAGTTTCACATGTTGTATCGTTTGTGGCGCAATGCCTATCACGCATATTGTGAATCTATGCATACATTGACCGGTTACGCGTAACTGGATCGTAACTGACCCGATTTTGTTATTTAATAGTGTTGTACCTGCCTAACGTTCAACAAAAAAGCCATGCATTTCTGCATGGCCGGTCGTTACTTTACATCTTCAAAACATTTGGTTGTCCGCTTGGCGGCGGTCTCCAACTGCTTAGTTACACGGTCAAACGTCTGCACGTCTGGTATGTTGTAAATTCCCGTGTTGGAGTCACGCTTGAGACCTTTAATAATTTCAGGATCATCGGTTAGGGTGAACCACCCCTTCTTCAGTCCCCTGATTAAGCGGTTGTCTGAGAATCCGACAGACGTAAGCACCTAATAACAGACCGCCTATCCCTCTCAATTGCCAAGCGGTATCATGACCTCATCATAAGAATGGTGAGGTATTTATATGGACGAAGATCAACCCGAGATTGTTCGTATCAAGTTGGACG
>NZ_BAAFPR010000044.1:0-11768 GCF_042847315.1 Lacticaseibacillus jixiensis
GACGAAGTCCATCAGTTGGCGACCTGAACTGAATAACTGAATAGGTCGTGCGTCGAGCCGAAAACTGGGTCGGTCTGTTCGTGGTGCATCGATCACCAACTTCTCCGCTCAGTCAGTATTCGCAACGATCCAAACGTTGCTTTCAGACCGGCCAGATGCGATTTCATGTCCCCAATACCGAGGTGAATAATCCAGGATAATTCTTCTCGCGCCGTTCGGTGATCAACTGGGCCTGCTTAAGCAGCTTCAAATGATAAGAAACCGTCGCCGGGGTGAGGTCGAATTGCGCGGCGATTTCGCCTGCCGGCTTCGGCGCATCTTTGAGCAGATTCAAGATCTGCCGCCGTACCGGGTCGGAAATCGCCTTTAAGGTGTCACTCATTGCCATCGCGGTCCTCCAATCGTTTTGTAAGTATTCTGTTTAGATGATTATCTAAATAGAGAGTACCGCCATCGATCGCTGATGTCCACTATTATTTAGAAGATTTTCGAAATAGCTTGTTGAAACTTGATTTCGGCTTGCCGCATGCAAAAGCGAGCATCCCCATTGCGATGCTCGCCAATTTACGGTGTTATCGGGTTGCGGCGCTCACCCCGCCAGGATGGGACGCTTGCCATGCTTTAGCCTCTGCCAGCAACAGCTGCCACCTTCTGGCAGTATCTGCCGCATCGATGCGCCGCAGCAAGTACTTGCCGGTGCTGACGGCTGTTCCTAGAATTTCTCTAGGCGCTGGCCCTGGCGTGACTGAAAAATCCCAGAATTCGTCTTCGGCCATCATCACCGATGTTTGTGATGGTGCGGCGAGAGCGTTTTGCTGCTCATCAACTTGCAAGGCGCTTTGCAGCTTGGCCAGCCCGGGATCAGCAGATAATTTTCGCTGAGCTTGCTGCCAAGCTTCGAAAGTGATTTTCCCAGCGGCAAAGTCTGTTCCCAATTGGTCAAACTTGCGCCGCCCATGGATAAGCGTCTGCTTGCTCCAACGCTGGCTTCTGGCCACCATCGCTTCAATCAATGGCTTGGCGGCTTTAGGTGCAGCTTGACTTGGCTCAAACAACGCAACCGCACGCAGCGCACCTTTAAAATGCACCCGATCGCCGATATGCACGTCATCGCCTGCCACCAGTTCCGCAAGCAAGCGCACAGTAAGCGGCAGTGCCCCGCCAGCTTCTGGATCTTCAGCCATAACTTGCGACACGGTTGGATCGACTGCCACCACCAGCCAGCGCATGAGCTTGCGTTGGCCTGTTTCCAGCTGCACTTGCTCTTCTGCCGCATCAACAACGACGCCTTCAATGAGAAATGCGACCTTATCGTTGTCCATGTTACCCCTCCATTTTCTAGAATGTTGCATCGACCCATTGCTGCCACTGCGCCAACTCGGCTTCACCCCATGGCGAGTTGCGCGATGCCAGCGGCAAATGGTGCGCTTGGGCAAATTGATAATCTAACATGATCTCTTGTGCTTGCTGGTGCAAATACGCCGGATCAGCCAGCTTACTTTGATCGATCGCTTCCCGCTCGCGTTGCAACCGCCCGTATGGTGCGATCGTCAGCGGCTTGCTTGGCGTTTCGATCACCAGCAGCTTAGTCGTCACTGCATCTACAGCGGCACGCGTTTCAATATTGATCTGGCGTTGTCGCATTTGCACTTCACGCAAAGCTTGTTGCGCCGCGGCACTGGCCAGTCGCACCACCCGCCGCACCCGATACTGATAAGCCGCCAAATTATTCAGTTGCGGCGACCATTGCGTCGTTAACCGCTCCAGTCGTTGCACCATGGCTTGGGTGTTTGGTTGCCCAATGAGGTACTTGGCTTGCCAAACCGCTTGAACTTGTTGGAGTTTAGCCCAGCCAGCCTTGATAAGATGGGCGATTTGCCGGCGATCATGCAAATGATGCAGCACCTCGACCTCCCGCAGTTGGCCTTGCAGAAAAATATCGTTAGAATACCGAATCACCTCAGCTGTCTTGAATAACGCAGGGCTCACCACCAACCCAATCGTATCGCTGAAGTTCGTCATTCTGTGGTGCCGGCGCTGCGCCACAACATACACACGCATGAACAATACGTTTAGCGACTTGATTTGGTCTGCCGATTCAACAATCATCAGTTTCTTCGGCCGATCTACCACCCCACTGAATCTAAGCAGTGCCGCTTGCTTAGCCATCATCACCCCTTCTTTCTGCCTGTCTTGAGTATACAAGCAGCCCTAAAAAGAAGCGATTTTTTCGCTTATCCCAGAACGTTAAGCGCACGAAATTCGCCAAGTAAATTCAATTGTAAAAAGTTGGTAAATCGCTTGCACAATTAAATCGACCGTGATATATTATCGCTGTAGATGTCGAGTGGAACTTGGGAAGCAGTGGTGGCCACACCGCTTCAGCGCCGCACCTGGCGCACCAAGTCCCTACACGAGTCGATCTAAGGCGCAATTGCGCTACGGCTCGTGCGTCCAGAGCGTCTGTGCACATTCGCGACGAAGCCAAGTGTTCACATCCCTAGGCAGTATAGCAATATACAGGACGTCATTAGATCAGCTGGCAGGCGGTTGCGCCTGCTGGTACTTAATCAAATAACGATTGGCAGGCAGCAAGAATCGATAGCCTGCCACAACAAATACACGATGGTGAATATACCGATCGTGTATTCGTCGTGTTCAGCACTTTGGATACAAAAAGCCGGCTCAACGAAATTTGTTGAGCCGGCTTTTTCATATAGATCCATCGAATTTAGATTCAACGGATAGCTGTAATTTACTAATCTCTTTTACCGCACCAATCACTACCCTAATACGAATATCAAAGGCCAGCCGTTGCGGGGTTGCAGCCGGCCGCACCGCCTGCGCCGGCTTGCTGGGCTTGCGCGCCGGAGCAATGGCTGGCCGGGCCCGGGGAAGTACGGGCTTTATACGACTGTGGTCTTCGTCGAGCTGCGCAAAGCAACGCGGCTGCGTGTAAGCTGTGACGCCGCTTGGGCATAAACCGCCCAAACATCATCCCATCTTACACACACCGCTAAAACCGCTTTGCTCCGCTCTGGTTTTTTCGTCGAGCTGCGTGGCGCAACGCAGGTGCGGTTAGCTACGCCCTCGCACTCG
The DNA here is from genome assembly GCF_042847315.1 of Lacticaseibacillus jixiensis. NCBI lineage: Bacteria > Bacillati > Bacillota > Bacilli > Lactobacillales > Lactobacillaceae > Lacticaseibacillus > Lacticaseibacillus jixiensis. The sequence goes on from NZ_BAAFPR010000044.1 coordinate 3,100, forward strand.
AGGCAAAGTACGCCTCAAGCGCGATGGCTATGCTACCCGACCCGCTAAGAGCGCGCCACTCCGCTCTGGTTTTCGTCGCTCTGGTTTATCCCACGTTTAGTATCCACATAAATCCAATAAACACAAAGAACAACGCATACATGATTGGGCTGACTTGCTTGCCGCGCTTGGCAGCGATCATTGTGATCGGGTACATGATAAAGCCTAACGCGATCCCATCAGAGATACTGTAAGTCAGCGGCATCCCCAACAAGATCAAGAAACTTGGAATCGCAATGGCCATGTCGTCCCACTTGATTTCGCGCAGCGACTGCGCCATGAGCACCCCGACAATGATCAACGCCGGTGCGGTGACTTGCGTGGTCACCACTGACAACAGCGGCGAGAAGAACAAGCCTAACAGGAACAACACGCCGGTGGTCACCGCCGTTAAACCAGAGCGGCCGCCGACAGCGATACCGGCACTGGATTCAACATACGCACCCACTGGGCTGGTACCAAGCAGCGAGCCGACTAACATCGCCGTAGAATCACTGGCCAAGGCCTTGCCTACACGCGGCATTTTGTTATCTTTCATGAAGCCGGCTTGGTTGGCCAAGCCCACCAAGGTGCCGGCAGTATCAAAGAATGTGACCAATAAGAAGGTCAACACGACAACCACCAGTTGCAAGGAATTGATGTCGCCGATGTGGCGCACCGCCACCAAGAACGTCGGGCGCAGCGACGGCGCCGCAGAGATGATCGCACTAGGCGCATGGATCAAGCCGGTGACTAAACCCAACAGCGTGGTCAACACCATCCCGATAAAAATGCCGCCTGGGACTTTCTTGACCATTAAAATCGCCGTGACCACCAAGCCGAAAATCGTCAGCCAAGTGGTGCCCACTGACAAGTCGCCTAACCCAACCAGCGTGGACTTGTTGGCCACGATCAAGCCGCCATCAGACAAGCCTAAGAAAGCAATGAACAACCCGATCCCACCGGAAATGGCGTATTTCAAATCAGCCGGGATCGCATCAATGATCATTTCACGCAACTTGAAAATCGTGATCAAGATGAAGATCAAGCTGGCCACAAACACGCCAGCCAAGGCGGTTTGCCACGGGATCTTCATGCCGATGCACACCGAATACGCAAAGAACGCATTGATGCCTAACGCTGGCGCCGTGGCGATCGGATACTTCGCCAAGATCCCCATCAACAAGCATCCTAACGCCGATGCCAAAGCGGTCGCGGTGAACACCGCGCCTTTATCCATCCCCGAAGCCCCCAGTACGGATGGATTAACGAACAGGATATAGGCCATCGAAATGAACGTGGTGAACCCCGCCAACAGCTCACGGCGAATGGTGGTGTTCAATTGATCAATTTCGAAATAAGCCAGTAACTTCTTTTGCATACATTAGCCTCCAAAAAACGAACTTTGTTTCTGGAACAACGGCTATCATCATACATTAATCTGACAAAATGGTAAAGGACTATTTCTTTTTTGGCCAAAAGACGAACATTATTGTCGCGACTGCACCCCGGCGGCACTGGCCACAGCCATGATCCCCAAAGCCCCCAGCACCAGCATCAACGCTGCCATCCCGCCGTTATGCAGCCACGGGCTGATCGACACGCTTAGCCCTGCCAGCGTTGAGGCCAAGGGGTTCACCGCCGCCCAGCCGCCAGAGTAGGCGCCGATTTTTTCTTCATCCATTAAATCGGCGCGCAAGGTTTGACTAGATGGCACGGCGATCATTTCCCCAATCGTCAACACCACCACCCACAACGCCAGCGGCCACAAGCGCGCCGCCAAGAAACTTGCCGCAAAGCCCACGGTTTGTAAACACATCCCCACCGCAAACGCGACGCGCAAGGTCCAGCGTGACGTTAAGCGGGTGAACACCGCCATCAAGGTAATGATTAACACCGTGTTGATGATCGTTACCAGCGACAACATCCGCTGCCCATAAATCGCGATGCCCAACACCGTCGTCGCGTGAAAATCCCGCCCCAAGTGCACCGCCAAATAATAACTGGGCTGGCTGGTGACGATCATGGTCAACAGCGACCCCGCCAAGAACTTCACATACCGCCGATCGGTGAACACCACCGTATACGAGCGCAGCGCCTGCCATGGCGAGCTGTTGGCTTGACCCGTTGCCGCAAAAGTCTCGCGCATGCCTAAGCTGATGATGCCGGCATTGATCATGGCCACAATTGCCATGGCCACCAGCAGTTCAAAGAGGTAGTCGCGAAAGAACCAGCCGCCTAACGCCGAGCCGATCATCACCGAAATATTGATCACCCAATAGATCATTGCATACACGAAGCGGCGATTGTCTGGCGTCGACGCGTCGATCATCATCGCCTGCTCTGCCGGATCGGCCAACGACCCGCCTAAGCGCGCCAACAAGAACCCAAAGAATGCCGCCGCCGGAAAGCGCCCCAATGGCGAATTCACCGCCGCAGCAATCACATAGCCCACGATCAACAAGGCGCTGCCAGCCAACATGATCGGCTTGCGCCCGTGTACATCCGCCAAGTGCCCGCCGTATAAGCCGGCAAAGAAACTGGCGATGGACACCACCATCAACAATACCCCAGCAGTGGCCGCACCAAAATAATGCGCATAATAAATCGTCATGTTCGGCAACACCGCAGCGTTTAACAGTGCGGTGAGGAACACCGTCAATGTGCGCAGTTTCAAGTTGTGGTCCAGCGCCATAAATTCTTGCATATTCCACCTCAAAGAAAGTCTAAGGTCTAGTATACACCGCGCCTTGGCCAAAACACCGCTGCCTGCTTAGCGCGCCGCTTGGATCCACTTGTAGCACAACCCGGGATTGGAAATATCATATTTAGCACATAGCTTGCGCAAGGTGGTTTCACCGCTTTGATACTCCGCCACCACCGCCGCTTTCAAGTGCGCCGGATACCGCCTAGTGCATGCATACGGCTGCAGCGCCTGCTTGCCGCCTGCGTCATATGCTTTGCGCCAACTGGCCAGCAGATGATGATCGATCCCGCTGGCTGCTTCGATGCTGCGCGCCGACGCCCCGGCACGCAACGCCGCTACCGCGTATAACTTTTCTTCTATTGTGTAATGCGACCATTGTCTCATGAGCGCCGCCTCCAACTTTAAGCTATGATCAGCTTGCCATCTGAAACGCGTTACAGGTCAAGAAAAAAATGATCAAGCTTACAAAAAGCGCTTTCATTTTGTCGATAAGCCAGTATAATGAAGGTGGTGCTTCGGAACCATCCCGATTCCGCAGGCGCTGTTGGCGCAGCATTCCGGTCAAATGCGCAAGCGTCAAATATGTAAACCCACCTTCTTTCAACCGAGGCCGCAACCCATTGCGGCCTTTTTGTATACCAGAGCGAAGCAAAGCGCTTTTAGCGGGTCAATTAGCCTAGCCCTCGTGCTTGCGGCGCATTATGCCGCGAGTGCGGGGGCGTAGCTAATTGCACCCGCGTTGCTTTGCGCAGCTCGACGAAGACCCAGAGCGGAGCAGCCCGGTCTTAGCGATGTGTGTAAGACAGCCTGAGCCGATGGCGCACTTTGCCATTGGATCGGGATGGCTTACACGCGATCGCGTTGGGCTGCGCAGCTCGACGAAGACCACAGCGAAGTGGCGCGCTTTTAGCGGTGGATATAAGGCGGGATGCCGCAAAGGCGCTCTTTGCCTTGGCGGCGTCACGACTTATATCACGCCGCGTTGCGCCACGCAGCTCAACGAAGACCACAGTCGTAAAGCCCGGCCAGGTGTTGCTTCGGCGCGTGGCTCGGCAAGCCGGCGCAGGCTGTGCGGCCGGCTGCAACCCCGCCAAGTACGCGTGGTTTACGCCTAACTTTTGAGCTTTGCACTCGCCTGCGGCTCGCCTCGCAAATCTCAAAAGTTGCCGCGATTAGCACAGCAAGCCAAGCACAACCCGCTTGTCTTACTGCGCTAATCGTTTCACGGCCTGACCGGCTTGCCGCACCACGCACCTACGCAACACCTGGCCTCTGGTATCTGAATCAGGATAGTGAGTAGTGCAGTACACAATAAGCAAATCATGCAATGTGGATAGCCAATAAATAATCGTTCATGATTATGTAATTAGTGTTTTTAGTATATGAATTATTCAATCTTTTGCGCCTATATACATAGCTCTGGACGTCTGATACAATATTCAGGCACGAAGTTTAATGCGCGGTGGCCTTCGATTACCAGAAGGGAGCTGATGCCTATGGAAGCATGGGAATCACAAAATCTGGGAAAGGTGCGCCTAATGTATATCCTGGACGTGTTCGTCAACGTCCGAACACCCGCCTGCCACCTGATTGGCGATCACGCTGACACCATTGTCGGGTTGATCACCATCATTTCTAAGTTGCTCGATCTCAGAACAACGTGGCAAGCGGGCACCGCTGACGGAAGGAAGCGGCGCAAGCGAAAAGGAAAGCATAAGAAAAAACCACGTCATTAATACTTTTCACCGAGTAGACGTGGTTTTATAACAATGTCGAAAGGTCACCGCTCTTTAAGCGGCGTGCCGGACGTGGCGTTTGAGCACCACGTCTTTTTTGTACATAGATATGATAACATGAAGCACTAATTCGTGACAATAGCGTGCCAAACCAGCACATCTCAGATACAAGAAAACGCCGCTGATTCAAAGAAGCGGCGCAAGCGAAAAAGAAAGCACAAGAAAAACTACACCATTAACTTTTGAACAAGTAGACGTGGTTTAATAACCTATTCAAAAGGTACCCGCTCTTTTAGCGGCGTGCTGAACGTGGTGTTCCCGCACCACGTTTTTTAGCACACAGATATGATAACATAATGTGTTGTTTAACGGCAACAAGACATCCACAATTATTGATAACAGCCCTCATATCATCTGTCCGTTTCCACGCTACCAAACATCCGCGACTCATTTGCATTTTCTTTATCATACTACCCGCCCTCCTGATGCCGACAATGTAGGACAGGTGTTGCGGAGGCGCGCGGGGAAAGCGTCGGTCAGGCCGTGAAACGATCAGTACAGTAAGACAAGCGGGCTGTGCTTGGCTTGCTGTACTGATCGCGGCAAATTCCCAGACCCGCGTTGAGCGCAGCGATGCGGGGCTGGGAATTTAGGCGTAAAACACGCGACGACGTGGAGCGCAGCGGAGCTAGTTGCGTGGTTGGAGCCGGCCGCACTGCCTGCGCCGACGCTTTCCCCGCGCGCCGCAGCAACGCCGGTCCGGGCCTGACCAAAACCACGGCTTGACCAGGTCCACGCTTGATACGCTGTGGGCTTCGTCGAGCTGCGTGGCGCAACGCGATTGTGTGTAAGCTGTCCCGAGCTTATGGCAAAGCCCGCCATTAGCTCAGGCCATCTTACACACATCGCTAAGAACGCACCACTTCGCTCTGGGGTTTTTCGTCGAGCTGCGTGGCGCAACGCGGCGTGATATAAGTCGTGACGCCACGTGGGCAAAGTACGCCCAAGTGTCATCCCGCCTTATATCCACCGCTAAGAGCGCGCCACTTCGCTCTGGTTTTTTTCGGCTTCCCTTGCGGCTTGACATGGCTGCTGGCGGTTCGTTATGCTTAATTTAGTTAAAGAAGTTTCATCGGTACGCGCAAGCGCAAGACGGTTTTCTCGGGGAGGAAAACGCTTTGTGATTGCGCGCTTTTTGCCCTAAAACATACTTGTCACTCACTAAAGGAGGCCACCCTTATGCAAGACCCCCACCTCATGCCCAAAGCCAAAGTGCTGTCAGAACTCAACGTTGATCGCCGCCACGGCTTAACCAACTCAGTCGCCACCGCGCGCCTCAAGCACAACGGGCCTAACGCTTTGGCCCAAGCGCCGCAGCCTAAAGCCTGGCAGATCTTGGCGCACACATTCAAAGAGCCGCTGATGATCATCTTGTTCATCGCGGTGTTCCTGGCTTGGGCCAGTGCTTGGTATGACTGGGTGGTTATCGGCGACCAAGCCCATGCCATGGCGGCGATTTATGAATCGATTGCCATTCTGCTGCTGATCGGCGTCAATGCTGGGTTGTCCTTCTGGCAGGCGCGCGCGGCGCAGAAGTCGCTGGCAGCGCTGCAATCCATGGCGGAACATCACGCCACGGTACTGCGCGAAGACAACTGGGTGGAGATCCCGGCGCACAATGTGGTAGTCGGCGATATCTTGAAAGTGCGCACCGGCGACTTCATCGAAGCGGATGTGCGCTGGCTGCAAGTGGCAACGCTGCAAGCCAACGAAGCGCACCTCACCGGTGAAGCCGAGCCGGTGGACAAGCAGACGCATACCATTGCAGCGGCAGAACTCGGCGATCGCACCAACATGGGCTACTCCGGTTCGATGGTCACTCATGGCACCGGCATCGGCGTGGTGGTGGCCACCGGCATGCAAACCGAACTGGGCCAAATCGCCAGCTTGCTCAACGCCGCCAAGCCGACCAAAACGCCGATCGAACGCACCGTTAACAAGCTTTCAAAGCGTCTGATGGCTTGCGCGTTAGTCGTGGTGGCGTTCACCTTAGCCTTGGAATTGTTCAAAGCGTATGAAGCCAGCGGCAGCTTAAGCATGACGGCGCTGGCGGAATCTTTATCCACCGCCATCGCCTTGGCGGTGGCTGCCATCCCCGACGCCTTGCCGGCAGTGTTGGCGATCGTGTTGACCATCGGCGCCAATCGCTTAAGCCGCCACAACGGCTTGATCAAGTCCTTGAACGCGGTGGAAACTTTAGGTGCGACGAGTTTTGTCGCCAGTGACAAAACCGGCACCTTGACCCAGAATCAAATGACCGTCACCCACTTCTGGGCCAATGGCGAACACTTCAGCGTGGAAGGCAGCGGCTTTGACCCAGTCGGCGAAATCATGCCAGAAGGCGCAGCAGTTGATTATCAAGCCTTCATCCAAGCCGCCGTTGTCAACAACGAAGCCGAGGTCCAAGAAGACGAAGACGGCCGCTATCAACCTTTCGGCAACCCCACCGACGTCGCCTTAGTGGTGATGGGCGAAAAAGCCGGCATCCGTCGCGACCAGCTGTTGGCCGGGCCGTGGGACATCGTGCGCATCCTGCCTTTTGACTCCACCCGCAAAATGATGAGCGTCGTCTTGAAAACGGCAGCCGGCTATCGCGTGTTGACCAAAGGCGCGCCTGATGTGGTATTAAACATCGCCGACGCCGTGATGCAACATGACCAAGCCATCGCCGCCGAAGATGCGCGGATGGTGGTGGAAGCCACAGTGTTGGATTTCGCCAATCAAGCCTTGCGGACCTTAGCGGTGGCCACGCGCGACATTGATGAAGACTTGGCCTTGCATGGCGACGCAGCAGCCTTGGAACAACACCTGACGATCTTAGGGATCGCCGGGATCATCGACCCGCCGCGGCCAGAAGTGCGCCAATCCGTGGCAACGCTGCATCAAGCCGGCGTGGCGGTGGTGATGATCACCGGCGATCACGCGGCCACGGCGCGGGCCATCGCCTTGCGCTTAGGTATCGTTGACGATGCCAATGCGCCGGTGATCGAAGGCCGCCAGCTGGAAGGCATGGATGATCGCGAGTTGTTCGACTTAGCGCCTTCGATCCGCGTGTATGCCCGGGTCAGCCCGGCGCATAAGCAGCGCATCGTGCATGCGCTGCAGCAGCACAACGAAATCGTGGCGATGACCGGCGATGGCATCAACGACGCCCCGGCGTTAAAAGCCGCCGACATCGGTATCGCCATGGGCATCAACGGCACGGAAGTCACCAAAGACGCCGCCGATTTGATCCTTTTAGATGATAAGTTCACCACCATTGAAACCTCAGTAGCCGCTGGGCGGACGATTTTTGGCAATATTAAGAACTTTATGCGCCATGAGTTGACCACCAATGTCGCCGAAGTCTTAGCGCTGCTGCTAGGCGTGGTGTTGATCACGGCGCCGATCGGCCAAGTCACCGCGACGACGCCAGTGTTAACGGCGCTGATGGTGTTGTGGGTGAACATGATCTCAGACGCCTTGCCCAGCTTCGCGTTGGGCTATGATGTGCCGGAAGCCGACTTGATGCAACAGCCGCCGCGCAACGTCCACCAATCGATCTTAAAAGGGATGCTCGGCCGCATCTGCTTGCGCGGCGTGGTGATGGGCGCGCTGGTATATCTGGCATTCGTTTGGGCGGCGCAGGCTGGCTTAACCGCCCAAGAAGCGCAAACAGTGGCCTTCTTGACTTTGGTGTTCGGTCAGCTGTGGCATGTGTATGACGCGCGCAGCACCCGCACCTTGTTCCACCGCAATCCCTTCGAGAACGGCAAACTCACCATCGCCGTAGCCTTTGCCGCCGTGGCCTCGCTGCTGGTCACGCTGTTGCCGTTTTTCAACACGGTGATGGGCACCGCGCCACTATCCGGCAGCTTGTATCTGGCGGTGGTGTGCTTACCGGCGCTGCCAACGTTAGTGTTGTCCGGGATCAAAGCGCTGTGGTTGCGGCGCAGACAGTAAAAAAGAGGCAGCCTCCTGTTCGGAAGCTGCCTCTCTTTCTACCGCTAGTCAAGAGAAAGTTGCTACATTGGGCTTTCTCTTGTAAGCACCCAATAACAGACCGTCTTGAAAATCAATAGAGGCCCGTTCCCAGATTCAGGGAAGCGGACCTCTTTGCTTTAAGCGACGGTCGATTGGGCGGTACCGGTAAATGTTTGGTTCCAAGG
>NZ_BAAFPR010000045.1:0-11714 GCF_042847315.1 Lacticaseibacillus jixiensis
TGCCTTGGAACCAAACATTTACCGGTACCGCCCAATCGACCGTCGCTTAAAGCAAAGAGGTCCGCTTCCCTGAATCTGGGAACGGGCCTCTATTGATTTTCAAGACGGTCTGTTATTGGGTGCTTACTGTTATTTAATTAAGCATCGCGAATATTGTAAAACACAAAAGATGAGAACAACTGATTTATATCTTTTTCGTGAAAAGTTAGTTATACTGGTGAATTATGTTCGGACAGTCATACGCTATAATACCTCGCATATGTGAGGTGAGCCCCACAAAATTATTGATATGCATAAGCACTATCGTATATACGTATAAGTAATATATTCGAAGAGGCCGTTAATATTGCTGCTTAACTGACTGATGACACGAACCATGTACTAAGAGTATGACCATGGGTAAGGTCGAGTAAGTGCAGCGTTACGTTCCGTTCACTCGTGGATATCATGCGGATGTGAGGATGAAAAAAACAACCATCTCGAAAGATGGTTGTAAGTGATCGTGATTACCACTCAGGCGCGGCGCTTGATGCCGGCAATACCCAGCAATGCCAGAATTGCGGCACCGGCCATTGCCATACCGCTTTGCGCGGCATCACCAGTGGTTGGCATTGCGGTAGCTTTGGACTTGTTCGCTGCTTTTGCCTTGGTCGATTTGGTGTTGGTCTTCGCAGCAAGCGTGAATTTAGCGTTTCGGTCTGGAGCAGGTGAAGCGACTTGGACCGTGGCGGCTGGTTTGGCGTTAGGATCAACATAGACGTTGGCCTTGATCCGGTTTAGCAGCGTCTCTGACTGCTTAACTAAGGCAGTATCAACGTTGAGCGCTGCCGTTGCAGCAGCTAAAGCGGCATTGGCATCGGCAAGTGGGGTGACGGTTGCATCAAGCTGAGCTTCAAGGTCTGGCAGCTGAGTTTGTAAGTCAGCAATTTGGGCTTGCGCAGCTTTTATCAGTTGATCAGCTGTGGTGATTGCCGAAGCGAAGTCAGCGCGCTTGGCCGCGTTTGAATCCAAAGCGGCTAAGGCTGCTTGCCTATCTTTAAGCGTGGCAGTTGCCTTGGTCAAATTGGCATTGGCGGCAGTTAGCGCTTGGTTGGCAGCGGTTTGATCGGTCTGCGCTTGAGCCAAAGCGTTCTTAGCAACAGTCAATGCGGCCGTTGCTTGTTGCACCGCTTCGCTTGCAGTAGTTGCCGCATTTGCTTGGGCAGTCTTCAACGCAGTTTGTAAGCCGGCGGTTTGCCCTTGCAATTTGGCAAGCGCGGCATCAGCGGCTTGTGTCGATGCGGTGTCTGCCTTGTACTTTGCAGCGGCTTGTTGTTGGGCTGCTTGAGCGGCTTTCAAGGCTGCTTGATCTTTAGCGGTCTTTGCGGAATCCGCAGCGATTGCTTGTTGGTATACAAAGGTGTGATCCGGCAGACCTTTGAAAGCTTTCAGTGCATTGAGGTCAGCGTAGGTGGTGTCATTTGAGGCCATTACCCATTCGTTATACGCACCAACGTAATCGTTGTAATCGGTGAAATCCGATTCTTGTGGTTTGTTGCTTTGATCGATTACCTCGTCAAATGCGACGGCATTGGTTGTCGGGTCGAAGCTCAGTCCAGCGACCATGTCGGAGCTGATCAGCAAGTTTGCCCGGTGACCATAATGAGCCGCGCCTGTTTCAATGCCCTCCATGTTCGTGGAATCGTCAAACCACGTCATTAGCAACACATATGCAGCCTCTTCGTCGGATCGAACATTGCTTGGAAAGTATTGCAAGTTCTCAGCAAAGCGATCCTCAACGCCAGTATGTGTGAGTATCGGTCCTGTTTGCGCGGTGGCACGAGCTTGGGCATAGGCTTCAATTTCTTCGTCGTGACTGATTGGCCCTAAGCCATTCAAAGTACGCAGCTCGTTCAGATCACGATAGAATTCAGTACGAATGTTGGCAAAGTTCGGCTGGTAAGTATCGCCTTGCACCAAGATCGACTCAGTGACAACGTCTTTGCTGGCAGGCGTTGTTTGCGGCCAATTTGTGCCAGCTTTGTATGACACGGTGGCAACTGTTTTGACAGAATTGCCGTTGTTGTCATTGGCTAGTGTGTTCTGAGCTGCTGTGACCGCGGCAGCTGCTTGCTCGCTTGCTTGGGCATCTTTGGTGAGTTGGGCATGGGTGTTGTCGGCCTTGGCTTGAGCTGCTTTGATCGCCGCTGTGTTATCGTCAAGGGCTTTTTGAGCTGCAATTGCAGCAGTATTGATGTCGCCTTTAGCAACACTGTCAGCGGTTTGTTGCGCCGCGTCCACGGCAGATTGAGCGGCTTTGACGGCTTGAGCGGCTTGGTCAGCTTTAGTCTTTGCGGTGGTCACTTGGGTTTGGGCACCAGCTTGCGCTGCAGTGGCGTCTGCTACAGCTTGGCTGGCTTCTTTGACTGCGGCGTTGTCAGAAGCGGCAGGCAAGGCGGCTAATTGTTGCTGTGCATCAGCTTTAGCGGCAGTTTGATCAGTGATCGTCGATTGGGCTTGTTTGATCGATGTGTTAGCTGCATCGACGGACTTTTGCGCTGCGGCGTTGGCGGCAGCAGCTTGGTTTGCCGTTGCTTGTGCCGCGTCAGTCTTGGCCTGCGTGGCCGCAACTTGGTGGTCGGCTGCAACAACGTCGGCTTGTGCAGCAGCCACATTGTGGGCGTATTCGCTTTGAGAAGCTGGTTGGGTGGTCGCCATGGCTGTCGCGGCTTGGGTGATTGTGGCTGTAGTGTCGGTGGTTTGCGCTGGTTTTGATTTAATTGGTGCAACGGCTGCGTGAGTGACAGTTGTGTGTGTTGATACGGTCAGTAATGCGGCCGCCGCAGCGGTAAAGACGAGTGCGTTCTTCTTATTCATGCTCAATTTTACCCCTTCAGTTAACTTGTGAGTGGCGCTCGTTTAGGCTTGACTGCTGCAAGGCATCACTTGATGTGATAATTGGCTTGCACTAGCCTAGCTGGTTAGGTTTATGATGACTTGATTACAACGACGAGGTTCCGCGGTGCGCGCTTGTGAGGGAACAACTACCAGACAATTTGATTGAAATTCTGTCGGATATCTGAACCTCGCCGTCGTGCGTGATTTTCGATTTCAGTGACAGACGACGGATCAACAGTATAGAAAAAACCGGCAATCACACAGGATTTGGTAGCTTACCTATTGAAAGCGTTACATATATGCAACTCCCAATTTGAGGCATTCATCCTGTTGACCGGCCGGTCGTTTTTCGAAACTTCTACGGATATATATCTGGTATTCAGTTTACCGCTTACTTTTCCTTGCAGCAAGCAAAAAGTGAGCAATGGCGCGAATTATTCGCGCCATTGCTCAAGTGCAAGTTGTGAAGCCAACAGCGAAGGCGTAAGTCATAGTTTGGTGCGTTGTTGTATGCAAAAAAGCCCTACATCGTGATTTTACGGACAGATCACGATGCAGGGCGGCATGCAATGTTGCCAATTCTCGCTGCGGACTAGTTGGGGTAATTTGCGTAGAGAATTGGCATGCTTACGATTTCTTGGAATCTTTAGGCTTGTTTGAGCGCTTCAGAGCGGCAAAGGCATGTTGTACTTGTTTGAAGCGCGTTGGGTCTGCTTCGCGAGCAGACTTGACCATTTGGGCGAAGTCATGAGTGGGCTCATCTGGTTGCACTGGTTCTTGATGTTTGCGTTTGAAGAATGCCATCTTTACACCTCGCCAACCGGCCGCATCACGCGGGTTTTGGTGATCAAATAAATTACGACCAAGTGGATCAACAATAGGGGTAGGGCATAATTGGGGATCAAAGCATAGCCCACATACACACATAGCCCGACAGTATTGGCGATCATCAGCTTGCGCGATTGGCTGCGGGCAAAACTCACCACGTGCAACAAACCGCCGATGATGCTCAGGTACCACCAGTGCGGTTCCCAACTCATTAAGGTCGTGCCGACTTGCGCAGTAGAGAAGCCGTGCATGATCGCAGAAACCGTGGCGAGCACCAGCACGATCGCGGTGAATGCCGCGTACAGTACCCCAAACAATGCAGGTAGTTTAATTAAGGAGAGTTTCACAAGCCCACGTCCTTTTCGGATTGATAGGATAAGTATACCCACATCGCGCCATAACATAAAGTTTGCTTTGCAAATTCCTAACTATTGGCGGGATCGTGATGAATTAGAAGTTGATGCAACAGGCGTCTGGCGGTATACTCGAGCTTGGATATCTTTAAAACTATTTCAAAAATTTGACCGGCCGGTTAACAGAAAAGCTTTCGCCAGAAATGCGAGTTGCATATCTGGAACACTATCAGTTTGATAGTAAAGATTTTCTGATGACCAGCCGTTTTTTTTGCGCGCAAGAACTCGAAATTGGGCACATTGACATTAGTGCGCCTGATCAAGTGATAAACTTGCAGGGCATGACGCTAAATGTGGCCAACAATAGATGACACCACAATGGATAGTCATCAGATCAGCTAAGAACAAATCACAAGGGGAAACATCATGAAAAAGGCAACTAAGATTCTCACATCACTGATTAGCATCACCGCCGCTGCACTATTGCTTGTCGCATGCGGGAGCAAAAACAGTTCAGATAGTTCAAAGGCATCATCTGCGAAAAGTTCCAAAGTATCATCCAGTCACAAGCCGTCTGTTAAAGTCACGACAAAGCCCGTCGACTATCAGCAATTGACTAAGGCTGATCAAGCAAAAGTCAAGTTCGCATTTCAAGCTGACTCAGATCAGGACCAGACAGATACGGTTGATCTGCAAGTGACCAACCAGTCTGCCAAGAACGTCAAGCTCGATGAAGCTAAGATCGTTTGGACTAAAGTCGGCCAGGGGGCAGCGCCGGTTCACGCTGATCAAACCAAGTCGATCACGGTCAAGCCTCACAAAACTCGAACGGTTACCAAGTTATTCTCAAACTTTGCGAGTCAGAACTTAGCTGGCGCCGGCGTCTTCTGCTACCAGAACGCTGATCACAAGCTGGCATACAGCTACCAAGCTTTCAAAGATGGCGGTGTGACATCGGCGAATTTGACTGATCAGCAGTTGATCGCGATGAACACAGCATCAAGCAACGCAAGTCAAGCCAGCTCCGCCAGTACCTCAAGCCAGGCGACTAAAGCTTCCAGCAGCACGCAAAGTCAAGCTAAGAGTCAGCCCAGCCAGAAGTATACGAGCCAGCAGCTTGCGTTACTGGCACAGATTTATGGCCAACAAGAGCCAAGCAGTGTTGATGTTGCACAAGCACTGGACAATCTGCAACAGATGGCAGCCATCTCCTACGCAGCAGATTCTGCGACGACAGGGCACAGTTCTGTGGGTACGCCAGTGTCGTTTGAACAATTCGCGGTTTCTGGGGCTAACCTTGTGATCACCCACCCAGCTGGGCAAGGATCAAGCGCATGGTCTGGCAGCGTTGATTTAAATTCGGCACTGAACCAAGTATTCACGCAACACGCTGCTCAAGCTCAAGCGGCATTAAGCAAGCTGCAGCAAGAATAAGCTTCACATCACAACACATCCGCATTGCGGGTGTGTTTTTATTGTCGGTTGCTTGCAATAACATAACAAGACACATGCCACTGCGGCATCGCGTGCCAAGCCGCCAATTGCATCTCACATTCGTACAGTATTGCGTACAGCGGATCCAGATTCTGCATTTGCAGATCAGTTGCCAAGAGGAAAATATGTACGCTGATTCAGCAATTCCAGCGGCATGAAAGCCTAAAAAACATCGAAAACACTAGGCAGGGCGCGGATTATTTGCTATACTGGTTTACGTGCTTGTGACAAGCACCATTAGCTAATGGAGAGTTGGCAGAGTGGTAATGCAACGGACTCGAAATCCGTCGAACCGGCTAATACCGGCGCGCAAGTTCGAATCTTGTACTCTCCTTATTTTAGTCCCGATTTGCTACTGATTAGCTCCGAAATGCCGATATGAAGGCATTTCGGAGTTTTTGTTTTTACCCGAAATATGCCGTTTTGGGGCAAAAGTGGGGCAAAAGTGGGGCAAGCAAAACCCTTATGTGACGCGGGTTTGCGTCCTGTTTGGAGGCCATTTGCCCCACTAATTCGAAAAAGCCTCAGATCTAGTCCAAAATTGGATTCGAAAAATTTGATGTCGATTTGCTCCGAAATTGAGTGGGGCAAACGCGGGGCAAAATGACGCACAAGACGCTAAAGTGCAGCGAGTGCCTCAAGCGACTTATCGGCCTGATCTTGTTCGTACGACTTCATCAGGTGCGCATACGTATCCAACGTCCGTTTGATGGATGCGTGACCAAGTCGATGCGAAATGTAAACAATATCGACGCCTTTACTAAGCAGGTAGCTCACGTGCGTATGTCGCAAGCCGTGAAAAGTGACGGGGTCTTTGATTTCAAGACGCTGTTCAAGCGATTTGAGTGATTTATTGATGCCCGCATCCCCAGGCAGATGGTTCCTGACGTTTCTAAAGACCAGTTGCAAATCATCGCGATAACCGGTTTTCAGGTCGTGCTGGGCTTGCTCAACGCGTAGCTGCCTGAGCAGGTCAACCAAATCAACAGTGATGTCAATCGTCCTGATGCTAGATTCGTTTTTCGTTTTCGCAAAAGTCTTAGATCTAGCATAGTCCCAAGTCCGATCAATGGTGATCTGTCGCTGGTCAAAATCGATACGGTCCCAAGTTAAACCCAATATTTCGCTTATTCGGGCGCCAGTGAGGATACCAGTGGCAATGATGTAGTAATATACGGAACTTAGCCTTGCTTTGGCGAAACACTCATCCAGGAGTTTAGCGTAGTCCTCTGCTTCAAGAAATTTCGCATCGCGGCTTGCTTTGGTGCGCTTATATCCTGGGTTGACCGCGCCATGCGTGAAATTAACAAAGAGTATTTGATCATCTATCGCCGATTCAGCCATGCTGCTTAGATATGAGGACAGCTTGCTGACGGTCTCAAAAGCGCGTGGTTGTCGATGTCCAAACTTGTCTTTAGCGCCTTTGGCAAAGTCGTTGATGAACCGTTGCCACTGGGCCTTGTGCATGTCAGTCAACTTGAAGTTTGGCCCAAAGTAATCCGCGAGATGCTTACGAATGGTTGGGTAATAGTCTTCTGTGACGGGTGCGTGTTTACCCGACTTATAGAGTTCTACCCAGTCATCCCAGTATTGAAGCAGTGTGATGCTTAATTGATCAGCTTGGGCGCCGCGGTGGTGTTTACGTTTGACCTCAGAGAGCGCCCACTCAGCGGCTTCTTTTGAGGGGAAACCGCCCTTTGTGAGCTCGTGTTTCTTTCCATTGGGTTCTTGATAGCGAAAGCGGTATTCCCATGCGTTGCCTCGCTGACGAATCCCCGTTACTTTACTTGGCATAATCAGTCCTCCTTCATCACCTCAGATCGCGCTGAGGGACGCGGAAGGGTCTTGCGGGAGCCGCCATTTATGCACGGCTTTACCGCCGGACGCCGTGGCAGCGCCACTTGTAGGCAAAAAAATAGACCTCCAAAGAGGTCTTGACGGCATTATAGGTCATCGACAAGTTTGCGGGCTTTGATGGACTCAACATCGTCTGCTTGGTCTTGCAGATGCGCGTATGTGTCGAATAAAATCTTTAGATTGGCATGGCCCGAGATTTTGGCGACCTCTAAGGGACTAACGCGACTGCCTAGAAGGTAACTGATGAGTGTATGACGTAGGCCATGTGTGGTTATGGGATGGCTGATATTTAATTCCGATTCAACCGATCTGAGTGCGTCGTTGAGATTCTTATTGGAAGGAATGTGGTGTCTTATGTTGCGGAAAAGCATTTGATCTGGATCACGGTAGCCTGATGCGAGATAGGCGGTGCTTTGCTCTGACTTGAGCCGTTTGAGAATTGCGGCTAGGCCAACGCTCATCGGGATGGTGCGGTTTGATGAATCGTTTTTAGTAGCTTTGAAGTCGTGCGAGCGGGCGTAGTCCCAAGATTTATTGATGGTGATCTGGCTATGTTCAAAATCGATGTCTGGCCAAGTCAGGGCCAGTGTTTCAGAGCACCTGGTGCCCGTGAGCGCCTCTGTGATTAGCTCATAGTATTCGATATGATCCAAGTCGGCATATTCTTGCAGATGTGCGATAAGCCGTTTCGCATCTTCCACTTGGAGGGTCTTGTGCGAAAGAGCCTCACGAGATGGCTTGTATCCGGGATTCGTACAGCCATCAGCAAAATTTACATATAGGATCTGATCTGTGATGGCGATTTTGCACATGCTGCTCACATGGCTTATCAGCTTACTTACCGTTGCATATGAGCGCGGGGCATGACCATCTAGGCTACCATCCGCAAATGCATTGATGAACTGCTGGAACTGCGAGAATGTAATGGTGGCCAGCTTCTGGTCTTCAGGAAAGAACTTTTCCAGGTGTTTACGGGCGGTCGGGAAGTACGCGTTTGTTACAGCGGCTAGGTCACTAGACTTGAAGGTAGCGATAAAATCGTCAAGATAGTCGAGCAAAGTGACTTCCATGCGGTCCATAGTCGCGCCGCGGGAAATATGGCGCTTGTACTCCGCTAGGGCTTCGGCAGCGGCGCGCTGTGAGCGAAAACCGGTCAAGACTTTCTCACGGCCGTTCTTGCGATAGCGGGCTTCCCAACGGGTGCCCCGCTTACGAATTCCGGGTATTTTTGGCATAGTTGTGCTCCGATCTTTGTCATGACTCAACAGAAATCGGACGAACGGTCCAAAATCGGTCCAGGCGCAAATGAGCGGATGGGCGAACAGCATTAGTTCGGCTGTTAGAAAGGTTGGTCGTATAGCAATTTAATGTAGGTTTAGCGATTTAGCAGTGAGACAACGTGTGTTCTAATTGTTTGACGGTCAGCGGGCGACAACGCTTGGATAAGGTTAGCTATCTCGCAAACATCGGGATCATACTGGGCGGCACCGATTGAGTGTTCACGGCTAAGGGCCTGAATGAGGGTCAGCGAGTTGCTTAGGTTCTTGTGTAGCTCGGTGATCATGTCAGCCTCAGAAGGTCGATGCCGCTTGTAGTGACCAGGATCGTCTGTCACAGCCAACAAATAAAGTACTTCTACGTCCAAGACTTTGGCGATGCCGTCAACCAAAGTGGCGCTGGGCGTGATGTCGGGCTGCTGCCACGTGTACATGGTCTGGCGCGACACGGCGGCCCGAGTTGCCAGTTCTTTAAGTGTAAGACCACGCCGTCGGGCTTGCTTTTTGATGCGATCAAAAGTGTTTTCCATGCGATGACGCCTCCTAATGACTTCAGTATGGATTGTTCATGTATATTTGTCAATGTTTTAATTTACGTATTGACAATTGCTGACCAAGGCTGCAATATAGTGATGAGGAATGCAACACATATAACGTAGGTTACCTGAGGAGAGACTTATTTAACGGGGTACCGAAACATGAGTACAGAATACAAAGCATTGACACTCCAGCAAGTGGTAACCGTACAAGTGCCAGCAGACAAAGTGCTAATTGATCGTGACGAATATGAGGACTTACAAAAGCGGGCCAATTTGAACTGCTGGTGGACGCTCAATGACGTGAGTGCGCGCTACAAACGTAAGCCGGACTGGATTGTCTCCCATATCCTGAAGAGTCCTACGTTTGAACCACAACTACGTCGTAAGCTTGTGATGTACGACCATGATGGCGGCAAGGGGTACTTGTTTGAGCCGATGGGTTTCTCCGAGTGGATGCGTGAGCACTTTAATGACATCGCCAATGAGGTCGGCCGCTGATGCGTTTAACTTGAAAAAAGAGACGTCTCCACTTGGTTGGTGGAGGCGTCTTTAGCATCATGCTGATAGTGGTTTGGCGTGGTACTTCACCAATCGTTGAGCTTCTTGCGTATTCACCAGGAAACGCCAATCCAGAAGGTCGTACTCGAAATACCAGCGCGTTATGTCACGGCTATGCCGTTCGATAAAGACTTTGGGATTCGTGATCAAAGCGTCATGCTGCCATTGAGAAACAATCAATAAACACGACAGGATGTTAAAATCTGGAGGTATGGACACGACAAATTTCGGCAACGGAATGCTTCTATCTGTGAGTGGCCATGTAGATGAAGGCGTCAGGTCGTATTCTTTAAGCGCGATATCAAGCTTCTGGCAAGCAAGTGGCGTAGTTAACTTAGCGTTTTCTGTGGTCTTGAAATATCGCATGATGGCAGGCTCGGAGTATGTTTGCGCCAAATAATCGGCCAGATCTTTAGCGCTGACGCCGCCGTCAACGGTACGATGACGAGTTTCGTGTGATGTAGACATTGTAGCTCCTCCTATTCTACAGTTGGAAATGAAAAAAGGATCTAAAAGCGGTGCCCTATCTATCTGGAAGATGAAAAAGAAGCCCTCAAGGTGCCTTTGGGCTTGCCTTGAGGGCTTAATGACGATCAGAAATAACTTACAACGATTAAGTCCTCATCAGAACCGTGACCAGAGAACGTTTCACACATTAGAACGGTACCGAACGCGTGAGAAGCCCAGTTGCAGAGCGCATCTCGGTCAACCACGTCAGCAGCAGTGATTTCGGCGTTCGATTGTGGTTCGGTCACACCTTGAGATACAAATTTTCTGCATTCCGATAGACGAATCTCAGCCTTTTTCATGGTTCAAAGTCCTCCTTGTTTTAGTGACAATGGCGATGGAAATAGCGCTGTTATGCGATCAAGACGCGTTTCGGGGTGCTCTCCACGCGGCAGCCGTGACCCACAAAACTAGCAATGCGAATGGCTTCTTGTTGAGACACGAAATTGAGGCGCTCTGGGGGGTCACAAGTCCACTCGGGTGCCGCGTATCCCACACCCCGTGCATCTTCTTGACGAGTCACAGCGGCCAGAAAACCGCCGTCGTCATTAGCGATGTAGAACCGCAAATCTTTCAATGTTGGCTCAAAACCTTGTTTATGATTGTGCATGGGCATATCCTCCTCTTTTAATCAGGTTGTCGTCTCGGCGGTAGCCCGGCGGCAGCGCCGCTACCGCGATCAAGGCCTTTGGAAAGTCGATGAGGATAGATTGCAGGCACAGGGGATCAACAAGGCGGGAAGGGCCAACAGGCATTTCATATAGTAGAAACAAGATTTTGAAAGACAATTCCAGCGATTAAAATGCGTATACTTATGTATACAGATAAATATTTGTGATTGAAATAGTGTTTTATTTGATATTAGGCTTGTAAATAGGTATCAATATTGGTATCATATAGGTATAAGTTAATAAAACAAAAAATGTAGTCGTAAGCTTGTACGATTACGGGTCGCATGAATCGCTGCCCTTACCCTCACCCAAGTGGTGAGCGTAAGCAGTTGATTTGTGCGGCTTTTTTGCGTCCATAGGAAGGATCTGAAATTATGACTGCATACACCGAATCAGGGAAGGCCGTTTTTGAAAAAACCGGCGTGGCGGGGCATCCTCGCATGGCAATCGATTTAGACAAGATTTTTGAACTCAAGGCTGAGGGTGTGTCAGTCACTAAAGCCGCAAAAGAGCTGTCGGTATCACACGGAACTATATCAAAGTACTTCTTGGCGATTGATCTTGCTGATGAAGTACTAGCCCGCCGCGAGGCCGCGAGTGAAGCTCAACAAGCTTAGAGCACAAAAGTAAGCACCCAGCCAAATGACGGATTCTCACCGAAAATCCAGCGCGTTATACTTGCCTCATCAATATATTTGGTGAGGTGATTTTTTTGGAAGATAAACCTGATGTTGTCCACTTTCAGCTGGATCA
>NZ_BAAFPR010000046.1:0-10691 GCF_042847315.1 Lacticaseibacillus jixiensis
TCGCCCCATCGTTACCATTCCATACCGTCGTCACAGTGTTGGCACTGCCGTCACCATGTTTAACAGTGATTGTGGTCCCACCATTTGGATGAGTATCGTCGCCAGCAACTGGCGTTGCTGTGATCGTGTCTCCATCCTTTGGTGGTTCAACCGAACCTAAGACAGTATCATCGCTGCCATCGCCCTTGGCCCCTGGAAGGTAAAATTCGATCTGGCCGTCTTTGCCGTCGCGAACTAATGGCGTTTTCGCATCTGCGCCGTCTTTACCATTCTTGATTGTGATCGTCCCGGCTGGTTTCCCGTTAGCCGTCACGTCATAAGTGGTTGTTCCGTCACCGTTATCCTTACCGGTCTGACTGATAACTGGAGTTGCCCCGTCGTTACCATTCCATACCGTCGACACGGTGTCGGGGCTGCCGTCAACATGCTTAACTGTGATCCTGGTCCCGCCATTTGGATGATCATCGTCGCCATCGATTTCCTCAGCAGTAACTGTATCTAATGCTCCTGCTTTTGGCTTGGCAACATAAATAACCCAGATGTCTTGGCCGTCTGTTTTAAAGGCCCCATCGGCTGAACCATTATCCGGTAAGCTATTGATCTGGCCGCCGTTGATGTCAGCAGTCGCATAGTAATACAGGATGCTGGTATCAAGCGTTCCGCCTGCATCAGGCAAGTCTTTGCCATCATTGCTCAATTTATCTGGAATCTTATATTGAGTGGAGTAATCTGTGCCTTCTGGACCACTAACGGTTACAGGCGGTTGCAGTTCGATGCCACCCACATTCTGATAGACATAGTGAACAGTCCCTGTACCTTGGGCCGCTTCGGCTTTGGCATAGGTTACAGTGATCGTGATGTCTTTATCGTCGTCGTCGGCTGCAGCAAGTAAACCAGCTGCGGCTTGTTTGATGGACTGACCATCGTCGCCTACCGTTGTTTCGGTCACTTGTGCTGGAGTTGGCGTGGCGCCATCCACTGGCTCAGGAGTGAAAGTTGCAAAGGGTGCAGTTTGCTTCCAATCGCCATACTTAACGATCTTGTTAGTCGTGTCGCCTTCTTCTGTGTAGTAAGTCCGATTGAACTCAACTTTCCCAGTCTCTAACAGCTTCTTCTGACCGTTCTGATCACCGTTAATTGTGACGTTCAGGACTTATGGGTATCATCATAGTTCACATCACGTGGTTCATTTGGTGCAGGGTGCTCGACCAATTCAGCCTTTTCTTTGTCATAGTTAATGGTGAAGGTGATTTTTTTATCTTGGTCTGCTGTCTCAGCCGCCATTGCCGCAAGTTCTTCCGTGACGGTTTTGTGATCATCATCTTGGGTATCCTGGTCGATTTCTGCTGGTGAAGCCTTATAACCATCGTAAATTACCGGTGTATAGCCAACGGTCATGAACGTGCCAGTCTTATCAACAATCCACGGGCCATAAGCTTTCACGCCACTGTCAGGATCGTTATTATCGATCTGATATTGACGCGTCAAAACGACTTCATCTTCGTTATCATCTTGCTTCGTCGTTACACCGTCTTTTATCATCATCATGATCGGGTGCAGGACTTTATGCGTGTCGTTGTAGAGAGGATCTGTCGGGTCTTTCGGTGCGTCATGCCACTGTAAGTCAGGCTGGTTCGCGCCGTAATTGACCACGCGGGTCGCAATGAAATTCGTCACAAACTTGCCAAGGTCTTTATCAACTGTATTTGCGGTACCGTCGATTAACGTCGTCTTACCATCACTTGCTGTCGACGTTTTACCAACGTCTGGTAAATCAGCCGGCGTAATCGGCTTATTCGTCTCGTCCACGATCGTACCGACCGCGTTAGTAACTGGTGGAATATCGCTTTCAGTAATTGGTGCCAACAAAACTGGATTGCCGTTGCCAGCAACGCCATTCGAATTAGGTGTCCATGGCGTGTAAACAGGGTTGCGATTAGCATCCAGCGTCGCTGTCCGATAGATCTTAATCGGTGTCCCGGTCTTCTTAGCCGGTGCGCCTTCGCCGGTGTACACAACATCAGCCTGCACCGTCGCAATTAAATAACGCGAGGTAACTGAAACCGGGTCCGGGTTATCGCCGGTGGTCTTACCAGGATTATCTGGCGTGTATACTCGCGGACCATCTTCATCTTTATCGTAAACAATGGTGAATGTCTGTGCCACATCGCTATTTGTGACCGACTGCGGCAAATCATCTTTAATAATGTGGTAGCCGTCGACGGTCTTATTGACTGTCGACGTCGAATTTGCGGAACCGTTCTTACCAGCAAACGTATACGAAGATTGGCCATCGGTATTTTTTACAGGATTACCCTGCGTGTCCACCAAGTTGACGGTGATCGTATTGTCATCTACCGTACTGCCGCTGGTTTTGTTAGTGTAAGTGATCTTAACCGTCTGTGGATCCGCAGTAAACTTGACACCATCCGTCCCATCACCGCCGTCAGTTATCTGACGATCTGTGACGGTCTTATCTTCGTCTGTAATTGGGATTAGATCCCCAATAGTCCCCTCACTAAAGGGTAATGTCGACTTGCCAGCAACGTTCGTAACAGGATTACCATTTATGTCCACTAACTTAACGGTAATTGTGCCAGCAGTTGCAGGCGTGTCGGTGCCACCGCCAGTTGTTGACTTGTCCTTATCATAAACAACTGTGATGACCTGATCACCAGCAGTGCTTGTAACGATGTACTTCGAGGTCGCTGAATTAGGTCGCATCGTATAACCGGTAACTTTATAGTTATACCCGGAAGTTGTGACCGTAGTTCCTGTTGATAACGGGTTTCTTCCGACGGCAATGGTAGAAACGCCATCGGTATTTTTGACTGGATCGCCATTTGCATCGACTAAACTAATCGTTACTTTATGGGTGGTGGCAACCTTTGTTCCCTTGTAGGTGATCGTCAGCTCTTCATTGCCATAATCAATGTACTGGCTTGGTTTGGACAACAAACCAGCCAAAGACTTGTCTAGACTAGCGAAGTCCTTGGCATCGCTAAAAGTACTCTTAATCGCATCAAAAACTGTTGAATTAACATCAATTATCGTCTGTGCTGGATCAAAAGTGTACCCACTAGGCGGGTTCAATGGGTTGAAGTCAATATCGCCATCTTTTGCAACCGTAGTCGTCTGTGCCGAGTTAGGAATCTCCGTTCCATTCTCATCGAGATACTTGTAGGTCACTGGGAAGCCGTCAGTGGTTGGGGTGGTATCGCCTGGATCATCTGTTCCAGTTGACGTACCGCTAGCGTCGGTTTGATCGACATAGTACAGTTTGTTTGTCCCGGCACCGGTACCTAAGTCATCCGCAGTCTTGGTTGTCGTAATGGCGCCTTTGATCGTCACTGGCTGCGGATCATCACCGGTGACGACATGCGTCCCTTTATCCACAGTCAAAGTCGATTTCACTGTGGCAGACATGTCAGTCAGGATACCTTTTTCAATAACTGAGGAGAGAAACTTCGCAGGATCAGCTGCAACATCGCCACCGACCCACCAGCCCAGCGCAAAATGAGCAGCAGGTCCAGCAAACGGTCCGATTAATGGAACACGAGACCATGACGAAATAATAGTATTTAAGCCGCCTTGGAAAGCTTTTTCCAAGTCAGTCGTTAAATTCGGCACTTCAGCCAAATCCACGGTAATCATGGTACCATTATCAACTTTACTCAGCGTCGCCGGTATCGAAAATGGCGTTTGAACAGTGAATTTTTGGTTGAGTCCCTCCCTAAGTTGTGTATCTCCGGATTCATTGACGAACTCTTCGACGTGCGCCTTAAGATCCCGAACCGTTTCTGGTTTAGAAGCTGATTCGTAATTAATCACAGCAACCAACGTCGCGTATGGATCGATGGTAAAGTTCAGTTGACCATCACCGTTGGCATCCGTGACGTTGATGCCTTTGGGAACCAAGACATTGACATAAACATGATCACCTGCCAGATCGGACGACGGATCGATGCCCTTAACTGTAAACGTTGCTTCAGCTTTCGACTCACCAGTGAAGTCACCACTTGGTAAGGCTTTGTCAGCCGTTTCGCCTTTGTCATCAACAGTTTCCACCGTTAAGTCTGTCGTCTTGAAAACCGATGGCGCAACACTGCCTGCAGCTAATGCTTGCAGCGTCTGCGGGGCCCCTGTCTGCTCGTACGCGGCAGTTGCGGCTGCTTTGGCGTCTGCTAATTCCGCAGCACTTGGATCAACCAAAGTCGTCGTGTTGCCCTTTGATGAAGTTACTGCTGCCTGATCTGTGGCTGCTGGTGTTGCAGCTGCAGACTGTGCACCAGTGACAGTCGTCGATTTTGCAGCAGTGGTCTTCTCAGTTGCAACTGCCGGCGTCTGATTAGATTGCTGTGCCTCAGTTGTGGCATCGTTAGCTGACTTGTCTGCAGTAGCGGCAGCAGCAGTCGCGGTCTTTTGTGCATCGTCAGCGGCAGCTTCAGCTTTCGGTACTACCACCGCGGCTGGTTCGCTGGTGACCCCATCCAAGGAAGCTTTCAGGATCACATTATTAGTCGCCGTTAAGGCAATGCTAAATTGACCGTTGGCATCAGCGGTCGTCGTTTGCGTATTACCATCGGCGGTAGTGGCAGTCACTGTCGCATTGGCGGCGGTCGTCCCTGTGACCGTCACCACGCCGGTGCTGGCAGTGGTTGCCTGTGTATTGGTGATTTCCAGCTGTGCTTTGGCCGGTGCCTCGGCGACTGCAGTGGCAGTGGCGGCAGCCGGGCGGGTTTCAAGCACAGCGGTGGCAGCCGACGCAGCGCTTTGAGCGCCGCTAGTATAAGCGGTTGGCCCTTGCTCGTCAGTGCTGTCGGCTTGAACAACGTTGGTTTGTACAAATGGAAGAACCGTAAAGAAGGTCGTCACTACCCCAGCGAAGGCCCACTTTTTGCCATCCTTGAACATCTTGTAATGAATCTTCTGATCTGTTTCCAGCTTTAAAGGACTCTGTTTCGGACGCGATTTCATCTTGCTCCTCCTCATATATATGCATAGCATTGAGCATGTTTATGCTTAACGGGGTGAATATGCCCGTTGATGATGTGAGTATAGCATTAGTCAACTTTTAATTTAGGTCAACTTTCGATAAAATCTTTTATTTTTTTGGCCCGCACCAACTTAAAAATGCGAACGTTCCTGAATATCGCTTGGTTGGCTATTGAATTGTTTACGACATAATTCATTTGTACACACAACTTTTCTTTCAGTATTCTGACATCGAAATATTAAGTCACCGAGTGTTCACCACTGACTTTACCGAGAATAACCACAACATTCCTGAATATATCCTGAGCAAATAATCATTTTGACGAATATTAGCACATTACTGAGCAATGTCTCGTCCAGCTTTCATTCAGGATACGAATGCGCTATCATATAGTGATAATCATTCTAAATAGGAGGCTGCTTATGGACCCGCTTTTTAGTTTGCACGATATCGGCGTCACCATCGATTCGCAAGTACTCTTGGCAGACATCAACTTGACCATCGCCTCTGGTGAGTTTCTCACCATTTCTGGGCCTTCCGGTTCCGGCAAAAGTACCTTGCTGCGCGTATTGGCAACGCTTCTGACGCCAACTAGCGGCACCATCACATATGCCGGTAAGCCGCAAGCCGATTATGACAAGATCGTCTACCGGCGCGAAGTGTCTTATTGCTTTCAACAACCCAGCTTGTTTGGTGAAACCGTGGCAGATAATTTGCGGTTTCCTTTTGCCATTCGCAAGCAGGAATTCGACCAGGCCAAAGCTGTCGCCGCATTGGCCAGCGTTGACTTGCCGGAAGCGATGCTGAACAAACCGCTCACCAGTTTGTCCGGCGGGGAGAAACAGCGCGTCGCCTTGATCCGCAACCTGCTGTTTGCGCCGCGGGTGTTGTTGCTGGATGAAGTCACCACCGGCTTGGATGCGGCGACTAAAGACATCGTGCACCGCTTGATCGCCCAACTCAATGCCCAGCAAATGACCATCGTTGCTGTTACCCATGATGACGCAGAAATCGCTTCGGCTAACCGCCTGGTGCAAATCGTGGCCGGGCACTTGGAGGTGGCGTGATGACCAATCATTTAATTGTTAGCCCCACCGCGCTGAGTTTAGCCGTCTTGTTGGTGCTGATCGCCTTGGCGGTGAACTTCAAAGAACACATCGGCTTAGGCAAGGACTTGGTGATTGGCGTGGTGCGGGCGGTGATTCAACTCACCGTCGTCGGCTACGTGCTCACTTACATCATTAAAGTTGATCGCGTCTACTTAACGCTGTTGATGGTGGCGGTGATCATTTTCAACGCGGCTTGGAATGCCCGCGGGCGCGCTAACGGCATCCCCCACGCCTTCGTCATCAGTCTAGCGGCGATCACCGTGGCGACGTTGGCGACTTTGACCTTGTTGGTGTTGGCCCATGCCATCGCCTTCGTGCCCAGTCAAGTGGTGCCGATCACCGGGATGATCGCCTCTAACGTCATGGTCGCCACCGGGTTGTGTTACCGCAGCTTAAACACGAGCTTTCACGACCAGCGCCAAGCTGTCTTGGAGCGGCTGGCGTTAGGCGCCAACTTGAAACAAGCATCGATCGCCATTGTGCGCGAGGCGATCCGCACCGGCATGGCCCCCACCATCGACTCTGCCAAAACAGTCGGCTTGGTCAGTCTGCCAGGGATGATGTCTGGGTTGATTTTTGCCGGCGTCGACCCGACCAAAGCCATCATGTATCAGATCATGGTGACGTTCATGTTGATGGGTGCCACCAGCTTAGGCAGCGTGATCGCCTGTTATGCCGCGTACCCGCAGTTCTATAATGCGGATCTGCAGCTGCAGATCCCGACACACAAAAAATAAGACACAAACGCACCGGCAATTTGGTGATTGTCGGTGCGTTTGTGTCTTACAGCCAATTAAGCGGATTGATGGCTTCCAACCACAGCCACCAGAAATCTTCCCAGAAATCACCAAGCGCTCGCCGATGAGCAAAGCGCCAAAGCCGACGGATCAATGCGAGCACGATACAAAATACCGTCCACGCAACGATTGCTAACAAGACGATACCGATAATCTTCAACATACCGTTACCTCATGGGTGTGTCACTGTCATCAACTTCACAGCAAGCCATCACTATAATAACATGCTAGTCTAGGTACTGTCATGATACACTATTTTGGCAGAAAGTTGATAACGGAAGGCATTTTCTTACCCATTGCGAGGTGGTGCCTATGCACATTCACCAAACTCTAAAGGAAAGGAGGTGCTTTTGCGTCCGTTGCCGAAGCGCTGACGCTCATGTTGATGTTTGGCGAGTTTATCTTGTCTTTCATTGGTGTGATGATCGTCATCGTCCAAGCAATTGTTAACGCAAAAAAAGACCGTTAGTAAACTTCTTGACGGAGGTCT
This sequence comes from Lacticaseibacillus jixiensis, assembly GCF_042847315.1. Taxonomy (NCBI): domain Bacteria; kingdom Bacillati; phylum Bacillota; class Bacilli; order Lactobacillales; family Lactobacillaceae; genus Lacticaseibacillus; species Lacticaseibacillus jixiensis. The sequence goes on from NZ_BAAFPR010000046.1 coordinate 7,393, forward strand.
AACGGTCTAAACGCTGTTTCATCTATGTCAACCGCTTCTAACGGTCCGCTGGGCCAGCATGTTCGAGCATGCTGGCCCTTTTGATATGTTAATTATAGCATCTAGCGCAACGAAAAGAAACTGTCGCAAAAAACCGACTAAGGGCAGCTTTACCGTAATTCTGGCGATAAGCACTGCCAACCTAGGTTGTTACTCAGTCTTGCTCAGAACGCGACGCGCCAGACACCGCATCGCTTGATTCAGCCTGTTGCGCTTGTGCAGCAGGATCGTGATGCGCCTTCCCAGTCAATGTCGGCAAAGTAAGCTTGATGACGCCCACATGCTGGATCACCGCTTCCGGCACCGGGTCGTATGTCGCCAATGCTTGCCCGGTTTCGTGCTGCAGCAACAAGTCTAACGCATGGCGCTTCACTGCCGGATCATTGACCAGCTCGGCTGTGCCATAGCCGATCACGCTTTGATAAGCCGCCGAATACGCTGGTGCATTAGTCCCTGCCGGCAGCAGTGTCGCGCCGCCATCGATTTCGACACACACATGCGGATCTGCCGCGATCAGCTGACGCTTCTTGCCTTCTGGCGCCCCATGGCTGTATAGGATCAACGTTTCGCCTGCCCACTCGTAACCATAGTTCGTCGGCACCACGTACGGGAACGGCGCATCATTGAGCGCGATGTGCATGACGTGGCACTGCTTGACGATTTGCTTGATCTCAGTCAAATCAATTTGCCGATCTTGACGACGCATTGGTTGCATAACCATTCCCCCTTTAAATGTTTCTCATTGTAAGCCAATACGGCGATCAGTTCCAACCAAAGAATCGCGCAGCGCAGCATTTTGCCTGATGGCTTCGATCACAATGTCAGACACGGGTCTTAACGATCATACGCCGTTAGCAGCACCTGACCATCAACGTATTCGCTTAAGTAGATGTCACCGAAGCCGCTGTAGCCGCGGCGCTGCACCTCCGTCAGCAACCAGTTCTCGTCTTGGCTGATGATCTCAAGCACATCAGGATTGGGCTTGCCATCTGCAATGATGGGATAGTGCATCGTCTCCGCGCCATTCTCAATCACGGTCAGCTGCCCATTCTGCTCCAGAATTGCGCGTTTGACCCGGGACAGTTCGGTGATCCCAGCCGCACGCAGCTTAAACATTAACGTGTCGGCAGATAACCCGGCGCGCAGGCACGCGGCAACCTCAACTTGGCCGTTGCGGATCACAGTGACCGGATTGCCATCAATGATCCTTTTGCCAAGCTGGGTGTGCTCCTTCAGAAATTTGGTCACAAGGACTAACAAGGTCCAAACCACCAACACCAAGATGAACTGCATCACAGTGACCGCTTCGTTATAGATGACCCCGCCGATAATGCCCCCAAGGACAAAATTCTGCACGGAATCAAGCGCGGAACTCGGCGCGATGTTGGTTTTGCCCAGGATATTGATCTGCGCGACGAGGCAAATGATGCCTAACGCCAGCTTCTCAATGACAATGATGTACATTTGCATAATGTTCTCCTACTGATGTAACTGAACGTGATGATCAACGAGGTGCACATGGTGTAAAACATACGATGATGCATCTGCGTTCAGATCAACGCGATAATACCGGCCGTGAATGCTAAGCACGATGCCATCACCAAGCTGGGTCGTGTTGGCATACACCTGATGCTTATCAACGCCTTGATCCGCCGCAACGCTACTGAGAAAACCGGCCATCTGCGAAGTTTGGTTGCGCTGGTTGTTGGCCTGCTGATAATCACTGTACTGGACGCCGCCGACAAACACCAACACCAGCAGCATGATGAGTGCCAAGTCGCGGTACTTGGTTTGCATGCGATGTTGCCAATACAAACTCAAGCCCAGCAGCATTACCAACAAGGCAATCGCCATCACACCATACTTAAAATAATTCGTCAGATTGGCCTGATGCTCAACGTAACGCAGGCTGTAGAAATTCATTACACGACTCCTTGTCCGTATTTTGTTCTTATTATAGCAGTAACCAGCCTTTCCCCAAGTGATAATTTAACCTGCGGGCAACTCAACGAAGACGCAGCCCTAATTGCATTCCCCCGATGAAGGCGGCCATCAGATATTGAAGCGTTCCGACTTAGTTTGATCATACTGGAAGGCCTGGAATCTCACGAATTTCTGCCATTGTAAATTAATTGTAAAAGGTTAGAAAAGCCCTTGCATTTAATTTGCCACCATGCTATATTATGCTTGCTCAACCGCATAGGGGAGAGGAGACAGCGAAGGCCAAGCTTGTCTGTACGCCAAACCCCGCAACAGGCCGATCTGGTGGAAGCAAGTTCTGCTTGCGACCTTGGCCTGTTCACCCAGAGCGCGCGATGAAGTCCGGTCTCCTAGTCCACGGGCAAAAGAAAAGGGTGTACCCACAGATCACCGGTGAATGCCTAGCATTCGGCGGGTACTTAATCAAATAACCGATGGCAGGCAGCAAGATTATAGATTCATCGCCTGCCGCATCGAGAATCCACGATGGGAAATATCGGCTCGATCGTGTATTCGTCGTGCACAACAATCTAACTAATCGCGACTCAGCAGTATCTGTGCTGAGTCGCGATTTTTTTGCGTGGCGCAACGGCAGTGCTGCCTGCCTGATGCATATACGCAAAGTCGAATTGTTTCAGGTGAGGTCATCTCGGATCAATTGACTTGCCATTCGTACCCATACCATTCAAAGGATACCGGACGTTTCCATACTGTCGTACTTGCGGTTGGATAGTGACGATAAAGGCTAGCCTTGGTCTTAAATACCTGAATTTCCGTACTTTTGGTATTAAGTGCCGCATAGTAGTCAGTCAATCCTTTATGGGTTGCAAGATCCATCCCTGTATCATGGAAGAAAATTAAGTCGTGATTGATTGCAAGATCATCTACAAACATTGCGATGATCTCGCCCTTTTCAGTCTTGGTATCAACGTTGATTTGTACTTTATTATGATCACCAATACCATAATACTGTCCAGGTAATCGGATATAGTACCGGATCGGCCCAGCATCAAGATGTCTGATGTTGGTACTGGTACGGATTCCAATAAATAGCATGAAGGTACTGATAATAGTGATTAAGATGAATAACACACTTGCCAAAAGCAGTATAAAGGTCCTGATTTTCTTGGGTAGCTTCATTGATAATGTTTTACCCGCGTTTTACAATCAAGTTAGCCACTATCGTTAGCACTCAGACAAAATAAAAAACACCAAGTCGATACGACCTGTTATCATTAAAGTTCCTACACAATTAATGAAAGAGGTATCGTCTTGATGCA
>NZ_BAAFPR010000047.1:0-9490 GCF_042847315.1 Lacticaseibacillus jixiensis
CGCCAAAATTTTACGAGATGTGCGACACACATGGCGTCGACTTTTTGGTTCGACTCAAGGCAAATTCAAAGCTTGGGAAGCTGGCAGAAACGGCCTTAGTGGATTGCCCTCCAAAATATGAAGAGAGCAAATGCGTCTACCACGAATTCAAGTATCAGGCCGCGTCATGGGGTAAAGCTCGCCGTGTTATCGTATGTTCTACTCATACGGCAGATGAGCTAGTTCCCTGGAACCACGCATTCGTAGTGACCAGCCTGGCCTCCGAGGCTCCAGAGACTTTGTTCAAGACCTATAGACAGCGGGGCAATGCTGAGAACCAAATTAAGGAGCTGAAATGCGGGTTTGGCTTTGACAAAACAGACAGCTCAACTTTTGCACGGAACACTGCACGAGCCTTGATCACCGGTATTGCCTATAACCTGGTTCAGCTCTTTAAACAGCTCTTTGTCTCGGAAGACCGTCGTTCAACCATCTCCTCGCTACGGTTCAGTCTCTTTCACATCGCCGGTAGGATTACTTGGCACGCCCGTCGTGTGGTGATTCATCTTGCTTCTAACTATGTTTACAAGAACTGGTTTAGTCGGCTCATGGACGAAGTCCATCAGTTGGCGACCTGAACTGAATAACTGAATAGGTCGTGCGTCGAGCCGAAAACTGGGTCGGTCTGTTCGTGGTGCATCGATCACCAACTTCTCCGCTCAGTCAGTATTCGCAACGCTCCAAACGTTGCTTTCAGACCGGCCAGATGCGATTTCATGTCCCCAATACCGAGGTGAATAATCCAGGATCATAGCATCGATTAGCAACCCTGCAGATATCGCCAATGGTGAAGTATTCTTGATTCCTAAGCACTTAAATTTTGATGGGTACAAGCAACTGTTCTCAGCAACGCTTATTTGGACGAGCTATCGGAATACTATTATTTATACTGCAGCAGGAACGTTGGTACAACTCGCGGTGAACTTACCAGCCGGCTATGCGTTATCGCGTCCAGAGTTGGTAGGTAAAAAATGGATTTTCTTATTCTTCGCCATTCCGATGTTTATTGGTGGGGGGTTGATTCCAACCTACTTAAATATCCGCCACCTTGGTTTGCTGAACAATCCATTAGTTCTTATCCTGCCGGGGGCTGTGTCGACATACAATATCTTGGTCATTCGCTCATTCTTTAAGGAAAATATTCCGGAAACGCTTTGGGAGGTTGCTCAGCTTGACGGTTGTGGGATTGGACGGTTCTTTATTCAAGTTGCTATTCCGCTCTCGAAAGCGATTATTGCGGTAATTGGGCTATGGGCCGCCGTAGGTATTTGGAATTCTTGGTTTGATGCGATGATTTATATCCAGAGTGAAAACCTTCAACCGTTACAATTAATTCTTCGGCGACTCTTAATTGTTAATGAAGGTATGGGCAATATGGGTAGTGCCTCTGCAACGGCTTCTGCGGCGCTTTCACAGCAGCGCTCAGAAATGATGAAGTACGGTGCGATGATTGTTTCTACCTTACCAATTATGTGCGTATATCCATTCTTACAGAAATACTTCAACCAGGGCGTAATGATCGGTTCGATCAAAGAATAGGGGAGAGTAAAATGAAAATACGGAACTATGTGGCGCTAGGTATGGGTTTGGCGATGGCCGCATTATTGGGCGGTTGTGGCAGTAAAAACGCCAATGACAGTAGCAACAACAATTCATTTACTGTATTAAATGTCCGTTTCCCAGGTAGTAGTAAAACATATCGAGCGAAGGGTACTGTGCCGGCTGCAAGTAAGGCTACTAACGTCACGGTCAAGTGGAAGACTTACACAACTCTTGAGTGGGGAGACAAGAAAGGGACGGTTCTTGGCGGTGGTGAGCTGCCGGATGCATTTTTTGGGAATACTGCGTTGGGCGACGCGGATATTGCTAACAACCTAGCGTCACTGATTCCCTTGGAAAAATACATCAATAAGAAAACAATGCCCAACCTAACCAAAATCATGAAAAAGGATCCAAAGATGCGGGCTATCGTAACCAGTGCTGATGGGCATATCTATTCTTTACCATCAAGAATGACAGGACGTACAATTACTGGTAATCAATTGTACATCAACAAGAAGTGGCTAGATAAGCTAGGGCTCAAGATGCCGACCACGTATCAAGAATTTGAAGATGTTATGGTGGCTATGGCGACAAAAGATCCCAACGGGAATGGTAAAAAAGATGAAGTCGGTTTGGATGGCTTTACCAACATTGCGATGATTCCATGGGGTGTGCAAGCCAGCAGTAGTACCACAACTCAGTGGATGAATTATGATGGGAAAAAAGTTTACTACACACCGGCCACAGAGACATTCAAGAAGGCCGTAGAGCATATGCATGACCTTTACAAGCGTGGCGGGATTGATCCTGAATTCTTCACTCAAGATTTTACGAAACTGATGACGAAGTTTACCAATGCTTCCAAGGTTGGTGGCGCGGTAACTTATAACCCAGTTAACTTGGGTAAAACACCAGATGAATATGTTGCAGCTCCAGCTTTAGTAGGCGTCGATGGTAAGAAAGTTGCGTTGCGCGATCAAGACCCGTATTCGCGGAATCAATTTGAAGTCACGACCGCATGCAAGAATCCTAAGAAATTACTACAGTGGGTTGATCAATTCTACACTCCAGATAATTCAATTCAGTCCTATTATGGCCCGTTTGGCAAAACCACTAAAAAGAATAGCGATGGGACTTACAGTTTGTTGAAGGATAAGTCCAAGAAACATTGGGTGCAGGATGACTTTGCAATTAACAATGCCTTCCGTGATTGGGCACCGCAGTACGGTGATGATGCTTTAGCAAACAAGATTCACTATATTGATAACCAAGGTGACGGCCTTCGCCGTAAGATTGCAACGCCTTTAGACAAGTATACTGGCCCACAGTACCCAGCATTAAGTTTCAAGCCGGAGGAGCAAAAAGAGTTAAGTTCGTTGTTAGCTGATATTGATGCTTATGCTGGTAATAAGTATGCTCAGTGGGTTACAAAGGGCGGCGTGGATAAGGAATGGAATGCTTATATTAAGCAGTTGAACACGATGGGGCTTAAGAAGTTTTTATCAATTCAACAGAAAGCATTGAAGCGATACGATAAGACGATGAACCAGTAAGAGGAGTAAATGCAATGATCAGAAAATTATTTAGCTACGATAATCCATTAATTCGTAAGCTGAGTGTTGCAGTGGACGTTTTCTTTCTGAATATATTGTTTATTGCAACCTCCCTTCCATTGGTTAATATTATGGGCAATATGATTTCATTAAGTCAATCGATCCGTTTGGTTCGAGCGCATACTGGAGAACCGTATGCCGTATATTTTCGAGGATTGCTACGCAATTTTACAATGGGTGTTAAAGCCATGGTAATTTTCCTACCACTTCTGATTGTTGCAGCACTTAGTTTTATGTGGTCGTTTCAGGTAAGCGGCGTGTTTGCGTTATATTCTCGTTTTTGTAGCCTCATTGGTATGACGATGTGGAGTGTTGTGATTGTTACATTTGTCGACTATGCTTCGAGATATCAAGATGTATTCAAGCGCTCCTTATACAACGCTTTTCGAATCGGACTAACTAATGTGAGATCAATAATGGCGGGAATACTGCTCCTGTTTCTGATACTGCAGACAATTAACCCTACTGGGATGTTGACACTTGTCTACCTTGCTTCTTTCGGTGGTATTGCTGTAGTAGCGTGGTTAGATGATTACTTGCTTACGAGCGTATACGATAAATATTTAAACAAGGATGCTTAGGAGACAGAAATGAAGGTTGTATTTAACGGCGATAGTATCACAGATGCACGCTGGCGTGATGACGTGGATATGTATCTTGGTATCGGTTTTCCATTTATGCTGAAAGCTATGCTTCAAGAGCATTACATTGATGAAGAAGTTGAGGTGTATAACCGTGCGTTCAGCGGTGACATTATTGAGGGATTAGATTCCCGGTTTACCAAGGACATCGAAGACATTGGTGGGCCGATTCCGGATGTTGTTTCGATTTTGATTGGCATTAATGACACCGGTTACAACGAAAAGAAAGATACCTTTGGAACTACCAGAGAGTTCGAACGATTTGAGAAGCATTATCGCTCAATCCTTGACCAAGCAGTAGCATTGAAGATTCCTAATATTGTTGTAGCTGAACCATGGGTCGTGAGTGATGCTGATATTGATCGGTATCATTGGCGCAAAGATCTCGATCCAAAGATTCAGATCGTGCGTCGCTTAGCTAGGGAATATCAGGCAATCGACATCAGTTTGGATGGCATCTTAAACCAGGTTTGCCAGAATTATGGTTGGCAGAAAGTGATGCGTGACGGGGTGCATCCAGGTCCCCTTGGATACAAGATCTTCTCAGATCGTTGGTATGAAGCAGTTGTACCAGAATTAGACAAATACGTGGCAGAGAAAAGATGATTGTCGGGATCGGGGTAATTAAATGTATTTTACTAAGGAAAAGTTGGTGGCGCGGGTAGCCGAATTAGCGCAATACCGCTATCGCAAAAGGCAACCGATCACTGGGTGGCAGGTGTTTAAGGATGAGAGTAAGGTCCTGAAATATCCCCATGAAGTGAACGGTCCGTGGCAGCCGTTTGCGGCAGGTGATAAGTGGGTGGGCCATGATGACTATTATTGGTTCCAGACCGAGTTTACAGTACCAGAGTTCTCAGATGAACATCGCTTAGTCTTGCTCTTTGACTTTGGGAGTTCTTTCCCAGGCGGGTTAGGCGGTTCTGAAAGCTTGTTGTTTGTTGATGATCATCCGTATCAAGGCGTAGATGGCAATCATCATGAAACTTATTTTGATGCCAGCCAATATGCCGGCAAAACCGTTACGCTGACGTTGAAAGCTTGGACTGGGCGGGGTTTGCAAGGTGATGGCAGCGAAGTTGATCAGGAGTATACGTTTAGTTACGCAGATTATGCTTATGTCGATCAACCGACGTATGACTTCTTCTATCTGAGCAATAACTTGATCCAGACGATCAAGGCCTTGGATGAGAATCATCCTGATGTGCCGCTGTACACGCAGTGGCTGAACCATGCCATCAACGAAATCGACTTCTCGCAGCCTGGGTCTGAAGATTTCTACACTTCGATGAAAGCAGCCAATGACTATTTGCAAGCTAAGATCGATGCGATGCCAAAGCAGACACCGGTGACGGTTTCAGCAGTCGGCCATACGCATATCGATGTGGCGTGGTTGTGGCAGTTGAAGAACACGCGTGAGAAGATTGCGCGCTCCTTCTCCACCGTGTTGCGGTTGATGGATGAGTATCCGGATTATGTCTTCTTCCATAGCTCACCTCAAATGTATGAGTACATCAAGGAAGACTATCCAGAAATCTATGCCAAAATCAAGGAACGGGTCAAGGAAGGCCGCTGGGAAGTCGGCGGTGCAATGTGGCTGGAAGCAGACTGCAACATCCCTTCTGGTGAAGCATTGACGCGGCAGATCCTGTTAGGCAAAGGCTTCTTCAAGCGGGAGTTTAATCAAGATTCCACTGTGTTGTGGCTGCCAGATGTGTTCGGCTATAGCTGGGCACTGCCGCAGATCTTGAAGAAGTCTGGGGTGGATACCTTCATTACCACCAAGATCAGTTGGAATGAAATCGATCGGATGCCGCATGACACCTTTATGTGGCGCGGCATGGACGGTTCTGAAGTGTTGACGCACTTCATCACCACCCCAGAACCAGGGCGAGAAGGCGATCCAACCTTCTACAAGCGGTTTACTTATAATGGTTATCTGCAACCGAACATCGTCAAAGGCATCTATGATGCGTATAAGGACAAGGAAGTTAACCGCGACTTGCTGTTAGCTTATGGCTACGGCGATGGCGGCGGCGGGGTCAACCGCAACATGTTGGAGAACCGGCGGGAAATGGATCGCATCGACGGCTTGCCTTGGGTCAAGCCATCGCGGATCGATGATTACGTGGCGCGGCTGCATGATACGGTTGAGCATTCCGAAAGTTATGTTCAGCATTGGGATGGCGAGCTTTACCTCGAGTTCCACCGCGGGACTTATACGAACCAATCCAACAACAAGTTGTACAACCGTAAGATGGAATTGGCCTTGCGCAATGCTGAAATCACCAATGCGATGCGCTTGATCTTTGATCAGCAAGCATATCCTGCGCAAGAATTGCATGATCTATGGATCACTTTGGCCCGTAATCAGTTCCACGATATCATCCCGGGTTCTTCGATCAATGAGGTTTATCGTGATTCTGATCGTGAGTATCAAACCAGTTTGGCAAGCTTGCAGAAGCTGATTGCCTCTGATCAACCAGCTGCAAATGATCAGTTGACAGTATTGAATACCAGCAGTTGGACCCAATCACAATGGGTCAAGCTGCCGCAAGCCCAACAAACTGCAACGCTTGTCGATGAAGCTGGCAAAGCTTTGCCATACGCGGACTTAGTTGATGGCCGCTATGTCAAGGTGCCGCAAGTTGCCCCAACGGCATCACAGCAGTATGCGGTGCAGCCGGCAGCGGCTGAAGTTTCACCTGTCACTCAAACCAACGCCGTTGAAACCAAGTTCTATTCGATCAAGTGGAATGAAACTGGTCAGTTGACGTCAGTTTATGACAAGGTGGCTAAGCGTGAAGTGTTGGCACCTGGCGCATTAGGTAATCAGTTGCAACTCTTTGAAGACAAACCGCTGGACTTTAATGCTTGGAACATCGATCTTTTCTATAACGAGAAGGAAACAGATATTCAAGCGATCAAAGCTGAAGTCTTGACGCAAACCGATGCTGTAACTGAAGTGCAATTCACTTATGAGTTTGGCCGTTCGAAGCTGAAGCAGATCATGCGTATCTTCGCTGATGAACGGCGCATCGACTTCATTACCCATGTCGATTGGCATGAGAAGCAGCGGTTGATGAAGGTTGCCTTTCCGGTTGATATTCGAGCCTCTGAAGCCACTTACGATATTCAATATGGGAACGTTAAGCGGCCGACGCATTGGAACACCAGCTGGGATCTGGCCAAGTTTGAAACTGTTGGCCATCAGTGGGCAGATTTGTCTGAAACGGATTATGGCGTCAGCTTGTTGAACGATAGCAAGTATGGTTATGACATCAAAGATAATGTGATGCGCCTTAGCCTGTTGCGCAGTTCCGTCTATCCGGATCCGGTTGCCGATGAAGGTGAGCACACTTTCACCTACAGCCTGTATCCTCACCTTGAGACAGTTAACGCCAGTGATACGCAACAAGTGGCATGGGCGTTGAATTCACCATTGCTGATTGGGACAGCAACGGGAGAAACGCATCAATTATTTGCCTTTGAGCCAGAAGCTAAAGTGGCCTTGGACGCTGTGAAGCAGGCGGAAGATGGGCAAGGACTCATCGTGCGCTTCCATGATTACACCGGCGCACGCCAGACATTTGCCCTGCAGCCGCAATTTGCTTTTGCTGGAGTTGAAGAAACGAACTTGATGGAAGAAAAGACCGGCGCTGTCGATCTTGATCAGCTGAGTTTCCGGCCTTATGAAATCAAGACATTGCGGTTCCGTTTCTGAAGATGGGAGACATCACGGATGCACTTAGTATTAAATGAAGCGCGTAATGTGAGTGTGGATTATTACGGCCTCGATCAGCCGAGCAAGGCGTCGGCGGTGATGATCTTGCCAGGGGGCGGGTATGGTTTCGTTAGTCCGCGCGAATCTGCGCCAATTGCCGAAGCCTTCAACGAACAAGGCTATCAAGCCTTGGTGTTGAATTACTCCGTGGCAGAGCATCGCGGTTACCACAACGCCCTTGATGATGTGATGCAAGCATTTGAGGCCATTGCAGCACACCAAGCTGATTGGCGGATCGATCCAACGCAAGTGATTTTGATCGGCTTCTCCGCTGGCGGGCATTTGGCGGCAGCTTATGCCAGTACCGCCAAGACTTATCGCCCGCAATTGGTGATCTTGGGCTATGCTTGCATCTTAGATTCGATGAACGAACTGTTGCAGCTGAAAGCACCGTCTTTAGACACGTTAGTCACTGCCGACAATCCGCCGACGTTCCTGTTTGGTACTGCCGAAGATGGGCTGGTGCCAGTCGACAACACGTTGGCGTTCATGACGGCGTTAAGCCGCGCTAAGGTACCTTTTGAAGGGCACATCTTCCAGTTTGGCCCGCATGGCTTATCACTAGGTACGGCGCGTTCAGCAGACGGTGATTCAGAACAAATCGATCCGCATTATGCCACTTGGTTTCCACGGTGTTTGGAGTGGATCGATAGGCAAGACGTTTAGGAGGTAATGATGGACCTAAAGAAAGAAAAGGCGAAGTTAGAAGCGGCTTTCACCCCTACAGACGCTGCGATCCAGCGCTTCGTCGGCGTTGACGGCTATGATGTGTACAACTGCTCACAACCGTTCCAATATGCTGGCCAGACTTACTTGTTTGGCCGGGTGGAACGCCGGGCAGAATGGATGCGCTCTTGGGCGCGCTTGTTCAAGCGTACCGCTAAAGACGAATGGACATTAGTTCCTGATAGTATGATCTACACCATGGAAGATCCGTATATTAGTATCATTCATGATGAAGTGGTCATGGGCGGGACTCATGTCAAAGTCGATCAAGGCAAGCTGGACACCTATTACACGGACTTATATCGCGGCAAACAGTTAGATGATCTGTACTACTTTACCTCTGGCCCGGATTACATGAACCTGGATTATTCACCTCGGTATTTGGGACATGAAATCGCATCTGGCCGGTCTGAAAGCAACGTTTGGATCGTTGCGAATACTGACTGAGCGGAGAAGTTGGTGATCGATGCACCACGAACAGACCGACCCAGTTTTCGGCTCGACGCACGACCTATTCAGTTATTCAGTTCAGGTCGCCAACTGATGGACTTCGTCCATGAGCCGACTAAACCAGTTCTTGTAAACATAGTTAGAAGCAAGATGAATCACCACACGACGGGCGTGCCAAGTAATCCTACCGGCGATGTGAAAGAGGCTGAACCGTAGCGAGGAGATGGTTGAACGACGGTCTTCCGAGACAAAGAGCTGTTTAAAGAGCTGAACCAGGTTATAGGCAATACCGGTGATCAAGGCTCGTGCAGTGTTCCGTGCAAAAGTTGAGCTGTCTGTTTTGTCAAAGCCAAACCCGCATTTCAGCTCCTTAATTTGGTTCTCAGCATTGCCCCGCTGTCTATAGGTCTTGAACAAAGTCTCTGGAGCCTCGGAGGCCAGGCTGGTCACTACGAATGCGTGGTTCCAGGGAACTAGCTCATCTGCCGTATGAGTAGAACATACGATAACACGGCGAGCTTTACCCCATGACGCGGCCTGATACTTGAATTCGTGGTAGACGCATTTGCTCTCTTCATATTTTGGAGGGCAATCCACTAAGGCCGTTTCTGCCAGCTTCCCAAGCTTTGAATTTGCCTTGAGTCGAACCAAAAAGTCGACGCCATGTGTGTCGCACATCTCGTAAAATTTTGGCG
>NZ_BAAFPR010000048.1:0-7954 GCF_042847315.1 Lacticaseibacillus jixiensis
CAGAATCGTCGTTGGTCTGGTAACTTGAGGCACTGATTGGCAAGTTGCCTAAAGTTGATACGATGAAGAAACTCTTGGAACAAAACGAGCCCGGCGTCATTTGAAAGTTGACCGCCGTCGGCGGTCACAGTCACATTGGTATTGCATTGCAGGGATAAGCTGGTTAAAGTTGAGATGGTGTGAAGCCTCGCTTTCGTGATGGTTTTTGTCGACTTAACCTTAGCATATAGGCGCACCCAATGGGTGAAACACCAAAGCAGCGCAGTCCCGTGTGAATCATGGGATTGCGCTGCTTTTTTGAAATTCTATGAATAATCCAGGATAAGCCTTGCAGCACGTCGGCTTGTTTGATAAAAGGCGAGCGCAAGATCTTGTCCCATGACCAGTGCTGATTAATTGGCCGCTGGCTGGCAGGAATGCTGCTGGCCGGCTGCAAATCTTTGTCTAAGAAAGTATCGTGTTGGATAAACAAGTGGCGCTTAGGATCTTGCGGGTAGTACATCTTAGCCACAATTTCCTGCCACAAACTTTGTTCTTCAGTGGAGACGGCCAAAGCTTCAACTGCCGCAGGATCGGCTAAAGGCAGGCGCTGCAAGGTGTATGCCAATTCCCACGCGCACATGGTATTGGTAAACCAGTTGTTGTTGACGTTATTTTCATATTCGTTCGGCCCGGTGACCCCATGGATCATGTAGGCTTGACGGCGCTTGGACCAATGCACCCGATCCGCCCAGAAGCGCGCCACACCCACTAACACCGCAATGCCTGGGCCGTTGACATAACTTTCATCGCCGGTGTAATCGGTGTATTGCTTAATGGCAAACGCAATATCGGAATTGCGGTGGATCTCTTCGAAGGTGATTTCCCATTCGTTGTGGCATTCGATGCCATTGAAGGTCACCATCGGAAACAACGCGCCGGCTAAGCCTTGTTGTTGGGCGTTGTGATAAGCGCCTGGCAATTGGTCATGGCGATATTGCAGCAAGGCCCGCGTGACTTGCGGCGGCGTGATGGCCAAGTACATCGGCACCACATACGCTTCAGTGTCCCAATACGTGGCCCCGCCGTATTTTTCTCCAGTGAAGCCTTTGGGGCCGATGTTTAAGCGCGGGTCTTCGCCATAATACGTCATAAACAGCTGCGCCAAGTTGAAGCGGATTCCTTGTTGCGCCGCCGCATCGCCGTCGATCACGACATCGCTTTGCGCCCAGCGCTTGGCCCACACCGCCGCATGCGCCGCCAAGGCCTGATCGAAACTTTGGGCAGCCAGTTGAGCCATGATGGCCTCAGCAACTGGCGCTTGTTGATCAGCAGCAACGTCTCGGCTGGTGATCACCACCACGCGCTTTTCAACGGTGAGGCTTTCGCCCTTCGTTAACTTAGCGGTGACGGTTTCTTGATAATAGCCGCTGCCAGTGCGGCGCATGCCTTGATAAGCTTGGCCGTTAACGCGCAAGGCTTGCTTGAGCAATACGGTAAACTGCGGTACCTCGAAGGGATTGGGCCGCGTTTGGGCTTGAATGAAGCCAGCAGAGCGCGATTCTGCAAGCGGCTGCCAAAACGCCGCGTCATAATTGCTGTCAGCGTTGTGGACATTGGCATCTAAGCCGGCGGTGATGGCAAGTTTGGCCGTGCCGCTTAACACCTTGGCGGTCAGTTGAATCAACGCCGCTTCCTTGGTGGCATTGGACACAAAGCGGGTGAAGGTGAAAGCCACCGTGGCTTGCTGGCTGACATAAGTGAAGCGCCGCTTGAGCTGCGGCACTTGCAGTTCCAAGCTCATGTAGAAGTCGCGGTATTCACATTGCGCCAGATCCACCACTTGATCATTGACGGTGATAGCCATGTCGATGAAGCGTGGCGCGTTGATCGCCTTGCCGAAGTACTCCGGATACCCGTTCTTCCACCAGCCAACGCGCGTCTTATCCGGAAACCACACGCCGGCCAAGTATGTGCCGGATAAACTGTCGCCAGAATAGCCTTCTTCGAAATTGCCGCGCATGCCCATGTAGCCATTGCCAATGGCGGTGAGGCTTTCTTGCAAGCGTCTTTGCGTCGGCGCCAAGTCGTGCGTGGCCACGCGCCAAGGATCGATTTCAAACAACCGGGTCATGTCCTCACTGCCTTTCTGGTTTTGCTTGTTCTAAGCGTATCAGGATTGCAACCGCTTTTACAAATATTAACCGCCTGTTACCGTTATCAGAATGATCAGGCAATGCTGATCACAAAGCCCAACGGTGCCAGTGCCTGGGCTTTGTACCCTTGGGCAAAAGTCGCCGGCGTCGCCAAAGGCTTGGCTTGCTTGCCAGTGTTGAACCAGGCTTGGGCAACTTGGTCTGCGTATGCACGCGTGACATGGATCAAGCCGTCAACCACCTCCAAGCGCGTGCTGCCGCGGCCAAATAACGGCGCATAAGCGCGCCGCAAGTGGATCAAAGCGGCCACTTGCTGCCAAGTCTCGCCATACAGCTTGTCCCAATCCATCGGCTTGCGGTCGTCTGGATCGTCTTCGCCAGTCATCCCCATTTCGGTACCGTAATACACGCAAGGCGCCCCGGTTTGCATGAAGGTGAACGCCAGCGCCTGATACGCCTTGCCCCAATCGCCTTTGGCCACCGTCAACAAGCGCGGCGTATCATGCGAATCCAGCATGTTCAACATCGCTTGATTGGCGGCATCTTGATATAGCATCAATTGATCACTCAAGCGCGCCACCAACTCAGGTGCATCGATCACGCCGGTGAGAAAATGGTCTTGGATCTGCTGGGTGAACGCATAATTCATCACCCCAGTGAACTCAGTGCCATTCAGCCACGGCCGGCTTTCATGCCACACCTCGCCTAGCACATAGAAATCACTTTTCACCGCCGTGGTTGCTTCATGAAACCGGCGCCAGAAGTGGTGATCGACTTCGTTGGCCACATCTAAGCGCCATGCATCGATGTCAAATTGCTTGATCCAATATGTCGCAATATCCAGCAAATACGCTTGCACCTCAGGATTGGCGGTATTAAGCTTCGGCATCCCCGGCCCAAAGGCAAAGGTATCAAACTGCGGTGCGCCTTGATGCAACAGCGGATCATGATACGGCGTCAGCGGCCAAGAATGGATATGAAACCAATCGACAAAGCGCGACGCCGGCCCATTCGTCAACACATCTTGCCATTGTAGCGACGCAAAGCCCAAGTGATTAAACACTGCGTCTAACATCACCTTCATATCCCGCTTGTGGGCCTCTTCTACCAATTTGGCAAACAACGCTTTGTCGCCGAAATCCGGATCGATTTGATAATAATCAATGGTGTCGTATTTATGATTGGAACTGGCTTTAAATATCGGACAGAAATACAAGCCATTGACCCCTAGCGCCTCTAAATCATCAAGATGATCCAACACCCCTTGCAGATCCCCGCCATAATGGTCTTCGCGCCCTGGATGATCTTCTGGCTGCCAAGGCTTGGTACCGACTGGATCATTGCTTTGATCGCCATTGGCAAAGCGCTCAGGAAAGATCTGATACCACGCCGTTTCACTGACCCAAGTTGGCGTATAAATGGCATCGATTTGGTGAAAATACGGCATCCGAAAATAATTCGTCGCATCCAATCGGGCCGTCTTTGAATCATTGCGCAAGCCGCGATCGCCATACAACACTACCGACCCATCATTGCCAGCTACCACAAACAGATACTGCAAGCGCGCATAAGAGGCTTGCAGCGTCACTTCCCAGTAGTCATGCGCTTGGCCCGTGGCCACTTTAGTCATGGCGGCGGTTTGATAAGAGAACCTGACCAGCTCTTCATCCGGCTTGAGCCAATAGGGATCCCCGTATAGTACTTGGACACTGTGCACGTTATCAACAGCGGTTTTCAAGCGCACCGCCAACGCATGCTCTGGCGTCAAGAAACAATCTTCGCTTTGCGGCCGATGGGCCAAAGCGGCAACATTCAAACTCATAAGCTGCTCCTTTCTTCGATCAACACCACACCAGCTTCTGGCGCCAGCGTCAAAGCTGCGCCATTCAGCTGATAATCACCAGCCCAAAGCAGCGGCGAATAGCGTCCTTTGGGCAAGGTCACCTGAGCTGGTTGTTGTCCTAGTCCCACCGCCACGATTGCCTTAGCATCAGGGGTTTGGCGTTGGTAGACATAGCTATTCTCATCAGTGGTCAACAACAAGTAATCACCCGTTTGAAAAAGGTGCCGCTTCTTCAATTCGATCAGCTGCCGATAGAATTGCCACATGCTGTCACGATCAAGCTGTTGCGCCGCGGCACTAGCCGTTGGCAATTCTTGTCCGCTTAACCACGGCGTTTGCGTGGAGAAGCCGTGGTGTGGCGCATCATCCCATTGCATCGGCGCTCGTGCCGGCAATTTATGCGTCGCCGACACCATTGCCAACGCTTCGGCCTCGCTTAGGCCGTGATTAACCGCAGCCGCCACAAACGGCGCCACCGTCGGATCTTTGAAGTCATCGGCTGAGGTAAATTGGAGATTTTGCATGCCTAATTCTTCGCCGTAATAAATGATCGGCAAGCCGCGCTGCAAATACATCAACATCGCCAAACTTCGCGCATGGGTTGCACTTTGCGCCACCCGGCCCAATACGCGGCCCATATCGTGATTGCTCCAATACAGCGTCGGGTACGCCATTAAAGTCTGCTGCCACACTGCTTGGGTTTGTTTGAACGCTTGCCAGTCCATCATTTTGGGCTGATAAGCGGCTGGCAAGCCGACATCGCCTGGCTGTTGGGTGAAATAGCGAAACGACACCACTGCATCCATTAAGTGATCCGTGTACGCTGACGCCAGATCCACACTGGCGCTGGCGGCTTCGCCTAACAAGAACGCGTCGGGAAAGTCCGCCTTCAGCTGAGCGACAAACGGCTTCAGCCAAGTTTGCACCTGCGGCAAGTTGGCGAAGAACGGTTCGGCCACCACCGGCTCATCAGCGGCGGTGGTGGGGAAATCTTGGGCCAAGTTGGCCTTGGCAATGTGAATGAACGCATCCACGCGCAAGCCGTCCAGCCCTTTGTGCAACCAGAACTCGGCGACGTCTTGCATCGCGTGGCGCACTTCGGGATTGGCCCAATTCAAATCCGGCATGTGTTTGTCAAACAAGTGAAAATACATCTGGCCGCTGGCATCAGGCGCTTCCTCCCATACCGAACCGCCAAAGAAGCTCCCCCAGTTATTCGGCGCCGGCCCGTTTTGAAAAATATAGTAGTCGCGATACAGCGAATGCGGCGTTTGGATGGCATCTTGAAACCAGGGATGCTGATCTGAGGTGTGATTCACCACAAAATCCAACACCACCCGGATCTTGGCTTGATGCAAAGCTTTGATCAAAGCTTCCATATCGGCCATGGTGCCCAGCCGCTCGTCGATCGCGTAGTAATTGGCAACATCATAACCGTTGTCCACTTGCGGCGAGGCAAACACCGGATTCAGCCACACACAATTGATCCCGAGTGCTTGCAGATACGGAATGCGCGCTTGGATACCGCGCAAGTCGCCGACCCCGTCGCCGTTACTGTCTTGGAAGCTTTTGGGATAGATCTGATAGATGATTGCTTCGTCATACCATGCACCCATACGCGCCCCTCCATTGTGTATCCGTTTTCTATAGCATACGAAGCTCGCGGCAGATTTGGCAAGTAAGTGCAGGCTGTTACCGGTCCCAGAATTTGCAGAAGGCCGGACCGGTGAAGCTCCGGTGCGTGGGGGCCGCGAGACGGTGCAGGCTATGCGGCCGGCTGCAACCGCAAAGTACGCGGTTTACGCCTAAGTTTAAAGCCCGCATCGCTGCGCTCAACGCGGTCTTTAAACTTGCCGCGTGTGGTGTCAGGTAAGCCTCGCATCTAGCTGCGCTGCGCTTGCGTCGACGCGAGTCTTACCTGACACCACACGTTTCACGGCCTGACCGTCTCGCGGCCCCCACGCACCTACGCTCCACCTGTCCTTTGAGATCAGAATTAAGGTAACCTTTGGTACGGTGAAAGATTGCGGGTAGACTGCGAAAACTAGAGTATTTTAAATTCAGTGCTTTGGCATCAAAAAAGCGCTGAGCTAATTTCAACTCAGCGCGTTAATAGTGATCGGACTTGGTGCTGCAAATCAGGCAGCACAGTGTCTGCAAACCACGGATTCTTCTTTAACCAGCCGTAATTTAACGGCGACGGATGCACCAGCGGGAAATACGGCGCATAATCTTGATAATGCCGCACGGTTTCCGTCAGGGTCTTCTGGCGCTTAGGCAGATAATACCGCTGCGCATACATCCCAATCAGCAAGGTCAACTGAATATGCGGCATCAGCGCTAACAGCGGCTTGTGCCACTTCTCGGCAAAGCCTTTGCGCGGCGGCAAGTCGCCGCTTTTACCTTTACCAGGGTAATAGAAATCAAGCGGCACCACCGCCAGCTTCCCGGAATCGTAAAACTCCGCATCAGTCACCCCCATCCACTCGCGCAGGCGATCGCCTGAAGCGTCGCGCCAATAGGTTTTGGCGGCTTGCGCGCTGCGGCTAGGCGCTTGGCTGACGATCAAGATCGTGGCATTGGGTTCATAGTGATACAGCGGATCGATGCCTGCCGCGGTGAAGGCCGCATTCTGCGGATCTTGGCGAATCGCTTCGTAAATCTGATCAGCATTTTGCATCAGCGCACCTCCTACACGTTAAGTATAGCGCATTGGCGGTTGGCTTAAGGTATGCGGTTAGTTGTGCGCACGCAAAAAGCCGCAATCCGTAAACTTTGGCCAGTTTTATTGCGACTTTCCAGCTTTCACTATTAGAAACTGTTAAATGAACGGCCACCAAATGAGGTGAACTGCCAAAGCCACATTTTACCATGTCGCGACAGGATGGCGCAACTTAGCAATTGGCGAGGCGGTTTGTATAATTTAATTGATAGTGTCCAATTAAATTGCTTCGATAGACGGCATCAGCGATCCATGGCACAATAGAGAGGCGCAAAGTGCGATGCGCGGTGGCCGAATTTCGAAAGGTGCTGATGTGTACATGGCGGCTATAAAATGTAGGAAAATGGCGATTTGAAATTGTCGGTTTTCCTGCATTTTTTGATATCATGAATCACATCGTAACCAAGGAGGAAAACGATGTGAGACAGGACATTCGAGAAGGAGTTAGAAAATATATGATTGAGGATATGAAACCCAACTTCGCTGCTATAGCCGAGCAATACAACTGTGATTACCGCACCGTCAAGCGGGCATACGAGGAGGTTAAGCGAGGAAGCAGCGATTCACTACCCCAACCCACCGAGGCCAGAGCTAAGCGACCAAGCAAACTGGATCCATTTCGCGAAAAGATTGATGAGAAGCTAAACATTCCGTGTTCAGCGATGGCCATCTACAAATTCATTGTGAAGCACGGCTTCACCGGCAAGTACTCGATTGTGCGAGACTATTGTGCCAAGTACAAGAAACACCAAGTACATAAAGCGACGATCAGAGTCGAACATACCGCCGGGCTTTCAGCGCAGGTTGACTGGAAAGAAGAAATGACACTGTATAACACCGAAGGCAAAGCCTTCACGTTCAACATCTTCTTGTATGTATTGCCATATTCCAAGCTGAAGTACCTGACGTTGATCTTTGAACGCAGCCAAGACACTCTCTTCAACTGTTTGGACGACGCTTTTCATCATACTGGTGGCATTCCCAAAGAGATCTGGTTTGACAACATGAAGCAAGTCGTCGATCATGCCAAGTCAGACATCGGCCAGCGCGTTGTATTGAATGAGCGCTTCAAGCAGTTCAGTCAGGATGCCGGCTACAAGCCGGTTGTCTGTCGCGTCTTCCGTCCGCAAACCAAAGGTGTTGTCGAAGCCTTGGCCCGTACCACGGAACGTCTGCGGGTCTATAACAATGAGTTTTACGACGAAGTGGATCTGGTCAATATCGTTGATGAACTGTGTTACGACCTCAACCACG
>NZ_BAAFPR010000049.1:0-7942 GCF_042847315.1 Lacticaseibacillus jixiensis
TGCCTTGGAACCAAACATTTACCGGTACCGCCCAATCGACCGTCGCTTAAAGCAAAGAGGTCCGCTTCCCTGAATCTGGGAACGGGCCTCTATTGATTTTCAAGACGGTCTGTTATTGGGTGCTTACCTCTTTGCCTTGGCGGCGTCACAGCTTATATCACGCCGCGTTGCTTTGCGCAGCTCGACGCCCAGAGCGGAGTGGCGCGTACTTAGCGGGTCAGATAGCCTAGCTATCGTGCTCGTGGCGCACTTTGCCACGAGTTCGATGGCGTAGCTAGCCGCACCCGCGTTGCGCCACGCAGCTCGACGATGACTAGAGCGGGGCAAAGCGCACTTAGCGATGTGTGTAAGCTGGCCTGAGCTAATGGCGGGCTTTGCCATAAGCTCGGGACAGCTTACACACAATCGCGTTGCTTTGCGCAGCTCGACGATGACCAGAGCGGAGCAAAGCGGGTTTAGCGATGTGTATAAGGCGGGATGACGTTTGGGCGGTTTATGCCCAAGCGGCGTCACGACTTATACACAATCGCGTTGCTTTGCGCAGCTCGACGACCACCACAGCGGAGCAGCCCGTACTTAGCGATGTGTGTAAACTGGCCTGAGCTAATGGCGGGCTTTGCCATAAGCTCGGGACAGCTTACACGCAATCGCGTTGCTTTGCGCAGCTCGACGATGACCAGAGCGGAGCAAAGCGGGTTTAGCGGCTGATATAAGATGGGATGACGCAAAGGCGCTCTTTGCCTTGGCGGCGTCACAGCTTATATCACGCCGCGTTGCTTTGCGCAGCTCGACGACGCCCACAGTGCAGCATTTTCACAAAAAACACATTCCCTAACTCGGATTCTTCTCACCAAGTTAGGGAATGTGTTTATTTCTGATTCAATTCTTTCTCGATTTGGCGCTCCGGCACCACCCACAACAATAACAACAATGTGTCAAAGATGATCGTCAGCGGTGCCCATAACAGGCCAAGCCCTAGCGCCACCACATTGCCGGCCATCGTGATCAGCGGCTTGCGATATCCGCGCCCCAAGACTTGCTGCACGGCATTGGAATGCACATTCACCCGCATCAACGATTGCACCAGCAGCCAATAAGCGAAATTCGCCAGCAGCACGATCGCACCATAGAACAATTCCGGGGCGGTGGCGCCAAAGTGCCGTTCACCGACCCAAGCGGTAGCAAACGGAAACAGCGATGAGGCAAACAAGAATGCGATATTGCTCCATAACACCGCGCCATTAACGTGTTTGACCACCTGAAACAAGTGGTGATGATTGTTCCAATAAACGGCCAAGGTCAAGAAACTGACCAGATAGATCATAAACGCATACCGCTCGCTCCATAACGCGGCAAAACTCCCGCTGGCAGGCGGCCGCAACTCCAATACCATGATCGTGATGATAATGGCGATCACGCCGTCGGTAAACGCCTCGACTCGATTCTTAGACATAATTCCTCCGATTGCTTCAGGTCCCCCAACCCTGAGCTAAATGTGAATAGCAGCAAACAATTCCGCCGCATCCCCCAAGACCATAGTGGCACCTGCAGGCAGATCCAGCGCTTCACGATTTACCGCCAAGATCCTCGCGTGAGGCTTGGCATATTGCAACAATCCGGCGAAAGGATACACCACTAAACTGGTACCCACAACAACGATCAAGTCTGCTTCGGCGACGGCATCAACCGCCGCTTCAGCCACGTCAGCGGCAATCGGTTCCCCATACAACACAATGTTTGGCCGGATCACGCCACCGTCTGCTTCGTGAATATCAGATGCTTGATATTGGTCGTAAGTAAACTTGGCGTGGCACTTTTGGCAATATAAATCATACAGATTGCCGTGAAACTCAATGACATGCTTGGCCCCAGCGGCACGATCAAGGCCGTCGACATTTTGCGTGACGATCGCGCCTTTGGCATTGCTGATGGCCGCCATTTTCTCGTGAATGACATTCGGCTGCGCCTCTGGGTGAAACATGTTGGCTAACACCCATTGATGAAATGCTTCGTGATGCTGCACGAGATTGTCATGCGACAAGGCATACTCCGGACTCACGCCGCCGTCTTGGTACAACCCGCCGCGGCTGCGGTAATCCGGGATCCCAGACGCCGTCGACACGCCGGCACCAGTAAGAAATGCAACACGCTGTGCGTTATCAATGGCTGATTGTAAGTCGATCATGATAAACCTCCTTGATCGAGGCAAAATGCGCCTCATGCCCGATGGTTAGGCCACCCGACCCGCTAAGTTCGCGCCGCTGTGCGTTGGGTTATCTCATCGAATAGTCGCAGTTAAATTCTTTCAATAATTCCCCAACTGGCCGTTGGTACAACGTCTGGAATGCCGCTGGGGTCGTGTCTTTCAGCGGTAAGACAAAGGCATTTTGTCCATCGCCTTTGCCTAACGCCACATACGCTTCTTGCTTGGTGGCCTCGTTGCGATATGCCGAATGCTTCAGCTCAAAGACTTGGTTGAGACTCAAGCGCAATTGACGCGCCGACAACACCGGCGGCACCGTGACATATTCTGCCAAGTCCAATGGTTGATAACCATTGGCAGTCATTAACGCATTGAAGCGGCCAAATACATTCACTAAGGCCCGCCGGTAAGCAAAAGGCGTATCCAATGATTTAACCGTCAAGGTGTCATATAACTCACTGGCAATTTTGTAGGCCCGCGGAAATTTATCCGCCCAAGCGGTGCGCTGATCATGGGCGCCGCCATTATCAAACAAGGTCATGTGATCCAGCAGTGACACTATGCGATAAATCAACAACCGATCGCCTGCTGCCGGCTCTGGTGATAAGGTTTCTTCAAAGCCTTTGATCAACTTGGCCTCTTGATTAGCGCCTAACAAATCATGCGCCCGCTGCCAAGCGGCGATCACAATATGGATGGCGGCACTGCTCAAGGCGGTGGCCACAGCATAATGTTGGCGATCGATTTCCGGAGTGCCGGTCAACAAATGGTATTCCAACTGCGGATAGCCGCCAGCAGCAAAGTACATGTGCAGCAATTCGTGGCTTAATGTGTAGTCAACGTCGGTCGTGTCACTGACATGCACGACCAAATCACCATTGGGGGCCAGTTGTTCATCTGATTGGCTGTGTACCAGCACCCCACTGGCTGGCCCGTCGATTTCGACGCGGATCGGCATGGTGTAACCTTTTTGGATTGTAGTGAATAGCTCTTGTAATTGAGGATTAGTGATCTCAGACATCGCAAGCTCCTTTTTCCTGAGTAATCGGTTAACGCGGCCTAGAATGTCACCATACTTGGCTGATGATCTTGATACACCGCCAATTCGGTGATGCCATGGCGATGCAAAAGCGCCTTGGCCTGGGCAAATTGCATCTGGAACGCATCTGGCACATGCGCATCAGACCCCAGGGTAAACAGTTCCCCACCTAACGCTTGATACCACGGGATCACCAAATCATATAACGCCGCGTCATGCCACAAGTACATCGACTTGGTGTTCAATTCCAAGGCCATATGCTTGGCGATCACTTCTTTAAAAATCGCCTGGATCGTCGGCTTGGCCCAAGCCACCAATTCTTCCGGACTGACATCAACGACCCGCAAGCCATATTCAAAATGTGCCAACACGTCGGCGCCATCAAAGCGCCGCACGCCGGCTAACATGCGCGCATAATAATCTTCAACCAGTGCGCGCTTGTCAACAGTCTTGAAATGGTCGTCTTGAAAATCATACTCACCATTATGGTGAAAGCTCAACAAGATCAGGTCATAGCGATTGGCATCTAAATAATGGTAAATATCTTCAAGTTTAGGCGCATAATAGCCGACTTCAATGCCGCGCAAGAATTGATTGGGATACTTCTTGTGCAAGGCTTCGAGCTTGTCGACATAGGCTTGATAGTCAGGTTTGTTATCTTGGCCGTGTTCATCAGGGTTGGCCATTTCCAAGTGCTCAGTGGTGACAAAAGGATGATCCGTTTGCGCCAAGTAGTCTTCAAACTGCGCATCGGAATCAAAAGAGAAATAAGTGTGAACATGTTGATCGTAATAAGGCATCAGTTGACCTCCAGTCTGCATGTTGGGTTATGTTAAGCTTACCACTCACGGGTTATTGAGGGTACTGCCAGTTAGTAAACCGGTTACAAAGTTTTCCCTTCGTTAACCGCGTTGTGGTACGCTAGAGGTAACATCAGACCAAAGCGAAACAACCTTTATTGATAGCATTGGATTGTGCCGCTTGAAAGGAAGGATCATCATGCAAATTTCTGTGCCGCTTGAGAATCATTACCTCGCCGATCGCTTCGGCAAACACGCGCCAGCAGCTGACACTTATCAAGGCTACCCCAAACGCAGCTTCCCAATCACCATTGACCAAGCGCCAGCCAACACGCAAAGCTTTGCAGTGTGGCTGATCGACTATGATGCGGTACCGGTTTCCGGCTTTCCTTGGATCCATTGGAACATCGCCAACATCCCCGGCACCACCACCCAACTGCCAGAAGACGCCAGCCGCAAGGGTTTTGCTTCTATGGTCCAAGGCCGTAATGCCAACGCCGGCGGCTTGGTGCATAATCCAGATTTGCAAATCGCCACGGGTTACGTTGGCCCGCAGCCGCCTAACGCCGATCACGCCTATACCTTGACGGTGTTTGCGTTAGACACCATGTTGGATTTGAAGCCGGGATTTTGGCTAAACGAAGCACGGCATGCGATGGCTGGGCATATTCTTGAAGAAACCAGTATCGATCTGTGGTCACGGGTGTGATACCGTTTTCATTTGTGATATACTGAACTCATAAAGAAGAATACGAGGTGGGTAGTATGGCACGACACGTGATCTTGTACTTAGCACAAAGTCTCGACGGTTTCATTGCCGAACCCGACGGCAGCACCGCTTGGCTTGGCAAACTCAACGCCAGCGCCGCAGATGACGCTTATCAACGCTTCTACGCCGGCATCGATACCGTATTGATGGGCCGCAAGACTTATCAACGCGCACTGCGCTTGGCAGGCAGCTATCCGTATAGCGACAAGGAAAGCTACGTCTTCTCCACCACGTTGCATGACACTGACGACCCGACCACCGTGGTTGCCGGCAACGTGCCTGAGTTCGTGCGCAAGCTCAAAGATAAGAAAGGCAAGGATATTTGGCTGGTCGGCGGCGCAGACATTTTCACCGAACTGCTGCAAGCCGGCTTGATCGATGAATTGATCATCACCATCGCTCCAGTGCTTTTAAGCGACGGCATCTCCTTGGTCGCAAGCGGCGTCAACAACGTCAACTTGACCTTAACCAAAGTCCAACAACTCGATCAATTGACCCAGTTGCACTACGCTGTTCAGCATCAAGCAGATTGAATAAAATCAATTTGAATCAGCCTGTTCTTCGACAACTTGCCGGAGGGCGGGCTTTTTTATCGTTAAAATAACATCAAAGATATGCTTAATCAATGTACGAAGCGCATACCTCCTGAAAAGGGATTGTTTTCGCAATATAATTGAAGTATTATAGCGTCATATACAACCATATAATATTAGCCAACTGTTTTAATTGATTGAAATAGTCTTATCTCGAATATTTTTCATGAGCACATTTTTTCAGTCGATTTCGATATGACTAGAAATTCTTTAATTTCAGTTAGGCCGCAATAAACAAGGGGTAGCGCGATGAAGCTTTGGCGCACAACAATGATATTAAGTCTGGGGCTGATGCTGGCTGCGTGTGGCAACCAACAACCCAAAAAGGCCGCAAGTTCCAGTGCGGCTGTTTCAACGTCTCGCACAAAAGCGACCTCCAAAAGCGTGAAATTAGCCTGGAGCGATGAGAAATCACAAAAGCTGGACGCCTTTATGAAAGACTTCAGTCAAACCAAGGCGGAGAACTTCACCAAAGCGGATCGCACGGCACATACCAAGTGGCAAGGGCTTGATCTGAGCAAAGTTTACGCCGCCAAACAGCCAGTCACCATTGATAACCAGAAAACACCAGTCACTTGGCTGCCTAAGCATAACCGCGGCAGCAGATCTCAGCAGAACGTCGTGGCGGTTTATGTGGACGATCAGGCAAAGACGCTTTTTCTGTTCACGCTGACGGCTAAAGCCAAAGCGCGCGTTCTGATCAGCCAAACGGCCCCCAAAGCCAACATCATCAGTACCACTGACACTCAAGATCAAGCCGTGGCCAAGGGTTTCGCCGCCATCACCGCCGGTCGCCCCGCAACTTTAACCAGTAAAGTCGCCGCTTCAGCCGCCTCAGCTGCTTCAAGCAGCAAAGCAGCTGCCTCAAGCACTGCTTCTGCCACATCAAGCAGCGCTGCCGCTGCTTCGAGCAGCAAAACGCCAGCCAAAACCAATCATAAGCCGGTCTTTTCAAGTCAATTCTGGCATACTTGGTACACTGCGGATCAATATCAGTCGCCCACCCTATCATTTACTGTCAATGCAGAAATTGTACATGGCACCAGCCAACCAGTTTATGATGTCTCTGAAGAAAGTCAAAGTGATTTAAAAATCGCCCAAACTGCTGGGGCTAATCCAGATCCAGTGAGGAGCGCTTGGGGATCGGCTACCGTCAGCGCAGATGGCAATACCGTTAGTGTTAGAGGCTGGTATCAAGCCAACGGCGGCCCAATCGTCTATAAGATCTCTACCTTCAATTTAGGCGGCCAGCCTACTAAAGTGCTTGAGACGTGCGAAG
Organism: Lacticaseibacillus jixiensis; assembly: GCF_042847315.1. Classification (NCBI taxonomy): domain Bacteria; kingdom Bacillati; phylum Bacillota; class Bacilli; order Lactobacillales; family Lactobacillaceae; genus Lacticaseibacillus; species Lacticaseibacillus jixiensis. The sequence goes on from NZ_BAAFPR010000049.1 coordinate 6,684, forward strand.
GTGCAGGCTGGCACAGTGCCAATTACTTCCTCACCCCAGCTTTAGCCAAACAATATCAAAATCAGGTTTTCCCTGGCCAGCCGCCAAAAGCTTAATGACCAATAGCGAAGCGCCTCGTAAATAACCACCTAAATCAATCAGGCCCGGCGGCTAGGAAAATTTCTCCCAGCTGCCGGGCCTGATTGACTTAACGCCTATTGATCTGGCCGCGTCGTCCAAACATAACTCAGCGGCATCATCACCACGATTGCTGCAATGACAATAACCAGCGCCACCACTGAAGCCGCTGGTGCAAAAAACAAGCTGCCTAGCAACAACACGCCGCCGGCCACCATCACATAACCCAACACGCGCAGCGTCTTCAGTGCTCCAGCAGGGTTGGTCACTTGCCACGGAACATGAAAACCAAAGCCAATCCAGCCTTTGCGGGGTGAAGTTGCCGGCACAGTGGGCAAATAGTTGCCCAAGAAGATGAACATCGCCCCAACTAAGGCGATTGCCCACAGCCGAACATTGACCGCATGACCTTGTGCATAACGGATCATGATGACATAAACGACAATGGTGCTCACCGGAAAGAACCACGCCAACACCCGTTCCATACGCGGCGCACCTTGACCATGCGCAGCAGCGTAGTAGGTAACACCCATGCAGAACCAATGGATCAACAACATCATTACGGGTACCCCGTAAACCACCATCGCTTTAGGCATCCACCCATTCGGCTGATCATCGATGCCCCAGTGCGTCACCATCATTTGCGGCAGCGTTTCGTATTGACTCACCCCGTAGAAAATCACAGCGACGATCACGGCACTGGTGATCAGTAAGGTACGCCATTTATCTTTTGTCATCAAGCTTACCTCCAATCCCCAAGCTGTAGATCCAGCTCAACACCTCTTCAAACACACTGGCATTCAAGTCGTAATAAATATAATCCTGGATTATTCATAGAATTTCAAAAAAGCAGCGCAATCCCATGATTCACACGGGACTGCGCTGCTTTGGTGTTTCACCCATTGGGTGCGCCTATATGCTAAGGTTAAGTCGACAAAAACCATCACGAAAGCGAGGCTTCACACCATCTCAACTTTAACCAGCTTATCCCTGCAATGCAATACCAATGTGACTGTGACCGCCGACGGCGGTCAACTTTCAAATGACGCCGGGCTCGTTTTGTTCCAAGAGTTTCTTCATCGTATCAACTTTAGGCAACTTGCCAATCAGTGCCTCAAGTTACCAGACCAACGACGATTCTG
>NZ_BAAFPR010000050.1:0-7194 GCF_042847315.1 Lacticaseibacillus jixiensis
CGCCAAAATTTTACGAGATGTGCGACACACATGGCGTCGACTTTTTGGTTCGACTCAAGGCAAATTCAAAGCTTGGGAAGCTGGCAGAAACGGCCTTAGTGGATTGCCCTCCAAAATATGAAGAGAGCAAATGCGTCTACCACGAATTCAAGTATCAGGCCGCGTCATGGGGTAAAGCTCGCCGTGTTATCGTATGTTCTACTCATACGGCAGATGAGCTAGTTCCCTGGAACCACGCATTCGTAGTGACCAGCCTGGCCTCCGAGGCTCCAGAGACTTTGTTCAAGACCTATAGACAGCGGGGCAATGCTGAGAACCAAATTAAGGAGCTGAAATGCGGGTTTGGCTTTGACAAAACAGACAGCTCAACTTTTGCACGGAACACTGCACGAGCCTTGATCACCGGTATTGCCTATAACCTGGTTCAGCTCTTTAAACAGCTCTTTGTCTCGGAAGACCGTCGTTCAACCATCTCCTCGCTACGGTTCAGTCTCTTTCACATCGCCGGTAGGATTACTTGGCACGCCCGTCGTGTGGTGATTCATCTTGCTTCTAACTATGTTTACAAGAACTGGTTTAGTCGGCTCATGGACGAAGTCCATCAGTTGGCGACCTGAACTGAATAACTGAATAGGTCGTGCGTCGAGCCGAAAACTGGGTCGGTCTGTTCGTGGTGCATCGATCACCAACTTCTCCGCTCAGTCAGTATTCGCAACGCTCCAAACGTTGCTTTCAGACCGGCCAGATGCGATTTCATGTCCCCAATACCGAGGTGAATAATCCAGGATCCATTATAAATGGACACTAAATTACCAAATAAAGGTGCGAGTCTCCCACGTTTTGATGATAACTACACATTCGCACCCGACTATATATTACCCTATAACATATCAAAGCCCAACTTAGAGCCACCATCTGGATCCAAACCAAACTCATCGTTATATGAGCCCTCACGAGCAATCCACAATCCAAACTCAGGAATATAGTCGGCAACGACATTGCCCATAGTCAAAGTTTTCTGACTACCGTCCATATAAACTTGAACTACAAATTGTTGTGCCTTTTTCATTAGTGCAGAAATCTGATCGAAGTCGTCCTTTCTAGCCTCAACCTCTGCAACTAGTTGACCACTTTCAGGACATTCAGGCCACTGGACTAAAACCGGAACAGTTTTTGAATCGATAGGTTTAAATTTTTCAGCCACTGTATGTGGTGATGCGCTAAGTAGCATTATCTGTCTGCTTCCACTATCTAGGTATTTCTGTAGGTTGCGGCCGTTTGGGACCCTTTTATGATCTTTTACAAACAACAAATCCGTCAGAAATACTGAATTACCAGATACAATTGACTCGTACTTCAGCGCCTTCTCATCAGATCCGAAGAAATTCTTGAAGTATTTAAGAATCCAATCATCTGACAGAGGATCACCATTTTTATCATCATGAAACAAATCCCTTGTATCCGCAATGCCACGAGCGATGTCTTTCAACCCATGAGATAGGCGTTCAACCTCAGCATCCATCAGGAAAACACGTACCTGACCAATCGCCATTTCATGATTTCGATTACACCGACCTGCCGACTGAACAATGGAATCGAGCCCTGCACATGATCGAAATACTGACGCAAAGCTCACGTCAACACCAGCCTCAATTAACTTAGTGGAAAAAACAACCACTTTGCCCTTACCTTCTTTGGCCAATGCGAGTGCATTATTGATTTCAGCAAAAACTCTCTTCCGATGCGCTACACACATTGATGTAGAAAGATGGAATTTACGCACGCCCTCAGCATCAAAACTTTGGTATGCCAGCTTAACGGCCCGTTTTGTATTCAAAACTACCAGCAAACTATTAACTTTTTCTAGCTCAGACTCACACTCGCCGGTCAAACGTGGGATATCCCATATTTCGTCAAGACTATTGACTACCTCAACCCGCTTAAACGATTGTTTTACCTCACTCAAGTCATGAACTATTTCTCGAGGATGCTCAATCCCAATTGTGAGTATATCCTTGCTTAAAGCGGGCTGAGTGGCAGTGCACAGTAAGCAAGTTGACTTGCCAAAGTGAGTCAACCAGTTTATTGCAGCGTTGTCCATTTCCACACAGCGAAGAGGCATACTCTGAATTTCATCAAAAATTACCGTGCTATTAACAAGTCGATGCATGTGCCGCAAATTTTTGCTGCCGCTCCCATACAACGCATTCAAATACGCAACCTGGCTAGTCATAATAATTGGGGCATCCCAAGTATCCTTAGCATAGTAATATCGCTCATCCTTGGGCACCTGATAATCATCACTAACTGTGGAATGGTATTCAAGCACGTTAGCATAGTCATTTGCAGATAACCCCAGATTCGACCTCAGCGCGGCCGCATTTTGTTCGATAACCGTCGTGAATGGAACGACATAAATAATCTTACTCTGCTTTTTTTGAACGCATCGCCGTAAGCCAAATCTTAGGCTAGCTAGAGTTTTGCCCCCACCAGTCGGCACGCTCAGGCTCATGAGTTCATCCGGCCAGCCAGCCGCAGCGGCACATTCATCAGACATTTGATCGCGTAAATGGTTGATATTCGAAGTACTCGACTGTCCTTGCAGATTATTTCGATTTCGGCGCTCAATAACCCGTCGCTCATTCCTACGATCTAATTCCTCAATGGGTAAGACAGCGGCTTCGTGATGATCTACTTTGTCACTCATGAAATCCGCTGTTTTAATGTGGTCCGCGTCAACCAGACAACTAGCAATAAACCGCTGAAATAGGCTCTGATTGACTGCAAGTTTATCAAACCCGATTTTCTCACATTCTTTGACCGCTGCTTCGTAATAATCATCAAACTGTTCACGCGAAAAATCGGTAAAGAACGCAGACTCAATCTCATCAACCGACCAATCAGAAATCTCCTGCGTCATCTTCTCAACATATGGGAATTGTTTGAGGCCTGGATCAACGAAATCGTACGGCCCACGCGGATTGTGGTGTGCCAGGATAGCGTTTGACACCAAATTTACCATCACCATTTCTTCAGTACTATCCTGAGAAATATCTTCCAAAACCCAAGCACCAGCAAAAGCGTGGTTGACTGAGCCACGCTTGCCTTCGTTATTTAGGATGTAGCGCTGAAATCGTTGCGAATACTTACCCGCATCATGAAGCCATCCTGCCAATCCGGCAACATGGCTGAGCCCCAAGTCCGCCCCAAAGGTTGCGCAAAGATCACGCACCTCTACCAAATGATCATGAACGACCTGATATCGTATGGGCTCTTCTTGGGTCGTGTGAGCTACAAAATTAGTATCCGTCAATCTCCTCAACCTTCAGTCCTTCGTGATGCGGATCGTCAACATTGATTTTCACTTGGTTAAAATCTGCCGCTTTCTCATCGTAATCAACCGTAGTAGCCGCGTGCAGTTGGTATGGTGGCAGCTTCCCGAGCTTTGAATCATGTACCCACCAAACAAGTTTAAGCACAGCCATCGAGCCTTCTGGACGAGCCGAAGAACTATCATTCACGAAAAGAGTGCGCAATGCTTCCTTCAGTTGCTCAGCATCTTCCTCAGAGAATCCGGTACGAGCTGCCTGTTCAGTGTTAATACTACCGTTAAACTTATAAATACTGAAAGGTACCATCGCCTTCGTACCCATGGTATCAGATCCTTTGCCATCGCCAGGCTCTAGATTGATTGACTTGGTAATCTGTTCTTCTTTGATGGTAACCGGTTTAACAGTATATGCAGCCTGAATACTAACCGGGCCACGAACCGCCACTGAGACACCATCCAGGCCATCCTTAATACTGCTCTTTGCGAATGGCAGCACCTGACCAAACGCACGCACATCTAGCCAGCTTCCCGTCGCTGCCGCAATCAATTGCTGCTTCCAATCTGGCGTTTTTTTCGGGTCCTTCTTTAAAACTTCCTCAACGTCCGGGCTCATTTTGAGTCGATCCCGAATGTTGAACTTACCGTCCTCAACCCGTTCTTGCATTTGCACCAATACCGGCAGCCCTGCGTCTTGCCAACGATTCCGAATCTTACGCTTAATGGCAACGTCGCTAATTTCGCCTAGGCCATCGGCGTTAACACGCGGACGGTTTGCATCCAACGGGTCACCGTTAGGGTTGGCATTCTTAACCCCAATGATAACTGAAAAATCTATTTTGTGATCGAGTGGCTTAGTCATTCTTCTGTTCCTCCCGCTTTTTCTTTGCTTCTGCCCGTGCTTCACGAAGTTCTACAGTCTGATCAGCGAATCCCCTACTGAAGTTATATTCCAGCGGTTCGTCAGTCATGCCGTCCCCAAGTTGGTGAATCAAATCCAAATATGCCCGCTCGTACCTTGCACGAGTACCACCACCAAGGCGGCTAATATACGACTGGTTCACAGTTGAAAGCAATCGATTCCATGTGGTGGCCGGACGCTCCATATAGTTCGTCATAAACCTCATGGCTGTTGTTTGCCTATCCGTCACTGACGAATTACGTTGACGCTGAATATTCATGGAAAGCTTCTCAACTTCATTCATAACCGCAAACAATTTGCCAAAAACATACGAACGATCACGGTTTAGCTCTTCCGTTGTCATTTCGTTACCTCCTCCATTTCGATATCCAATTAGTGCAGCGTGTCTGAACATATCATTTTCCCAAATTTGCGTTCCAGCAGTTCCCTGAGGACTATCACTATATCCAAGCGGGTGTTTTATACGCCGAAACGCTGCGCGGTAAATGTCATCCGGAAGAGCTCTACCAGAAATAACCGCCGAGACTAACTGCGTCATTACCTGTTTGGACAGCTTCTTAAACCGGCTCCCATTGCTACCATTACCATAGGCTAGATTAATAATTTCACTAAAGTTTGGCGTGTATCGTTCCACATGGTCTTTAAAAAAGCGATTTGTAGAAGCAGTATCACCCCAGCTCATTACATTTTGCTTGAACGAAGAGCCATCAAGCACGTTGTAATAGACAACAGCCATTCTACCAGTAGTTGCAGCATCCAAGGCTGCGATGCTAACGGTTTCGTCATCGCTCATGTTAGCAACTAGACCTCTAAGACGATCACGATACTGCGTTGCCACGGCTCGAGCATCTTCAACGTTTGAGTTTTTATCCTGAGTTTTTTTATCAAAGTGTCCAGCACTACGGAAGCCTGTTAGTAACGTGGCCACATCTAAAGGTTTTTCTGTACCACCGGTACCCCAGAAAACAAAGGCCCGGTTATCAACATAAATAGCCTGCCTACGAACTAACCAGCTTAACGCATGGACCATTTTTTGTGACGACTCATAGCTGACACTGTAATAGTCGTCCCCCAGAAATTGGCCACGGTAAGTATATGCGGAGTCATCGTTTGCGGATATTAATTTCGCATTGTTATCACGGCTACTTATGCCAGCTTCAATCGATTTTGTGGTTATACCTCTTTTACCGGTGATGTAATCTATTCCGATGGGCTGGCTTTCCTCATGGTCTTGTTGTGACTCCAAATAAAAACGTGTCCAGTTATGAAAAATAAGTTGATCTTGAAAAACAGGCTTTGAATCGACGATAAAGCGAGCAAACAGGTCACCCTTGGCAATCTTTTTCTTGTCCTTATCCTCAAAGTTATCGCTCATAAGGTCGGCAAGCAGGGTGCCCTTACTGATGTACTGTTGAATAGCTTTAATTTCCACAGGTGCATTTGCGGAACTAGCCCAATTCGATAATTCTGCTAGATAAAGTTTGTGCTGTTCAATCGCTTTGTCACGTTTTTTTTCATCAGTCATAGTCTGGGCAAAATCTCCAGCCATATATACAATCTTATCGGACAGGGGATAAGCCGCGGGTTTACTAGTACGGTTAACAGCCGCGGGAGTTGCAGGAATAATTGTTACGGTCTCTTCCTTATCGAGGGGCCTAGCAGAGATATAGTTTCCCTGCCCATCTATCCTTACCTCAATCTGTACATTTACACTATTGTGTGCAATCGGTACTAGTGTTGGACCACTTTCGTCAACCTTACCAGCTAGGTCTTCATTTTGTTCATAAACCTTCACTAGGTCGCCAAAAAAGTTCATATTTACTCACCCCCATTCGTTTCAGCGTACAGGTCATCAACCGACTGCGAAAGCTGCGGCCAATCATAAGGTTGCATCTGGACATCCCGAATTTTCTGTACTGTCTTGCATTCCTCCGGCGACGGGAAGGTAATAATCCCGTTGTCCATGTGTGCATTCCATAATCGAACAGAGAACTCATTTACACCCGTTTCGTCAGGATAGTTATACCCATGAAACATCATGCCAAAATCGCGATGCTCAACATCATCATACGCACCTTTGCCGGTACCAAATTTCATTGGTCGTACGTATCCTTGGCACTCACGAGTCCCTAAGAATATATCGCGCCGTCCGCCGGCCTTGAGCGCACGGTTAAAAATAGCCATGTGCTTTTTGATGTTGCGATCCTGCTTAAGATCTTCACGTTGCATATTCCATTCAATATGTCCCTTTACTTGATATATAGGAAGATGAATGTACGTATAATACGCCAAAGAGTTTTTATTTAGCGAAAAGTTTTTATCGAGGGGGCGAATTGATTTCGATTCTAAATCAATCGGATTGATAACGCGTACTTGGTCAATACTAATAATGAAGGTGGGCTTCCAATAGACGGAGCTAGCTACACCCACCAAGGACTGATACGTAGGCACTAGGTAACTTTGTTTTTCAACCTTAGTGAGAGGATTAGTGAATAAAGCATTTTGACCTTTCAACTCAAATTCAAAACTATTTTCCAGCAAATAAATCACCTCCGATAAGTTCGAGATATCAATGACGCAATTAGTATTAAAAACCAAAGCCAACTATGCCTGTGTTCTAAAGCACCGCCAAGATTATGGCGGGGCTAAGTCTAATACAAAAATTAGCATTCTATCACCCTCTTCGAACACTCCCCTGTATTAACCCCTGCAAACAGCGGAAAAATCAGGTTCGATATTACAATTGTCTCCCTGTAACATCGTCATTCTAGCATCAACATTGCTTAAAGACAAGAAGAGTGTATTATTTTTGCTAACTAGTGGCTGGTGAATAATTTGTCCAAGTTATCTGTAACAGCTCCTTAACCCGTTATCGTTGTATAATAGATGCATAGGAATTCCCGGTATTCCGTCAATCCCCATGCACTTTACACAACCCTATCGG
>NZ_BAAFPR010000051.1:0-7066 GCF_042847315.1 Lacticaseibacillus jixiensis
GATCCATTTGAAAATGAACAACATCAGGCTTTTCTTCCATACAAATACCTCACCAGTTTGAATTGATGAGGTAAGTGTAGCGCGCTAAATTGTTGCTGAAAATCCGTCATTTGGTTGGGTGCTTACGGCCTTAATCCAAATTAAAGCTGATATCCAAATTCTTCACGCTGTTAGTCAAATATCCCAGCGATAAAGACGTGGCGCCGCATCCCGCATAGTCGTGGATGTTATCCAAGGTAATGCCGCCAGAGACTTCGGTTTTGATGGTGGCAGGGACTTTGGCTTGCCATTGGCGCACAGTTTCTGGGGTTTGGTTGTCGAACATGATGATGTCGACTTTTGCAGCAATGGCGGCGTCGAGTTCGGCTTCGGTTTCGCATTCGACTTCAATGGTCTTAGTCGGGCCAAGCTCGCGGCGCAACATGGTGATCGCCGTTTGCATGTCGCCGACTGCGCGCCAGTGGTTGTCTTTAAGCATTGCGGAATCATACAAGCCGAAGCGGTGGTTGACCCCGCCGCCGCAACGCACCGCGTATTTGTCAAACACGCGCAGGCCAGGGGCGGTTTTGCGGGTGTCTAACAATTGAATCGAGTCATCAGCCAAAGCCGCGACGGCTTCGGCGGTGGCGGTGGCGATGCCAGACATGCGCTGCATCAAGTTCAGACTCAAGCGCTCAGCGGCTAAGAGTGTGGCCATGTCGCCGGTGACTTTGGCCACGGTGGTGCCAGCAGTGACTGCAGTACCGTCTTCAACCAAGGGTTCGTAGGTGACTTGGTCGTCTAACAAGCGATACAAGAAGCCAGGGATCTGCCCGCCGGCAAAAACGCCATTGCCTTTGGCTAAGTAGGTACCGGAAGCTGGCTTGCCGGCAGTCAGCGCAGCGGTTAAGTCTCCGGTAAATAAGTCTTCATCAAGAAAATTCTGTAACTGAGCAGCGACGCGTTCATAGCTTAACGGCATCTGCTTTCATCTCGCTTTCTGCCTCATCGGCAACATTGAAATCTTTGACCCCAAAGGCTAACACCACCAAGGCGATCAACAACATTCCCACGAAAATGCCAAACACCCCGTGGATGCTGAACTTGGCATCAAACAACCAGCCCACCAAGAAAGGCCCGATGGTAGCACCGACGCGACCGACAGATTGGGCCAAGCCCATGGCCGTACCGCGCACGGCTTGCGGGAACTGACCTGGCGTCAAGGCGATCAGCGTGCCCCAAGCGCCAAGATCAAAGAAGGACAAGGCCGCCCCGGCGATCAGGATAATGGCCGTGGAGTTGGCGTTGCCAAAGACCAAAGCCGCGATGATGGTGCCGATCAAGTAGATGCCCATGATCATTTTGCGTGACAGCTTGGTCATTAGCCAAGCGGCCAAGTAATAACCTGGCAACTGCGCCACGCTCATGGCCAAGGTGTAGCCCAAAGAGTTGACAATAGAGAAACCGCGCATGGTCAAAACACTTGGCAGCCACAAGAAGATGCCATAATACGTCAACATGACGATAAACCACATTACCGACAGTGTGAACAATGGCTTGGCGTGTTCAGGTTTGGCCAAGGTCTTAAACGGCGTACGCAAGGCATGGGTGCGCGGGGCTTCTTGTGGCAAGTGCTCGCGCAAGATGAAGGCGTAAAGCGCGGCGATCAAGGTTACCGCCACGGCGATGCGCCAGCCGAATGCCGGCATCACCAAGTAGGCGATCAAGCTGGCCACGATCCAACCCCAGGCCCAGAAGCTGTCACCTAGCACCAGCATTTGCGAGCGCTTGACGCCGGTGAAGTTGTCTGCCAGCATGGTGGCGGCTACCGGCAACTCGCCGCCAAGGCCGATCCCGGTGATGAAGCGGATCGCCATGAACCAAGTGACATTTGGCGCAAAAGCCAGCGCCAAATTGCTTAATGAGAATAAGATCAGCGTGCCCATTAAGACATGCTTGCGGCCGAAGGTGTCAGCCAAGCGCCCGCATGCCACAGCGCCAAAGATCATGCCGATAGAGGTCATGGCGCCGACCAACCCTAATTGGGTGGCAGACAATTGCCATTCGCCTTTGAGCAGCGGCATGATGAATGACAACAACGCAACGTCCATTGCGTCGAATAACCAGGCGGTACCAACGATCAATAATAAGTGCTTAGGTGCTTTCATAAAATCCTCCTCAAGATATAAAAGTTGAATGGACTTTTATTCGATTAAAGAGGACTTTACACCCTTAACTTGACACTGTCAAGACGTAGAGCTTGGCTGGTCGGCCAGGGCCGGTTTGCGGCTTGAGACCGCTGGCTTTCAGAAACTTCTGATGGTCGCGCAAGAAGTTGGAGTTGTCCGGTTCGTTCTGGCCAAACGCCGCATACACGCTGCGCGCTTGCTTCAAGGTAAAGCTTGGGCCGAGAATCAACAACACGGTAGGCTGCCAATCCAATTTGTTGGCGATGCGAGCGCATGCCACCGTTAAGATCCAGTTGTGATCAAACGCCAAGCCAGTCAGCGGCGTTTGACCGGTGAGGTACTCGTCTTCATGCAAGGTCGTAAAGCGCAGCCCGGCATGGGTGAAACTATAGCGGCCATGATCTGGCGGCTGCAAAGCAAACCACGCCACATCATTGGCGCCAGGCCCAGGAATCAAAGTCGGACGCGTCGGCAAAAACACCATGTAACTCAGCGACAAGGCGCGCTCGCCAGGCACGCGGTCTGGTGCAGTGAACGTCGCCAGCTGCTCGGCATGGATCAGCGGCAGCGCCAAGCCTAATTTCTCGCGCACCAAGCGCAAGGCGGCCACATGCGCACCTTCTTGCGCCTGCATTTGTGTTTCCGGCAAGGCCCAGTAGTCTTTAAACGGCGCGCCGCTGCGGCGGACCAACAAGACATTGACTTGGTGGGTAGTGTGGTCGTAACACCAAATCACATTGGTAATGGTGATCAAGGGGTGAGCTAATGAATTCATAACGACCCTCCTGCAAGGCATTGTACAACAACTTAAGTGTAGCCGCTGGGTGGGCCTGGTGCAACACAACTTCTTCGCAAAATAACGCGCCGGCTTGTACAATGGAGTCAAGTGAAATCACACCAGATCAAGTCGTTTGCGATTTAATTTACAGCAAATCATTGACACGGTGTCACTTTGTGCTAAACTGGCCTTATTGACACGGTGTCACATGGGTGAACAAGGGGGAGCAACGTTGGTTTCTGAAACATATTTACGGCTGGACGCAGCCAAACAGCAGCGGATCCTTGATGCGTTATTACAAGAGTTCTCGGCGCATTCGTTGGCCACAGCACAAGTGGCGCGGATCGTGCAAACAGCCGGGATCGCGCGCGGGGCATTCTATAAGTATTTCGATGATCTGCCGGATGCGTATGGCTATTTATTCAAGCAGGTGATGATCGAAGTTCACCAAGATCTGCCGCAAGAGCGTGATTATTTCAAAGCGACGCAAGCCTTCGTGCTAGGCGCCAAGCAATCGCGGTATCAAGCATTCTTGCGCCAGCATTTTGCCCATAATCAAGGGCTGCTGGCGCCCAGTGAGCCGCCTGTGGGCCCATCAGCCAGCGCTTGGGCGATTAAAGTGTTGTGCCATGACACGATTCGCGCTTGTTTGTTGGATCCAGACCACGCCAACCAACGGCTGACGCAATTGCGCCAGGCGTTAACATTAATCGACCAATAAAGGAAGTGCGAGATGTTTCTAGCATTGAAAGAAATGCGCAAAGAGAAATTGCGCTACAGTTTGATCATCGCGATGATCGTGTTGATCAGTTACTTGATTTTTATCTTGACCAGCTTAGCGTTGGGTTTGGCCCAACAAAATACCGCGGCGATCAATTCTTGGGGCATTCAAAGCATTATTTTGGACAAAGACGCCAACCGCAGCTTATCGGCATCGATGATCGATAAAGCTGATGCGCCCAAGTCGTTGCCGACTAGCCAAGCATATATCGGCCATGCGGCGATCGTGGCCAAACACAGCGGCCATACCCAAGTGTCTGGGACGTTCATTGGCTTAGACAACAGCCAATTTGTTGCCAAGCGCCTTGATTTGACTAGCGGCCATTTGGCGCAAACCGACCATCAATTAGTCGTTGATGACGCCTTTAAAGACGCCGGGTACAAACTCGGCGACACCTTTGCGCTTAACGGCCAAGACCAAGCCTACAAAATCGTCGGCTTCACCCATAACGCCAAGATGTCTGTGGCGCCGGTGGTTTACGGCCGCTTAGGGGCCTGGACTGGTTTGAAGAACGCGCCAACTGCCATGCAAGCCAGCGCCATTGTTTCCACTAAAGCCGACCCCAAAGCGCCGGCGAAGCAATTGCACACCTACAGCAAGGATGCCTTTATTCAAAAGCTGCCTGGCTATTCGGCGCAGAACATGACTTTTGAAATGATGATCGGTTTCTTAATGGTGATCTCTTTGATCGTCATTGCGGTGTTCTTGTATATCTTGACCATGCAAAAGCGTCAAAACTACGCGGTATTGCGGGCCCAAGGGATCCCAGGCTCAGTTTTGGTCAAAAGCACCTTGAGCCAAGCGCTGTTGATGGTGGTAGCCGGGTTAGTGATCGGCACCATCTTGACAGCTGCCACGGCAATCGCCATGCCAGCGGCGGTACCGATGGCCTTTTCCGTGCCGGCTTTGGCACTTGTGGCGTTGGCATTGATCGTCATCGCCATGCTTGGTGCGGTGATCCCAGTGCGCAGCGTGTTGCGTGTTGACCCAGTCAGTGTGATCGGAGGATGAGTATGAACGCATTAACTTTAGCGCATGTCGATCAATTCTTCGGCACAGGTACCGCGCGTGTGCAGGTTTTGCATGATGTCAGTTTTGAAGCGGCTGCCGGGGAAGTAAGCTTGATCTTAGGCCCTTCCGGCAGCGGCAAAAGTACCTTGTTGACGATCGCAGGCGGCTTGTTGACGCCTACGACTGGCAGTGTCAGCGTTGCCGGGATGGATCTGGGCAATGCGGCAGCCAAAGTCCGCGAGCAATTGCGCTTGACGCAAATCGGCTTTATTCTGCAGGCTTATCATTTGCTGCCGTTTCTGACAGTGGCTGATCAATTCAAGTTAGTTGACAAGGTCAAGCCTCAAGGCAACTTGCCTCAAGCAACCTTGAAACAATTGCTTGAACAGTTGGGGTTGAGCGATTTGTTGAAACATTATCCGGCTGAATTATCCGGCGGCCAACAACAGCGTGTAGCGATTGCGCGGGCGTTGTATCCTGATCCGGCGGTGGTTTTGGCCGATGAGCCCACGGCTGCTTTGGATTCCAAGCGTGTCATGCAAGTCGGGCAGCTGTTGGCGCAACTGGCACATGAGCAGCACAAAGCCGTGGTGATCGTGACGCATGACGAGCGGTTGACTGAAATGGCCGATCATGTTTATCAGCTGATCGACGGGGTTTTAAAACCAGCATAAAATGCGGTTTGTGAATTATTATTGTCATTAATCGGCAAAAATTGTATCATGACGAAAGCATCTTGCGTGACACTTTCTTGGTCTATAGTAAGAATGTGATATAATAACATCGAGATCTGCCGCAAATGCATTGCAGTCAAGGAGATATAAGTCATGAAGAACAAACGCGCATGGGTGGCCGGATTGGTCGCTGTTGCAGTCGTTGCACTTGGCGGTTATGCGCTTCGCAGCCACCATTACCAAAGCCGTTTTCTGCCGAAAACCAGCGTCTTAGGCGTGGATGTCGGCCATCAAAGCGTGGCGCAGGCTAATGCTGCGTTGCAGAAGCACTTCGTTGACACCACCGTCAAATTGGTCGATGGCAACAAGACGGTTGCCACTGCTACTGGCACCCAACTGGGCTTAAAGCAAGATTTTACCCAAACTTTAAAACAGCTGTTAAAGAAGCAGAACCCTTGGCGTCTGTCAGCCACTGTGTTGGCGTCCAGCCAAGATAAAAGCAGCTTGACTGCTGGCAACCAAGCCTTGGTGGCCTACACCAAGCAGCTTGCCGCCAAGCTTAACCAAACCCGCAAGGCCCCGCAAGACGCCAAAGTCATTGCGGAAAAAGGCCAGTATGTGGTCAAGAAAGAAGTCGCCGGCAACCAAATCGATGCGACTAAGCTTGCCAGTGCGGTGAACAAAGCCGTTAGTGCGGACAAGACCACTGTCGCTGTGGCCGACACTTACACCCAGCCCAAAGTCACGTCAACGTCGAGCAGCTTGAAGCAAGCCGCCAGTGACTTGTCCAAAATCGCCGGCATCAAGGCGCAAGTGAAGATCACCAACAAAGTCGTTACCATCCCGCAAAGCACTGTTCAAAGCTGGCTGAGCTATGATCATGGCGTCAAAGTCGACTTGACCAAAGTTGAAGCTTATACCGCTTCGTTGGCTGATCAGTACAACACTTACGGCAAGACGCGTACTTTCAAGTCCACCAAGCGCGGCACAGTCACGGTGCCAGGCGGTACTTACGGTTGGACGATCATGCAAACGACCACGGCTAAGAAGTTAGTTGCTGATGTCAAAGCCGGCAAAGATTTCACCCAAGAAATTTCTTACCAAGGTTCTGGTTACCACAGTGATGGTTCCGACATCGGCAGCACTTATGTTGAAGTCGACGTCACCAATCAGCACGAGTATTTCTACCAAAACGGCAAGCTGGTCTTAAACTCTGCGGTCGTCACTGGCAAGCCTGGCCAAGACACGCCTAAAGGGGTGGACTTCGTTTGGAAGAAAGAACGCAACAAGACGCTTCGCGGCAATAACGACGACGGCTCGAAATATGCCAGCCCGGTCAGCTATTGGATGCCAATTGATTACACCGGTGTTGGTTTGCATGATGCGTCATGGCAGCCGAAATTCGGTGGCGATTGGTACAAGAAGCATGGCTCACATGGCTGTGTGAACAACCCGCCGTCCTTCATGGCCAAGCTTTATGCAGCAGTGCCGCTGGGTACGCCAGTGATCGTCTTCTGATCAAGAATCAAACAATCTAAGATTAGTTCCGGTGGGAATTGAGGTTTTACCTCGATTCTTACCGGAACTTTCTTTTTGTCCGTTACACTGAAGATGAAGCTAAGATCGATCACAGCCTCAGGGACTTCGAGTCCGC
>NZ_BAAFPR010000052.1:0-6718 GCF_042847315.1 Lacticaseibacillus jixiensis
GGGTCAGTAGGTTTGGACTTAGTCAATACCCGAACAGCTGAGTCATTGGCCGTTAAAATCGATCAGGCAATGGTATTAAGCAATGCGCTGACATTCTTGAGAGTGTTTGCTATACCAATTTTAATTTCAACCACGAACGAAGGGCAAACCTATCGTTTCCGGTACAAATTTACTACTAGCATCGAGAATATGGTGGTCTAGTTGAACAGCCACTAGCTAGGCCTCGATTCTAATCATGTTTATTAAAATGATTATACCACGAGGCACAGGAACTGGGGTTGGAAGAGGTTTACTGTTCAGATAATCGAGAACGCTCATTGATAATACCGGTAGCATAAACATCCCCGATTACTTGTCGCAAGTCGGTACAAACAAGATGGCTGCTTGTCGTATACGCAATTTTTTGCAAAAGAGATCATTTCAGCTCATCCAATCGATCCAGCATCCCTACACCTGGCGTACTTTCATAGTAGCAATACAGTTCACACATCACCACTGCAGCCGACATCGCATCAGGATAATTCACATACTGCCCAATCAAGTAGCTATCCTGCCCATCCGCCGCCATCAATAATGGATGTTTGAAAAATCCACGCTGATTCTTCAATAACTGAGCCCCAATTGTCTCAAAATTGCCAGCAACTTGATGTTTAATGCCATACTTACGAACAAGCGAATCTACCAAGTCATTCTGAGGTGAGATCAACGCGCTTGATTTGGACAAGATGCCATTCTCGCTTCGACAGAAGCACAAATAATCTGCCATCAATATGGTGACTTCTTCACTACTCAATAATCGGTACTCACCTGTGTCTTCACGCACGGTCACAGTCATTCGTTCTCCCGCAGGATCGATGGCCAACATAATACCAGCACGGCTACCGCGAAGATAACGCATGCCTTCGGATAACGCAGTCGCATCGTGAGGATCAGATGACCCAAACTCTCCGTCAGCCAGTTCCTCTCCTGGAACGAACATGAGCTTCTTGAAACCCAGTTTACTCAAGACTGACTCCAGTAACTCACCACCAGCACCATGCATCGTCGTTATCACAATTGGCAATGCACGGTTAATTCGGATTGCCGAATCAAGTGGCGCTTGAACACCAACATGAGCGAGGTAGACGTTAACCCACTTGGACAGTTCAGATTTAGGCAACAGCTTCCCACCAGAAAACTCGCCTTTCACATCAGAGGCGTCTATTTCAAATGAAGCCAACAAGGCGCCTTGTTTTGAAATGACTTTGACCGCACAAGTTTCATTCTCAGCATCGATACAAGTTACCATAATGCCAATATCAACAGCATCTAGTTTCATCACCAGATACGACAACAGCGCAGTAGTGGTGCTTTGGTCAGTGACGCATTCATCAATACTTGATTGTGCTAACCGGGCGCAAATGTCTTTGATTAATTTCCGTGAAGCGACATGATGATCGCTTGAAATCAAAATGCGTTGATCACGTTTCAACTCCATCTCTATAAATGTCTCTAAATCCTCAAGTGTTGACATCTTATAGTCCTTTCTTGCTCAGCTAATTTGAGTCATCAAAAAAGCCCAACCACTTGTCTGGTTAGGCTTAGTATA
Organism: Lacticaseibacillus jixiensis; assembly: GCF_042847315.1. Lineage (NCBI taxonomy): Bacteria > Bacillati > Bacillota > Bacilli > Lactobacillales > Lactobacillaceae > Lacticaseibacillus > Lacticaseibacillus jixiensis. Next base: position 1,589 of record NZ_BAAFPR010000052.1, read on the forward strand.
TCATTTGAAGCATCGATTCGATACCGATGGCACCACACTGCTTTATATGATTAGTAATGAACCAATCACTGCGAACTAATTAGTGGCTGGTGAATTAGCCCTAGTTTTCAGCTGAATCCACGATAACTTTGTAATCAATCTTCACCGCAGTCTTATTCTTTTTGGCGGTCACTGAAATTGGTCCACCTAAGACAGCGAGTAGATTCTCCAAATTTGCCATGACCACACCAGTGTCTACGGCAACCGCAATCGTCTCGGCAGTCTTCTCTTTGACCAGATCCAATCCGAGGTTGCCCTTTACGAACGAGAATCGGCGTTCAATTTCGCCACGCCGGTTCTCTGCGTCTTGATCTTGCCGGCGCTGCGCTGGATCCACATGCTTTGGCTTACGTCCAAGCCGCGGTCCACTGACACGGATACCGAGGTTGGCACACATGCCAATGTTTTCGCGAGTTCGATACAGTGTGTCCAACAGCACCTCGTCTGGATATTCACCATGCACATCGTAATAGTGATCAAGTGTCGAACCAAGATCGCTACTTTCGTTGAAGGCATTGAACGAAAACCGCTCAATATCAATCACGCCATCCATGATCGAAACATCGATCTTCGGTCCAAATTCAACTGGAGACTTTGATTTGCCCCGCATAATCGGGCGAATTTCCGGCTGACTCAAGCTTACGATCCGGTTTTCAACGCGATGCGTGTGGTTGCGATACATGTAATCTTGTTGGTCAAAGACTAAGCGAATGACGCCAAGTCGCTTTGCCCGCGCAGCAGTTAAAGTCGCTCCTTTGTCGATCATCGCATCCACGTACCGCAAGTCGCGACGAATGTATTGGAGCTGGGCTTTGATCTGCTTTTGCGTCAATTTTCCCCAGCGTCGCGGTTTGCGAGAAAAGGCAGTCCACTTTGCGTGAGCTTCACGCTTGTAAGTCCGTGGCGGTGCGATTTGAAGCTGTTTAGCCATAACTTTAATGTCATCTTCTAGGTTTGTTCTCGCCTGATTAAGCAGATGCGTATCTTGGGGGAATTTAATGTTTACTGGTGTGCACGTGGCGTCAGTGATCATCACCGACTTGGTTGGTAAGTGGCGTTGAAGTCGTTCGCGAACCGCATCGGTGATGATATTGCGGATCAATTCTGAAATCGGCGCGATCCGCCGACGAAAGTACGCCAGTGCCGTGTGATCAAACGGCACTTTGAGTTGATACTGCGGAATGCCAATGAAGTATTGATAGGCCGGAGTGTCACGAATGGCTTCGACAACATCTCGATCAGATAAACCAGTCCGTTGCTTGATCAACTGGGCCCCATATAACAACCTGAACGGTTTGCCGGCACGGCCAAGTTTCGACGGGAAGGCTAATTGGTATGCCTCACTCAATTTCTGCCAAGGCATTTGATCCGCAAGCTGAACCCATTCGTTGTCTGCACTAAGTGGTGTGCTCAAAGCGGTGCCAAAGGACTCAATTGACAGTTGCGTGACTGTTTGACGATAAACCATGGATAACGCCTCCGATAGGGTTGTGATAACTGCATGGGAAATCACGGATATGCCGGAAAACTTATGCATCTATTGTACAACGATAACGGGTTAGCGGACTGTTACAAATAACTTGGACAAATTATTCACCAGCCACTAATTAGTTCCAGTTCGAATCGTCTGCGATCGGCAAACGATCCCAGAAGTTTTCTTTGTTGGTTTGACGACTGCGGGCAATGCCCATGGCGTGGAATGGCACATCTTTGGTGATGGTCGAACCTGCCGCAACAAAGGAGTGATCCGCTAAGTCAACTGGTGCGACAATGTTGGCGTTGGAGCCGATAAACGACTTGTCGCCGACATTGGAGTGGAACTTTTGCACGCCGTCGTAGTTGACGAATACCACGCCACAGCCGATGTTGATGTCAGAACCTAAAGTGGCATCCCCGACATAGCTCAAATGACCAAGTTTCGTACGCGCACCAAGTGTAGCTTTCTTGACTTCACAGAAGTTGCCGATATGCACGTCTTCGCCGATATCAGATTGTGGGCGCAAGTGGGAGTTCGGGCCGATGTTTGAGCCTTTGCGCATGATCGAATCTTCAATGGTGGAGCTCGTGATGGTGACGTTGTCTTCAATGGTGGCGTCGATCAATTCAGAATGGGTGCCGACCACACAGTTAGAGCCGATCGTGGTGTGCCCTTTCAAATAAACGCCAGGTTCGATGATCGTATCGTTGCCGATGGTGACACCAGCGTCGATATATGTGGTGTCAGGATCGACCATGGTGACGCCGTTTTTCATGTGAGCGACGTTGATGCGGTGTTGCATCACTTTGGTGGCAGCGGCTAAAGCCACGCGGTCGTTTACGCCCATGGATTCAGAGAAGTCATCCATGGTGTAGGCGCCGATGGCTTCACCTTGGGCCTTTAAAATACCGATAACATCTGGTAAATAGTATTCACCTTGCGCGTTGTCATTGCCCACTTGATGTAAAGTCTTAAACAAGGTTTGGTTGTCAAAGACGTAAACGCCGGTGTTGATTTCATGCACCGCAGCTTCTTCTGGCGTGGCGTCTTTTTGTTCGACGATTTTTTCAACGTTGCCGTCAGCGTTACGGATCACGCGACCGTAGCCGAAGGGATCTGGGGCGTTAGCAGTCAAAACCGTCGCCAAAACGCCGGCTTGTTCATGGTAAGCAAACAATTTTTCAAACGTGGTTGCAGTAAACAATGGGGTGTCGCCACTGGCGATCAAGGTAATGCCATCTTTGTCGCCTAATAACGGCTCAGCTTGTAATACCGCATGGCCGGTACCGAGTTGTTCGGCTTGTAAAACAAATTGAGTGCGATCGCCAAGTGCTTTTTCAACGTCTTGGGCGCCATGGCCGACAACGGTGACCACTTGATCTTGATGGGTTTGTTCCACTTGGGTCAACACGTGATCGACCATGGGCTTGCCACAAACTTGGTGTAACACCTTATACAATGAAGACTTCATCCGCGTACCTTTACCGGCCGCCAGAATAATCGTGAATTTAGCAGACATGATGAGCTCCTTTAAATTTCGTGTATAGCTCCATCATAGCCAATGCCGATCCTCCTGACAAGAAAAGCATTGGGGTATACCAATCTAGAAAAGTAACACGATAAAGTTATAATTTATCGTGCGGCTTCTGAAAACAAACGAGTATAAAATTGACGGAGATTATTAGACCAATGACGGATATTATTCCAATCCTTATTTCACGGAATCCGCGTAGATTTTCAACCCGTCTTTCAACGGGGTATGGGTCATGAAGCCAAAAGCATTGATTTTATCAACATTGGCATAAGAATCGCGAATATCGCCTTGGCGCGCCTCTTTGTAAGTGGCGTTGAGCATTTTGCCAGTGATGGCTTGTAAGTCATTGGCCACTTCCTGCAGCGTGGTTTGTTGGCCATTGGCAATGTTGAAGACATCCGCCCGGGCTTCTGGGGTATGCAGCAAGCCGATAATGGCCGATACCACGTCGCCGACGAACACAAAGTCGCGGGTTTGGCCGCCATCGCCAAAGAAAGTAAATGGTTTGTCATTTTGCAAGGCGTTCATGATAATGGACAACACGCCAGAGTATGGGGAAGCTGGGTTTTGCTTTGGGCCAAAGACGTTAAAGAAGCGCACGGTGACAAAAGGCAGATCATACAAGCGGGAATAGTTGATGATAGCCCGTTCCGTGGCGTACTTGTCGACAGCATATTGGGTCAACGGATCGACGGCCAAAGTTTCGACTTTTGGCAAGGTTGGGTTTTTCCCATAAACCGCCGCAGAGCTAGCGAAGAATAACTTCTTTAATGGCAGATGTTCGCGCCGGATGGTTTCGATGATGTTTAAGTTGGCTTCTTGGTTTATCTCATGGGTGTAATATGGGCGATCAACAGAATCAGCAACACTGGCGATCGCCGCCAGCAGCACGATATAGTCAAACTTTTCATTGACCAACAGTTCAGACATGAAGTCGTGATCCGTGATGTCATGTTTGATGAATGTGACCTTATCGCTATCGGGAAGATTGCTCAACAACCCCATCGACAGGTCATCCACCACTGTGATTTGATTATCACTTTTGATCAATTCATCGACTAAATTTGAGCCGATGAAACCGGCCCCGCCTGTTACCAAGTATTTAGACATGTTGCGCCTCCTAATAACGCCGTCTATATTCTATAAAATAATTTAAATATAGTAACTATGTAGTGCCTGGTGAATTAGCCCTCACTTTCAGGCGAATCTACGATAACTTTGTAATTAATCTTCACCGCGGTCTTATTCTTTTTGGCAGTCACCGAAATTGGTCCACCTAAAACTACGAGGAGATTCTCCAGATTTGCCATGACCACACCAGTGTCTACGGCAACCGCTATCGTCTCGGCGGTCTTCTCCTTTACTAGGTCCAATCCAAGATTACCCTTTATAAACGAGAATCGGCGCTCAATTTCGCCACGGCGGTTCTCTGCGTCTTGATCTTGCCGGCGTTGCGCCGGATCCACATGCTTAGGCTTTCGCCCTAGGCGCGGTCCACTTACGCGAATGCCAAGATTAGCGCACATGCCAAGATTCTCGCGGGTTCGATATAGCGTGTCCAACAGCACCTCATCTGGATACTCGCCGTGCACGTCGTAGTAGTGATCAAGTGTCGATCCAAGGTCACCACTTTCATTGAAAGCGTTGAAGGAGAAACGCTCAATGTCGATGACACCGTCCATGATCGAAACATCGATCTTTGGCCCGAATTCGACTGGTGATTTCGACTTGCCTCGCATGATCGGACGGATCTCCGGCTGGCTTAAGCTCACGATCCGGTTTTCAACGTGATGGGTGTGATTACGATACATGTAATCTTGTTGGTCAAACACCAAACGAATCACCCCCAGCCGCTTTGCCCGTGCTGCGCTTAAAATCGCCCCTTGATCGATCATCTCATCCACGTAGCGCAAGTCACGACGAATGTACTGGAGCTGGGCTTTGATCTGTTTTTTGTCGCGCGGCACGCTATTTCGGCCACCATTCGTCACATTGTTTCGGATTGAAACGCCTTTGTTTCGCCGAGATAATGTGACGTTTTTGATTCTCACATTACTGCTCCCGCAGATTATTCCATCTT
>NZ_BAAFPR010000053.1:0-6603 GCF_042847315.1 Lacticaseibacillus jixiensis
TATCTTCAATCGCTGGATTTAAGTGCATATAAACAGCGGCAAATAATTCCGGCGGGCCGGCTGCCCGTGTCTGGAATTATTTGCCGCTTTTGTTTGAAATCGAGTTGGTATAAAGCGCGCGTCGACAGGTTGGCGTGTTGATGATGAAGGAAACAAGTTTGTTCGGGTAAAGGGGATTCGTTGGTTCACCAACATCAACCACGGACGTCGCCATCAACCACTTTCGCTGATGACAATGGCCGATAATATCAGATATAGCAAACATGCGGACGTGAGAAATCACGAATACGTTCATCATGACAATTACGATTCACTTGAAGTTCCATATGTAGACGCTATACCCAGCGACTATGATGGCGTGATGGGTGTGCCTATCACATTTTTGGACAAGTATAATCCAGACCAGTTTGAAATTTTAGGCATAACAAAGACTTGGTTTGGTGCAGCAGTTAAAAAGTATGGCAAGCAAACGCAATTTAGTAAATCTGGAAAAATTTCGACTGTTACAAAGCTGAATGATGGGGCCGCAATCAAAGTTGATGTGGTTCCAAAAAACACCACGTATTACAATGTTGATGGCCACAACTACATTCAAACATATCCGCGTATCTTGATTCGACGCAAGGACTGACGGGAGACAAGTATGGAGACAACACTTAAGCAATACACCGTTCGTGAAATTGTTGACGGGTTTCAATACAATGCATATGAAGGCCGCGGTTTGTTCGGTCTATCAGGTAAGCTGACTATTCAACCCGAATATCAGCGAAATTATTTGTATGCCGAAGGCGGGCAAGAAGAAGCCTGCATTCAGTCGATCTTGAAGGGCTATCCGTTAGGGCTTATCTATTTTAATAAGACGCTCGACGGTCAACTTGAAGTGCTTGACGGACAACAGCGAATTACCTCTATTGGCAGGTATACGACTGGTAAGTTTGCCATCACGGACGAAAATAACAACCAGAACTTGTTTTCAGGCTTGAGTGAAGACCAACGTGAGACAATTATGGACTACCAGTTGCTGGTCTATATTTGTGAAGGCTCTGAAAGTGAAATCAAGAAGTGGTTTGAGACCATTAACATTGCCGGTATTCCGTTAAATGACCAAGAGATCAACAACGCCATTTATTCAGGGCCGTTTGTAACGGCAGCCAAGGCAGTATTTTCCAACTCTGAAAACGCAAGTATCCAGAAGTGGAGTACCTACATAAAGGGTGACGTTAAGCGACAAGCATATCTTAAAGTTGCGCTTGATTGGGTCAGCAAGGGTCATGTTGAGACGTACATGTCGGCACATCGTACGGATGAAAAGATCAACGAGTTGAAGACGTATTTTGATACCGTGATCGATTGGGCCGGAACGGTTTTTCCATTTACTGACGGTACGATGAAGGGCCTTGATTGGGGCGAATTGTACGAGAAGTATCATGGTAATTCATATAATCCATCGGAAATGGCGGCACGAGCTCAAGAGTTGCTGGCAGATTCCGATATAACAAAACGTTCAAATATCTATGAGTTCATGCTTGATGGCGAAAAGAATGTAAGCCTGTTGAGCATTCGGGTATTCAGTCTAAATGACCGTAAGACCGCGTATCGCAAACAAACCAACGATGCCAAAGAAAATGGGCATTCTAACTGCCCAACGTGCGTAACTGACGTAGAATACAAGCACACAGACCATATTTGGGCTTTCAATGAAATGGAAGGCGACCACAAAACAGCTTGGTCCAAAGGTGGTCGCACTGAACTTGCCAACTTGGTTATGCTTTGTAAACATCACAATAAAATGAAATCCAATTATTAATAATCCAATGAATCGAGATCCTGATGGTATGAGCGACATGTTGTATCACTACACGAGTGCTGACACTCTAGAAAAGGTTTTACAGAACCGAACATTTCGGCTTACGTCGTTGCCTCTAGTGGACGATGAGGAAGAGGAACTTACACAGAACTTTGGCAGTTTTGGCCGTTACGCGTATGTGAGCAGTTGGACTGAACTTCAGGCGGAAAAACATGAACTATGGAGTACGTATACGTCAGACTTGCATTTTGGTGTACGTATTGGACTTCCAAAGAACATTTTTCTAACGACACAACATACACCACTGTTGCCGTCTGATTTAGCAGGCGTGAATGTCCATCAGAATGCATTGCAGCCGTATCCGTACACGGTCGGTATTCAGGAAATTGAATCAGCATATGGCGTTTATGCAATGATCCATGAAGTGGAGCTGTTCCCTGTGACGTACACCGAAAACCCTGAACTCATCGAATATCGGACCTTTGATAAGTACGGCAACACGATTTCTGTAAATCAATCGATGCTTGGCAGGTATAAACGGAAGTCTACCTGGGACTATCAGCACGAATGGCGTTATAAAGCGTTCTTTTTGCCATTTAGTGTGGACGATGCATTGCAGTATCAGCGTGAAAATTCGTTCAAGCAACATTTGTTGGCATTGAAAAACGACCACACGATCCCGTTTGAGCATTTCGATTTGCCAATTGATGACCAGAAATTTGCAGATATGGAAATCATCACGTCGCCAATAATGAGCGATACTGATCGGCAAGAGATTGATCGAATGGTTCAGCAGTTCAATCCAACAGCGACGGTTCGCCGCAGTGTGTTGCATCTCCGAAAGTGAAAAAAGAAGACCAGCTAGCCGCTTGTTTGCGGTTTTGCTGGCCTTTTGGTTTTGTTGAAAGACATTGCGGTGTATAGATGGCAGTTTTGATGCCGGTAGAATTGATGCAGTAGGAAGCAGGTGCCTGCAAGAGCACCCGATGGGATGAACGCCGTGAATTTGGGCAAGGATGGCTATACAAAGCCGCTACAGCACGTTTTGAGAACGTTGTGAGTTACACGGCGTGTAGATGTCGGGTGCAGTGATGCCCGATCGTATAGCGCCGATTTACGCCGCCAGAGAGTCAAGTACGTATGCCTCAAACAGCATTGTGAGATTCTTGTGAGCACCATCGGCGTGGAAGATTCGGGATCGATTGCAGGCACATGGAGAGACTGCCTGTTCGCTACCGGTGCAAGTGCCGCCATGCTATTTATCGCCGTCAGGCCAGTCTTCTGGGTGATCTTGATACCAGCCATCAATGAACATGTCGACGACTTCATCCGGAATGATATCCCCGATGGGTAAGTCTGGTTGTGTCATATAAGCTTCTTCATGCGCAAAAAAATCTTGCAGAAGCGTGTCCACATCAGACTCAGGCTGGTCTGTAGGCAGTGGGCCGGAAATTTCCGGCTCATGCCATGGCTTGAAGGACGGAAAACCGTCACGAAACTTGCGATCCGGGTCCACGATGAAAATTTTGATCTTTGCATAATGCATCGCATAGTTCCAGTGATCCGGACGTGTCCACAAGTCGATATTGTTTGCGATTGTATCTCGTGCGTCCTCAAAAGTCCCAAGATAGACGGGTTCACCGTCTTTGCGATGTTGCGAGTCTTGTTTTTCGGGATCAGTGACCTTTTGCAAACCGACGTGGTCTGTGTAGGCTGTCCAAAGCAGGTGATGCAAGGTTTTCTGCGTCGTAGATAGATTGCCATATGATATTAAGTCGCTGGTTTCTGCATCGCGGATCAAATATCGTTTGGTTACTGGCAATGTGAACTACCTCCTCGATTTGTCATCGTTGTCGTCTTTGGTGATGTGAGTGATTTTCACGTGATTTCGCAAAAAGTCGTTTGCTTTTTCTTGCATGCGAAAAGCGCTCATCACATCTGGCTCCGGCTCCTCAACGTTTTGTGCATCGTCTTGGGTCAGGGGCGTTGTCTTTGTATCAATCTTTGATTTGTCTGGCATAAACTGTCCTCCTATCCGACTGTTGGAAACAACATAACGTAGCAAAGTCTTGTCGCCGCGGCGGCGACCCTTTGCGGAGCGGTCGCGGTAGCTACTAGGGTAGCCCATTATCATACCTCTGAAAGCATCACGTCGCCAGAAAAAAGTTCGACGAATTTTACAAAATCGCTATATCCCGCGTTTTAGAATCAAGTTAGCCACCATCGCCTCAAATTTGAGACGATAAAAAACACCAAGACAAAAGTCCTGTTATCATTGAAGCTACCATACAAACAATGAAAGAAGGATGTCTTGATGCAAGACCAGCTTATCACGCCTCACGTTAAAGGTCACCACCTAACCCCATCTGAGCGTGGAGAAATCGCAGTTCTCCACGCGCAAGAAAAGTCCAATCGAAAGATTGCCGACCGCCTCGGTATCAATCGCCAAACCATCGCCAACGAAATTGCTCGCGGGCAGACTGACCAGGTCGAGAAGGTCAACGGCAAGCTGCACTACTATAGTGTTTACAGTCCTGAAACTGCCCAGATACGTTATCAGGAAAACCGCCAGCGCTGCCGTCGTCCGCTTAAGCTCTCGAAGGTCCAGGACTTCATTACCTACTTTACAAGCCACTTTCAAGAGGATAGCTGGTCACCTGACGCGGCCGTTGGCCGCGCTAGGGCAGAGGGGCTATATTTGCCCGACGAAATGGTTTGTACTGCGACGCTTTACAACTATATCGACGCTCAGCTACTGGAGGTGCGAAATATTGATCTGCTTGAGAAGCCTAGTAGACGTGTGAAGCATAAGGCCAACCACAAGTTCCAACGCATGCTGACGGGTCGCAGTATTGACGACAGGCCAAAGCGTGTGGACTCTCGTAGAGAGTTCGGCAATTTCGAGCTAGACACCATAGTTGGTAAGCGCAATGGCCAGGAGAGTGTACTGATGACACTGATTGAGCGCAAAACCCGCTTCCAGTTCGTGCGCCTGATTGATGGTCGTGATGCGGACTCGGTTAACTATGCCATGCGCGCTATCGTCAAGGACCACGGGGACATCATCAAGACCGTCACGGCGGACAACGGTTCAGAGTTCGCAGACTTGTCATTCGTACTCGACGGAGTCGCTGACGTATACTACGCCCATCCTTATCGCTCCAGCGAGCGCGGCACCAACGAAGCCCATAACCGGATGCTGCGACGGGACTTCCCCAAGGGCCTGTCTCTAGATACCGTAGGCCCTCAGGAGGTGGCCGAGGCCGGACGTAAGATCAACGACCTCCCACGTCACATCCTGAAGTACCAGACCCCCACAGAACGATTCGTGGCGGAATCCGCTCAGGTCCGACGCCGGGCGGCTAAAGCGTCGACGCCGACTAACTCACCAACTTCATAGATAACAGGCTTTCATACGCCGGATCGGGCCAGGTGGCTAACTTGTTCTTGCAATTTGCGGTACAACACTATTACATGATATAATGTAATAGATTAATAAACGAGGAGTGATCTAATGATACAAGTAGACTGTTGTCCGGGTAAACCAGATTTGGCTGATCGGGCATTGTTAAATGAGAATCAAGCCGCTGACATTGCTTTACTTTTTAAAGTACTCGCAAATAATACGCGGCTAAGAATTTTACATTGCTTAACGCGTGAACCAGATATGGCCGTTAGTGAGATTGCTACATCACTAAATATGAAGGTCCAAGCCATCTCAAACCAGTTACAACGTCTAGTAGATCAAAAGATAGTTAAAGCGAAGCGTAATGGCAACTTCATTGAATATCAGATCATTGATGAATGTACGGCAATTTTATTAGAACGGGCATGGTGTTTAGCTGAAGATGCCGGAAAAATCAATGCTGGTGGGGGAAAATAAAATGATCAGGACAATTATAACGAGTATTATTCTTTATACATCAACTGCAATCGACTTAATAGTTATTTTAATGTTACTTTTTTCAAAATATCGTTCAACAAAGCATCGCCGACAAATTTATATTGGTCAGTTCTTAGGCTCATATACGCTCATTGGAATTAGTTTGTTTTTTGCATTTATTCTCCATTACGTACCCGCCAAATGGTTACTAGGTTTTTTAGGGTTGATTCCCATTGCCTTTGGAATCAAATATATATTTAGCAAAGAAGATGAAGCCGCAGAAGTTGATCAGAAAATTGAAGCGCGTAAAAATAAGAATTTAATTGCAACGGTGGCTTTAATTACGGTAGCTTCTTGTGGTGCGGATAATATTGGCCTTTTTGTTCCTTACTTCGTATCATTATCACTGGTACAGCTAATCGTAACGCTGTTTGTTTTTACCATTTGTATTTATTTTTTAGTTTTCCTTGGTGATAAGTTCTCACAAGTGAATTTTGTAAAGAACTTTCTTGATCGTTTTGGTGATTGGATCATGGCCATTATTTATATTGGTTTAGGCATCATGATCATTCTTGAAAGTGACACTATTAGGCATATTATGCAGCTATTATTTTAATTAAGCAGTAGTCGATATTTTTTATCATTCATTGATCATCTTCTTTTGAAGGTGATTTTTTTGCGTTTGGTGATAAGCATTGATGGTATTGATTTTATTGCCCGCGTTTTACAATCAAGTTAGCCACTATCGTTAGCACTCAGACAAAACAAAAAACACCAAGTCGATATGACCTGTTATCATTAAAGTTCCTACACAATTAATGAAAGAGGTATCGTCTTGATGCAAGAACAGAATATCATGTCTCACACCAAAGGTCACCATCTGACTGCTTTCGAACGTGGAAAAATCGCTGCA
>NZ_BAAFPR010000054.1:0-6130 GCF_042847315.1 Lacticaseibacillus jixiensis
CGCCAAAATTTTACGAGATGTGCGACACACATGGCGTCGACTTTTTGGTTCGACTCAAGGCAAATTCAAAGCTTGGGAAGCTGGCAGAAACGGCCTTAGTGGATTGCCCTCCAAAATATGAAGAGAGCAAATGCGTCTACCACGAATTCAAGTATCAGGCCGCGTCATGGGGTAAAGCTCGCCGTGTTATCGTATGTTCTACTCATACGGCAGATGAGCTAGTTCCCTGGAACCACGCATTCGTAGTGACCAGCCTGGCCTCCGAGGCTCCAGAGACTTTGTTCAAGACCTATAGACAGCGGGGCAATGCTGAGAACCAAATTAAGGAGCTGAAATGCGGGTTTGGCTTTGACAAAACAGACAGCTCAACTTTTGCACGGAACACTGCACGAGCCTTGATCACCGGTATTGCCTATAACCTGGTTCAGCTCTTTAAACAGCTCTTTGTCTCGGAAGACCGTCGTTCAACCATCTCCTCGCTACGGTTCAGCCTCTTTCACATCGCCGGTAGGATTACTTGGCACGCCCGTCGTGTGGTGATTCATCTTGCTTCTAACTATGTTTACAAGAACTGGTTTAGTCGGCTCATGGACGAAGTCCATCAGTTGGCGACCTGAACTGAATAACTGAATAGGTCGTGCGTCGAGCCGAAAACTGGGTCGGTCTGTTCGTGGTGCATCGATCACCAACTTCTCCGCTCAGTCAGTATTCGCAACGATCCAAACGTTGCTTTCAGACCGGCCAGATGCGATTTCATGTCCCAAATACCGAGGTGAATAATCCAGGATACTTATGTTTGGCAGGTTGAATACAATAATCGCACACAGTATGAATCTACCAAGCAGTTGGTATTGAAGCTGGCGCAACAGCTGATGAGCGATTGACGATCAATGTGCAAGCAGTGAGCCTAGCGCAAATCAGCAAACAAAAAGCCGCCATCCCCTCGGTCGATGTCGGCTTAAGTTTGTACAATTGACTGTCGCAGCTGGGCACTGCATGACCTACAATCGCCACGCTTCACAGATCCAGCAGTTATTGCCCCTGATCGCTGCGGTACTGCCGTTTATCTTCCGCAACCAAACTATAACGCCCGCTTTGCGCCGCCATCAGCGCCGCTTGCAAGGCTGGATCTACGGCGTAGAGATACAAGCCATGGACGCCGCGCGTCAATAAGACATTCAGTTCATTTTGCAACAATTCCTGTGAAACATCGACTTTTGTGTTATCAGCCAATGTGCGCTTGTTCTTTGCACGCCGGTTGCAGCTGGCACTGGCATCAAAGACGATTTGCCCATCGCGCAATTTCACCGATGGGCCAATGATGACCCCGGCATAATTCAAGTCAAACCCTTGAATCGTAAAAGTCGAGCCAACTTCATCGATCGTGTCTGGCACTTCAGCCCAGGCCAGCTTTTGCACCTGACGCTTGGCAGCGGCTGACTCAGGCTTCATTTGCTTGTTCCAAGGCATCGCCCAGTCGCCGATGCGCACTTGCCAAGGCTGGCCATGTTCATCTGTTTTACCTTGAATGAACGGCCAATCAAACGTTGCCAGCATTCTGGATAAGCCGTGGTTTTGATCATGCTGATCTTGTTGCTTAATTGCTTCATGTAAGGCCTGCGGATCGTTGAAAACTTTGATCTCATACCCTTGCTTATCGTCTTGCGGCAGCGGCAGCACCTCATGGCCTTGCACCAATGCTGTCAACCACCGTTCAACTGCCGGCCCGCCTTGCATCCGCAACTGGTGCCTTAACGTGATCAAATTATGTTTCTTAGCCGCCTGACCTTCAAGTTCAGCCAGCTGCTTTTGCTCCCAATAGCCATTGGTGGCGATGATCTGGTTGCGATCGAACACCGCGATCACCACCCGCGCTCGTTGCAGCAAGTCAAACAACTGATTCTTGCCTTGATAAGTCTGCTTGCCTTGCGTCCACAACAAGTGCGCTTCATCGACCAACACCACGTCGACGGGGTCGCTGGTTTGATGCGTCAGGATAAAATGCGTCGGCTTGGCTACGTTGTCAGATTTAGGAGACGCCACTTCCAGCTTATACATGACCTGCTGATAGACTTTCAGCTGTTCATCATGATTGACCAATAATGCCGCAGACAATGGCGTTTCATCTGACTTAAGCGATCGGCCATGTTGATTCAAAGTCTTGATCATTTCATAGAACATGCTGCTTAACAGCACCGTTTTGCCTGATCCGGCCTCGCCTTCCACCAAGATCAGCTGTCCAGTGGCGCGACTTTGCAAGGCGTTGGCCACGCGGTCCAAAATCAACTGCCGCGCTTGTTGTTGCTCATCAGTCAACTCATGAAACGGTGAGGCTTTAAATAGCGCAGAATCTTTGATCACTGCTTCGACGGGAAAGGCGACTGCATTGATCTGATTTAGTTTGCCCCAGATTTCGCTGAAAATCTGGTCGCGTTCTTGGACTGGATAGTATTTGCCTTGCGGGTTAGTGCGCCGGTTGTTCAGCTTCGTGACAGCTTTGCTGCCAGACAAATACAACATCAGCCGATTCTCGATATCAAGCGTCAGCGACTTGTTAAAGTGCTCATGCCCAATGACGATCATCTGCGCATTCTGCTCTTGTTTAAGGGCTTCCCAATCTGATCGGTGACTCGGATCTTGGCCCAAGTGCTGCAGGGTCCGGCGCTTGATATCATTAGTTTCGCCGACGTAAACTGTCAGCTGATTTTTCATCGCAGAATGGATGACGTACACCATCGGAAATTCAAAAAGCAGCTCGGCTTCTTGCGGTTTCAACACCGGTTCGATTTGGGCCAAACTGTTCACATCGTATTTAACCTCGCGCACCACTGGCGCGGCAATCCCATCTTCTGCCATTATTTATCCTCAAATTCCCAATGGCGCTGCTTATTGATCGCCAGCTTTTCTTCAATAATTGCGTTAGGATCAACGCCCAGCTGCTCGCACATGTAATACGCATAAGTAAGCACATCTGCCAGCTCAAGGCGCAAGTCCTGGCGCTTCTGCTCAGAAAGTTCAGCATCTTCATGCTGCCACAGAAAAATCTTCTCCACTTCAGATGCTTCGATCCCCAACGCCCGCGCCAATGCCGGCAAGGTATGAAAATCCTGCCATCCCCGCTCGTTACGAAAGGCGATCAGATCCGCGATCGCTTGCTGTGTCTCCATCGACTCCGCTTCCTTCTGCACTTTTGACTACATTGTATCAGATTGATCAAAGCCCGGTGCATCTAAAAACCAGCCCCGCCGCACGTGTTGCGTCAGGACTGGCCGATTTAATAGGTTTCATGCTTGCTGGTGTCGCCGTTAACCAAGCTGCGGAAGTTAACGAACCCGCTATCCAGCCCCCGCAACAACACTTCAGCGGTACCGATATTCGTCGCCAAAGGCACATCATAAACATCGCACAAACGGATCAAAGCATTAACATCTGGTTCATGCGGCTGCGCGGTCAGCGGATCGCGCAGGAAAATCACTAAGTCGAGCTGATTCTTGGCGATCAAGGCCCCAATTTCTTGATCGCCGCCCAGCGGTCCTGAATGAAAGCCGGTGACTTTCAACCCCGTGGCTTCCTGCACTTGACTGCCGGTGTGGCCGGTGGCAAACAAGTCATGCTGGGCCAGGATTGGCTTGTAGGCCACGGCTAGTTGTCTCATCAATGGTTTCTTCTCATCATGTGCGATCAATGCAATTCTCAATGCGGCTGCCTCCTTTAGGTATGAATAGCTTCAGGATAGCACATTGGGTAAGGACGCCGTCAAGGCCAACCTCATTGCCGATAACCACCCCGATCAGGTGCGAAACTTGTTGCTTTTCGTGCGCTTGATCGTAAACTGCGGATCGCGCCAATGTTTAACAACAGCCGTGGCGACATATCCATGCCTTGAGTCGCGCACTTGCAGGTGGTATTTGCCGCCTGCCAGTTGAGTTGAGACGCGTCCGCTACGATCGGATCGCAGCACATCAATGGTCTTGTGCCCACGCCGAATCACCACCTCGACTCCAGGCAATACCGCGCCTGTCTCATCGCGCACCACCTCAGTCAACGCGTAGGTACTGCGACTGATCAGCAGCCCGCGGCTTAAGGCCACCAGCAAGCCACCTAGCAACAGCCCCATTACCGCCCAAAACAGCAGCTTCAATTTGTTCCAAAGCGCCGCCTCTTGCGAAGCTTTGTTATCTGCTGCAGTATAAGGGATCCGCCGGCCGGTGATCAGCAGGCGATGGGAATTGACCATATATGGCGTACAAGTCATCAGCGTGACCAGATCCTGATTAGGCACGATTGTCAGCGCGTTAACGGCAGTGGGTTTGATCACTTGCCGCTTGAAGACTTGGTAGGCCAAGTGGCGATCACCGATCTTAATGAAGAACTTGTCACCTTTCTTCAACTTGGGCAACCGCGTGAAAAGCGTTGCGTTAGGCACCCCGCGGTGGGCTGAAATGACCGCGTGGGTACTTTTGCCGCCAGTCGGGTAACTCGTGCCATCTAAGCGACATGCGCCAAATTGCAGCAGCCAGTCAGTGGTGTGATCAAACACCGGCAGGCTCAGATGGATCTTGGGAATGGTGAGTTGCGCCACGGTTTGGTTGGCCAGTGTTGCCTGATCACGCTTCGCCTGCGTATCCGCAGTGCCTTGCGCATTAACCGCGGCGTTAAAATGATTCACGCCAGGCACCGTATGGGCTTTGGCCAGTTGCGCGTTCTTTGCTTGATACGCGCGCAAGCCTTTGGCCAAGGCCCGGTTATTCTTCTTGGTTTCCATTTGCTGATAAGCGTCGATGGTTTGCTGGTTTTGATAGGAAACATATGCATCACTCACGAATGGATAACACAACACCCCCAGCCCGCCAACGATCAGCAGCAAGATCACCACATCGATTACGCCCAGGCCCTTCTTCTCGTGCTTCTTTGCCATGTTGCCCCCTAATACAAAACAAGGCCGTCTAAGACGCCCTTGTTGCGTATGGAAATTTAATTAGTTAGCGCGCCGCTTCTTATAAGCCACCGTGCCCAGTGCAACCAGTGCCGCACCTAAAGCCACATACAACACGATGCCGATACCGCCAGTGTGTGGCAGGATCGTTTTTGGCGTATCAGTGACCTGAATCGGGTCCTCATCATTAACTTCATGCTGATCATTATCGGTTGTGCCATGGTCATTATCGTACCCGGTAGGTGCTTTGGTTTCGACATAACTGTAAGCCACACCATCTTTATCATCTGGGTTGCGCAAGCCCATTAGCGTTGAAGTCGGATCAGTCATCCGAGTTTCGCTGGCCGCTTCAAAGCCAAATGTCCCATCTTTAGAATCACTCACAAAAGTCGTGGCAGCATCTTTATTCCTGGATTATTCACCTCGGTATTTGGGACATGAAATCGCATCTGGCCGGTCTGAAAGCAACGTTTGGATCGTTGCGAATACTGACTGAGCGGAGAAGTTGGTGATCGATGCACCACGAACAGACCGACCCAGTTTTCGGCTCGACGCACGACCTATTCAGTTATTCAGTTCAGGTCGCCAACTGATGGACTTCGTCCATGAGCCGACTAAACCAGTTCTTGTAAACATAGTTAGAAGCAAGATGAATCACCACACGACGGGCGTGCCAAGTAATCCTACCGGCGATGTGAAAGAGGCTGAACCGTAGCGAGGAGATGGTTGAACGACGGTCTTCCGAGACAAAGAGCTGTTTAAAGAGCTGAACCAGGTTATAGGCAATACCGGTGATCAAGGCTCGTGCAGTGTTCCGTGCAAAAGTTGAGCTGTCTGTTTTGTCAAAGCCAAACCCGCATTTCAGCTCCTTAATTTGGTTCTCAGCATTGCCCCGCTGTCTATAGGTCTTGAACAAAGTCTCTGGAGCCTCGGAGGCCAGGCTGGTCACTACGAATGCGTGGTTCCAGGGAACTAGCTCATCTGCCGTATGAGTAGAACATACGATAACACGGCGAGCTTTACCCCATGACGCGGCCTGATACTTGAATTCGTGGTAGACGCATTTGCTCTCTTCATATTTTGGAGGGCAATCCACTAAGGCCGTTTCTGCCAGCTTCCCAAGCTTTGAATTTGCCTTGAGTCGAACCAAAAAGTCGACGCCATGTGTGTCGCACATCTCGTAAAATTTTGGCG
>NZ_BAAFPR010000055.1:0-6107 GCF_042847315.1 Lacticaseibacillus jixiensis
TGCATCAAGACGATACCTCTTTCATTAATTGTGTAGGAACTTTAATGATAACAGGTCGTATCGACTTGGTGTTTTTTATTTTGTCTGAGTGCTAACGATAGTGGCTAACTTGATTGTAAAACGCGGGCAAAAAAAACCGCTAGTAAACTTCGGACAGAGGTTTAGCGGTCTCGACTGCTTTATTCAATGCCAACCGTTTTTGGCGGTTTGCTGGGTCCTGTGTTCAAGCACAGGACCTTTTTGTTGCCTTAATTATAGCATGACATATTACCCTGATGCTCTAGTATTACTGTTGCTATAGCAAATCTGTGAGTGATGATGCACGCTGAAATTATAGCGGCTGCTCACACCAGCGGCGCATATACCAGCTCGATGAGCTGCTTGTGGCTGGCGAAGTTGATGTTGGTGATCTTCTGTTCCAAGATTTTCTGGTATTCTTCCAAAACGTCATAAGGCAGCGGCGTCAGCAGGTGTAAGTCGTCGATGACGTCGGCCACGCTGTTGGCGGTGCTAAAATCAATGAAGATATCGACTTTACTCAAACAATCGGCCAGCAGGTCGGAAAGCTCGGCGTCGGGCTTTCCGGTTGGATCAGTGATCACGACTTGCTGGTGGTTCAAAGGCTGGTGGTCGAACTGAATCAATTTCAATGCATTGAAAACGTCCATTGTGGCATTGCCCCTTCATTGTGTATGTTACCTCGATTCTAGCACAATCTACCAGAGCGGAGCAAAGCGGTTTTAGCGATGTGGATCAGGCGAGGGACTTGCTCAGGCCCGGACAGGTGTTGCTGCGGCGCGCGGGGAAAGCGTCGGTGCAGGCGGTGCGGCCGGCTCCAACCACGCAAAGTGCGCGTGTTTTACGCCTAAGTTTAAAGCCCGCATCGCTTTGCTCAGCGCGGTCTTTAAACTTGCCGCGATCAGCACAGCAAGCCCTGCCCAGCCCGCAAGTCTTACTGTGCTGATCGTTTCACGGCCTGACCGACGCTTTCCCCGCGCACCTCCGCAACACCTGTCCTACAGTATTCGAATTAGGATACGACACCCAAAGCGAAGTGGCGCGCTTTTAGCGGTGGATATAAGGCGGGATGACACTTGGGCGTACTTTGCCCAAGTGGCGTCACGACTTATATCACGCCGCGTCGCGCCACGCAGCTCGACGACACCCAAAGCGAAGTGGCGCGTTTTAGCGGTGGATAAAAGGCGGGATGACACTTGGGCGTACTTTGCCCAAGTGGCGTCACGACTTATATCACGCCGCGTCGCGTCACGCAGCTCGACGACACCCAAAGCGGAGTGGCGCGTTCATAGCGGGTCGGATAGCCTAGCCACCGTGCTTGGGGCGTTTTTTGCCCCGCTACAGCTTGGCCGCAGTGGTATACTAAACCTCGACTCTTAAGATTGAAGGCGAAGTTATGTATACGTATTGTCCCACTTGTGGCACCAAGCTTGTGCCTAAAGCCGCCGGCGATGACGGCGACATCCCATATTGCCCGCATTGCCAGAAGTTCTGGTTCCCCAATTTTGCCGATTGCGTGATCGTGTTAGTGGCCAATGCCCAACACGAAATCGTCTTGGCCAAAATGCCGTACCTCTCCACGCAGTATGAATCGTTGATTTCCGGTTATATCAAACCTGGCGAGAATGTCGAACAAGCGGCCTTGCGCGAAGTTGGCGAAGAATTAGGCTTGCACGCCAAGCAAATTGATTATGCCGGCACGTATTGGTTGCCGAAGCACAAGATGATGATGCACGGCTATATCGTGCTCACCGACGAACACGACTTCACCTTATCTGATGAACTCGGCGAAGCCAACTGGGTACCGGCAGACCAAGCGCCGGCGCTTATGTGGCCGGCTAGTCCAGAGAACTCGGCGTTGGAGATTATTAAGTTATATCAGCAGCGATATTGATCATTCAAAATAGTTCGCAAATGCGCGGTGCCTTATGCTGAGATAAGGGGCCGCTATTATTTTGCCAAGCGGTGTCAATTTTTGGTCGGCTTGAGCCAGCGCATGATCGCTGCAGTGCCGATCACGGCGCCGATTTGAGTAGGCAACGCCGTGGTCAAGTTAATCCGAAAGTACCCGATGTTGCGCCAAGCCACTAGTGGGATCAGGTTATACCAAAGACAGAGCAACCCGATAATCGGCAATACTAAAGAAATCAGCAACGCGATATGCTGCAAGCGCGTTGTTGGAATTGTTAGGCCAAAGCCGACGCAAACGACGACCAAGGCGATACTAAGTGCATTGATTAGCGCGGCGCCGATAATCAGCGTGCTGCCTCGGGCATAAGTCGTTTGGCCGTGGGCTTGGGCAATGATGACACTGGCCAAGATCGATACCAGAGTCGGTCCTAACATTAAGCTGCTGCATTGAATCACGCGTTGCATTGTCGTCACATCTTTTCGTTTGAGTGTGGTACCTGACAGTGCTGGTCAATTTCACATGAGCGTTTACAAGATCAATATTGTAAAGCACATTGATAAAGCGTATGATAGCGCATACACGGGGGCGTCAAGCGGTTAATATTAAGTTTTGATGTGCTTGAGATGGCGTCAGGGAAGGAGGAATGGCAATGACAGAGCGGCTGAAAGTCTTTGATTGGATCACCTTGATCGTGTTTGCGTTTGTCATGATTATCAATGCGCAAGGAGTGCTGCCGGAGATTTGGACGGTGTATGCGTCGTTGGTCGCAGGGTTATACATCGGGGGTTATTTGCTGGTGCAAGCAGGGATCAGCCAGGCCCATTCGAGTCTGTTAGGCGTGGGGGTGCTTTGCTACACGCTGCTGGCATTTGCGGCGCAGCGCTGGCCGGCAGTGACGCTGTTGAACTGGCTGAGTCTTGGTGGCGATGTGGTCTTGATCGGCCTCGGCGTTTATTATGGGCTTGGCCAGTTGCGCCATCGCACCGGCGCAAAGCCGGATCGCCAGTGGCTGCTGATCATCGGTTTGGTCATGGTCGGCGGCGTTTGGGATGGGGTATTACGGTTGCTGAAATTATGAGTGCAACACAAAGAGGCCTGACCACTGGAATCAGGCGCATACATTCTTAGCCTCTTTGTGTTGCCTAATCAAGTGTGCGATATTTTCCAGCATGATCTGCAACGGCAGCCACTTGATCACTGATAATGGCAACATTAAAGCGTCCCACGGGTCGGGAACCACAATCGGGAAGAAAACTCTGAACCAATGGTGCTTAGCGACAATATCTAAAAACACCGATGCCGACAACCTGTTAGACCAGATAGTTGCTGAAACTAAGAATATAACTAACGCACACCGGCACCGGTAGAAATCCCTTGCTTTGCCCAAACTAAATAGCACCAAGCCTGCCAACCATCCCATAAACGCAAGCACGATCACCACGTCGTAAGGCGTAACCCCACTATTGCCGTATTGTTTGGCTAAATCGATGAAAGGAGCCGGATTGTAAATTCGCCAGTTGATCTCTAATTCAGCTATGATCACAAATATCAGGTATGCAAATGCTGCTTTCAGCAGGTACCGCCGCGTCTTGCCTTGAAATCGTCTTTGTCTGCTCACTTCTCTTCTCTCCCGGTCTTGAATAGTAATCATCATTGTACAGAAAAGCTGACATACTTACCACTAGGGAATAATGCGCATCGCAACAATCGATTGGCTTCGTACTCTTGCTACGGGACTTAGGACTGGCATCTATACCCCTTGTCGATACTTATACTATATGTATACGCACCCAGGCAGACACGCCAAACTGCATGGCGGTAAACAACCTCGCCGATACTAGCGTCGAATCCTAAATGTATTAAAAAAACAGCAGGAGCTTGATAATCCTGCTGGTGTCTTTAGGTGTAACAAAAAAGCGAGCACCTCAAGTGAAGTGCCCGCCTGGCTGGTTGTAACGGGTGATAAATCTGTTACGTGTGATTTCTTTGTTTAATGCTTCTACTTGTGTCAAGTTGCAAACTCGTTCTCACTCAGTTACTCGTGTATGAATACGTGTAATGGCTGACGTCAAAGACGTCTCCCACTTTGCCATCCAATTTTGCCACCGCAAGTGCCTTTTGTTCCGAACTCGTCAGACTCCCGGCAGTTTCCGTATTTCCAAAATCCTCCCAGTAAACTGTCCACCCGGCAGTTAATTTCGGATGCGTTTCAAAATCAGTTACAAAGGTGATTACTCGTGTAGATACATCCCAGTAGGCTTTCTTCTGATTTCTTAAGTTAGTCATAACCCACTGCTTGGTTGGCACATCTGCCGTTTGCGCAAACATCGATGAAAGATCATCCGCTGGCGCTTGAATCACAGAAACTTCAGGTTCACTTGCCACGGGCTGAGTGTTTGCCGAAACTAATGCGCTCGGCATCACAGTAACGGCAGAGAAAACGGCGGTTGCAAGTGCTGCGGTAATTTTTGCATTTAACATAATGGGTTCCTCCTTTGTTGTCGTTGCTGACATCGTCATCTAGTAATTCGCTACTCGAATAGGCACAACCGGGCAAACATTATGTTTGGAGGGCAAAGTTCAGGTGTCACACGGGCATTGAATTGCTGATAATTCACACGGTAATTTACTAACAAACGTTTGCTTAATGTTATTTTCTCAAATTGAAGTATTCATATGCAAACATTAAGCTACAGATTATTAGAAAGTTCTAATTTTTTTGCATTGAAGTACCTCCATCAAATCATTTCATGAACTAAAGATAGAAAATCAAAACCTAATATTTGTTGTATATGCAAAGAACGCTTTCTAGTATATAATTTCGGTATAAGTATACCAGTTGCCAATATCGTATAACCTCAAGGAGATGCTGTTATGCAGAAGACCAAAAAAGCCAAGGGCAAATCTCGATTAAAACAAGCTTATCTGTTTGCAATTTTTCTTCTGGTTCTACTACTTCTTTATCCGTCCTCTCGTACCTTTACCAGTAACAATTACAACAATGCCACACGATCACTGCAAGGTGACGTGTCGCTAATTTTATCCGAATCCAATTTGAACGAATTACGACAACAAGTACAAGACGGACAAATTCAGTCCACTGACGTTCAACATCTTGAGACGCTAAGAGATAAGGCACTGCAAGATGCTAAATCAGTAGATCGCATTTCATTGAGTAGTTCACTATATAATCTGCTACTAGCCAAAGAACAGTTTAGCTCTATGCCAAAAGCACCTGGCATTAGGTCAAGTTTGAAGTACATGGTATCTCATAACCTAAGCTACTATGCACAATCAGAAAATAAGCAACCGGCGCTTAATGTATTCCTCACTACGATTAAACGCATCGGCGCACTAATTCTCCTTCCTTTAGTGCTAATGATTGCACTACTACTCAACAGCTTCAGCAAGCCTGGGGAAAATGAAATCAACATTCTGGTCAAGACTTGCAGCATGACGGTCATTAGCATGTTAGCTATTGGCGTGCTCACATTCGCACCTTGGGGAGTATTCAATGGACTAGGCGCCAAGTACCAAAATGTCTTCTATTCTGATCTCACCGAAAAATTTTCATACATGACGAATTCGGCTATAATAGTCAGATATGCCGCCTATTTGGTACTATTGGTGGTGTTTCTCGTAGTGCTAATCAAACTGCTTCGTAAATTACCATTCGGAAACGTGACAGGACCAGTAATTGGAGTGGTAATAGCTACAATTGGTACAACCTCGTTATATCAATCGCACATGTATAGCAGTGCACTGCGTTGGCTGCCAACAACATACATGAACCCCTACACGATGGTCACACCTAACGAAGCTTCTGGTCTGAGCCTGTCCACCACAACGGCAATCGTAGTATTGCTTATCAGTGTAGGTATCTTAATAACCGCTGATGTCATTATTGCCAAACATACGCAACAAAGAAGTATCCCAACGGTACTACTGGGATAATCATTAAGCCCTCCCACAAAAATTGGCTAAGTTCTCGTCAAATCTGGATCTCCCCAAGGGAAAGTAGCCACAGCCCAGAAAAATAAAAAAGAGAAAGTAAGCACCTAATAACAGACCGCCTATCCCTCTCAATTGCCAAGCGGTATCATGACCTCATCATAAGAATGGTGAGGTATTTATATGGACGAAGATCAACCCGAGATTGTTCGTATCAAGTTGGACG
>NZ_BAAFPR010000056.1:0-6081 GCF_042847315.1 Lacticaseibacillus jixiensis
TGCCTTGGAACCAAACATTTACCGGTACCGCCCAATCGACCGTCGCTTAAAGCAAAGAGGTCCGCTTCCCTGAATCTGGGAACGGGCCTCTATTGATTTTCAAGACGGTCTGTTATTGGGTGCTTACGGCGGTAGCGTCCAAAGCACTGCAAATCAAGTTGGCCGATAATGAGTCAGTGATCGTATACAACCACATCCAAGGCTATATCTTGGATGCTTTGATGAAGGCGGTGTTTGATCGTGCTCATTGATATGCGCCAGCTTCGCGGCATCTATTTGGTCTGTGGTAAAACCGATTTACGGCGCGGCATCGATGGTCTCGTCGATGTCGTGAAAGAACAATTCGAACTAAACCCATACAACCATGCGTTGTATCTTTTTTGCGGTACTCGCAAAGACCGGTTCAAGGCACTTTATTGGGACGGCGATGGCTTTGTGCTTTTGTATAAGCGTATCGAAGATGGTCGGATTCAGTGGCCAACAAATCAAGATGAAGTCAGAAAGCTACATGCCAAGCAATTGACCCGGCTACTTTCAGGTTGGTCTTTAGACGCGAGCGTGCGGCCGTTTTGGCCAAGTAAAAAAGAGGTGAAAAGCGCTAGGCAATAAGCTTTTCAAGTGGTACACTCACACCATCAACTACGAATGGTGGCAAGTGCGATGCCAAGCGACGCAACCGAGATAAGCAAACTACGTGACCAAGTTAAAGCATTAGAGGAACAAAACGCCGATCTTTTGGAGCAGCTTGCCCGATTTCAACGTTTTGTGTATGGCAATCGTTCAGAAGAGATTCACTCTGAACAAGGCACCCTCTCGAATGAGGATGCCAGTGTTTTCTTCGTCCCAGAGCACACTGGGGATCAAAGCGACCAGAGCGCAACCGCAGCTCAAGTACAAGAACCGAAGAAAAGCAAAGCTACACGCAAAAAAGCACTGAGCAAGTCCCTTCCAATCATTGAGACCGTTATTCCGTGTGATGATGAGCAGTGTCCTCAAGGACATGTACTTGAAGTCGCGGGCAAACGCTTTGTTCGTGAGGAAGTCGTCATCATTCCTCAAGTGATCTATCGGCATCAGATCTACGAAGAAGTCAAAAAATGCGCGACCTGCGCTAAACAAACGGATCATACTCAATTCTTCCAAGGTCACGCGCCACGGCCGTTAATTGCCCACAGTTTGGGGTCTGCCTCAATGGTCGCCACCATCGCATACAACAAGTACGGCTTGTCCTTACCACTTTATCGACAAGCCAAGGAATTTAAGCGTGCGGGGGTCGATCTTCCCGAAACCACTTATGCGAACTGGATGACCAAAGCATCAGTGGTCGTCCAACCAGTGGTGAATCTCATACGGCAACATTTGGTGACGCAGCCGTTCTTACAAGGTGATGAAACGCCGTATAAGGCGATCCGTGATCCTCGCAAATCAGGTCGGTCACACGGATACATGTGGGTGATGCGTTCAGTGCAGTCATCCAGCGAGCCTGGCGTCTATTACGCGTATGATGCCACACGCGCCGGAGCGTTCGCTCAAGAATTGTACGAAGGCTTCTCTGGCGTACTCCAGTGTGATGGCTATTCAGGCTATAACAAGCTTGATGATGCGATCACCCGCACTGGATGTATGGCGCATGTGCGACGCAAATTCTATGACGCCGCGGTGCACTTGAAAAACGGCATCAAAGACTCCGCGCCATTGAAGATGATCGATGCCATGTTTGTGTTGGAGCGCCAAGTCCAGCATGCGCCGGCGGGAGAACGCCAAGCTTTTAGAATAAAGAACATCGCCCCGCTCATGAAAAAATTCTGGGCGTGGATCGATGGCCTCACTGCGTTGCCAAAAGGCGCATTGGGAAGAGCGGTGAAGTATGCCCAAAATCAGCGGATCTATCTTGATCGGCTCATGGACTACGGCGAGATCGACTTGAGTAACAATGCGACTGAGCGCAGCGTCAAAGACTTGGTGATCGGACGTAAAAACTACTTATTCAGTACTAGCGTTGATGGCGCAAAGGCCAATGCGAACATGATGACTTTGTGTGAAACTGCCAAAGCCAATCAGCTAGACGTGTTCAAGTATTTGAAGTGCTTATTTGAAAAGCTTCCACAGATACCAGAATTTGAACTGAATGAAACCACGCTGGCGCCATACTTGCCATGGAACATTAGTCTGGATTAACAATAGACAATCGGGCCAAGACACATCATAGAGATGTGCCTTGACCCGGTTTTGGCGTTATGAACGTGTGGTTATCTCCTGCTTACAGACAAACTGTAAGAAATATATTAATACTTCGAAGTGTTAGAAAGCTCAATCTAATTAAAAATTATTTATAAATATTGAAATGTATAAAAGAATATGGTATACACTGTTATCTATGTGTAGTGAACAACTGAGTCACTATCACTATATTAACGTTTGGGAGAACACATATGACTGTCAACTTTTTTGGGGTGCCGATTGATATGGTCATGCACCTTCAAGCCGTGCCATATCCTGTATGGGCTGCGCAACTCGTGATTTCCGTTTTCTTTATCGCGGGCTTCATGACTCAATATCAAAGCGTTTATCGCTATACTTTTGAAACACCAGAGGCTAAACATCGCTTAACCGGACGCATTAGTCTAATGATCTTATCTGTAGGCGTTGCTGTTATAGTTCATTTAATGGGCTACATTGTCGGCTCAAATGGGGTAATGTTTCATAATATCGGGCTTTTTCTGTTGCTTTTTGCGCTAATGGATGAGGAGATTGGTCTTTGGGAATTTGGCGTGAGAACTGCTGCATTAGTCAGCGTATGGTGTATGCATCATAATATGCACTTTGATCGACCTCAATTCTGGATTTCACTTTTTCTTTTAGGGATTGTCATAATCGTAACGAGGCGTTATCGGCATTCAATTCGGCAACACCTATGGTTTAGCTTTGGAGTCTTTACCCTGAATTATTCATGAACAAACAAAAATACGGCGCAACTTCATGACTTACATGAGATTGCGCCGCTTGTGTTTTTCACCCACTAGGTGAGCCTTTGTGGTATTGTTTAATCGCCAAACCAAACTATACAAGGAAGGCTTAACACAATGTCCACATTACACACGGTTCAACTTCAATGCAATACTCATGTTCAAATTTCTAGCGACGCTGGCATGGCCTTAATGGTTGAGTTTCTGCACAAGATCAAGTTTGATGCACTATTAAGGGCTACTGTCCACTTCAACGACACCCGCACTCGGATAGCTCATGAGTATCGTGACACACTCACCCAGAAATTGTTGATGAACATTGCTGGTTATTTCCATGACAATGCCGCCAATGCCTTGAGATCAGACCCTGCGTTTCAGATACTAATGTCGGATCAGTTCGTCTCACAGCCATCGCTTTCGCGGTTCTTTGCCAATGTATCCACAGAGAATCTCCTTCAATTACGTGAATTACTTTGGCAGATTGCTTGCGTTTACTTCAACCATTGTCTCCAACGTCAATTTATTTTAGACATCGACTCGACGCATTCTGATACATACGGTCGACAAGAAGATGCAACCTTCAATGCCCACTACATGGCATATGGTTACCATCCACAAGTGGTATTTGACCATTCGACTGGCTTGTTGCTGGATGCTTTACTGCGCCCTGGCAACACTTATACTGGTAAAGATGCAGATCAATTTCTTGAGCGTACCTTCAACCACTTGGCACAATTACGAAACCACGCAGAAGTGATTGTGCGGGGGGATTCTGGATTTGCTTCACCCGACTTTTATGCGGCGTGTGATGAGCGTCGCTATGGCTTCATCGTGCGCCTCAAGGCCAATAAAAAACTTGGTCGCTTGGCAGATGCCAAAGTTAACGACATCATGCTTGATACTGGTGATTCAGTATCGGTTTACCATGAACTCAATTACCAACCGACGACCTGGAAACGCGCCTACCGCGTTATTGTCCGTTCCGAACACGTGGCTGGTGAACTGGCTTTTTGGAACCACACCTTCATTGTGACCAACCTTGAGACGATCGAAGCCGAGCGACTTTTTCCTTTCTACCAAGCACGAGGTAATGTCGAAAATGATATTAAAGAACTGAAAAACGGCTTTGGCTTTGATCAAACAGATAGTTCCAAGTTCGTATGCAATGCGGCCAGGGCATTGATCAGTGGCGCCGCGTACAACATGATTCAAGTGTTCAAGCAATTATTTGTGCCTGAAGACACTCGCATGACGATCAATGGTCTACGCTTGGCGTTGTTTCATACAGCTGGACGTATCACACGGCATGCGCACAAGCTCATTATTCATTTGAGTGCACAATACGTTTATGCAAATTGGTTCTGGTTGCTGTTGACGGCGATCCAGGCACTGGAACTTTGATCGAGACAACTGAATAGGTCTGAGGCCATTTCGCAATCACGGGTGGCATAATTTGCGTAGCTAAAAAGCAGACGTATCGGTAGATGGCGGTGACCTGGAACTAATTTGTTACATACCGGATTTGTGCGCGATGAATTTATAGCAAATCTGGCTTCATGAATAATTCAGGTTTACTTATGCTGCGGTTATTTTTTGGACATTGATCCCTAGTTTTTCAAGTGCGGACCAGCGATTCTTAATCATGAGTCGTGCTATCTTAATGTTTGTGGCTGCCGCCGCTATGTGTGGTTATCTATGGCGCAAACTGGATTTAAGTCAAGTTTTGAGACAGTGAATCTATTTGATTTTTTTGTTCCTACGTCATAGTCAGGCGTCACGAATCATCGCTTGACCGTTCAAATGAATTAACTCATATTGCACTGGGCTCATCATCTCGAGTCCGGAATGAATCCGAGTGCGGTTGTACCACTTCTCGATGTATTCGAAGATATTCGTTCGTGCTTGTTCAAAAGTGCGGTAATTCTCTGGAAAAACGTAATGTTCCTCTTTTTTGAATGAGGCATGAAAGGACTTGATGATCGCATTGTCGTAAGGGGTCGCTTTGCGACTATACGAGTGTTTAGCGCCAACTGAAACTAAAATTCCCTCAAAGGCAGCGCCGGTAAATTGACTGCCAAGATCTGTATGGACGGTTAATCCCTCATAAACGTTACGATCCATCAATGCATTACTAAACGCCTTAATGACTAGAGTTTCCGTCATATCACGACCGTATGTACATGGCGGCTATAAAATGTAGGAAAATGGCGATTTGAAATTGTCGGTTTTCCTGCATTTTTTGATATCATGAATCACATCGTAGCCAAGGAGGAAAACGATGTGAGACAGGACATTCGAGAAGGAGTTAGAAAATATATGATCGAGGATATGAAACCCAACTTCGCTGCTATAGCCGAGCAATACAACTGTGATTACCGCACCGTCAAGCGAGCATATGAGGAGGTTAAGCGAGGAAACAGCGATTCACTACCCCAACCCACTGAGGCCAGAGCTAAGCGGCCAAGCAAACTGGATCCATTTCGCGAAAAGATTGATGAGAAACTAAACATTCCGTGTTCAGCGATGGCCATCTACAAATTTATTGTGAAGCACGGTTTCACCGGCAAGTACTCGATTGTGCGAGACTATTGCGCCAAGTACAAGAAACACCAAGTACATAAAGCGACGATCAGAGTCGAACATACCGCCGGGCTTTCAGCGCAGGTTGACTGGAAAGAAGAAATGACACTGTATAACAACGAAGGCAAAGCCTTCACGTTCAACATCTTCTTGTATGTATTGCCATATTCCAAGCTGAAGTACCTGACGTTGATCTTTGAACGCAGCCAAGACACTCTGTTCAACTGTTTGGACGACGCTTTTCATCATACTGGTGGCATTCCCAAAGAGATCTGGTTTGACAACATGAAGCAAGTCGTCGATCATGCCAAGTCGGACATCGGCCAACGCGTTGTATTGAATGAGCGTTTCAAGCAGTTCAGTCAAGATGCCGGCTACAAGCCGGTTGTCTGTCGCGTCTTTCGTCCACAAACCAAAGGTGTTGTCGAAGCCTTGGCCCGTACCACGGAACGTCTGCGGGTCTATAACAATGAGTTTTACGACGAAGTGGATCTGGTCAATATCGTTGATGAACTGTGTTACGACCTCAACCACG
>NZ_BAAFPR010000057.1:0-5622 GCF_042847315.1 Lacticaseibacillus jixiensis
TCACTGCTGTTACTATTCGGTAGCCTCCCTGTTGTGGATTACAGATACATCGTGACGGCATGCAAGAGTATCAGCATCACAGCGCTACAGCACTCATTAAGATTCATCGCACCTCGATAGGCGGCGTTGAAATCAACTAAATAGTAGCAATTCAAAACTGAGTATTTTATCTCAGGGTGTGAATAGTAAAAACTCGAATGTCACATCTTCGATAGTTTCATCTCAACGGATTTAACGAAGTAATCGCATACCACACCGTCTACCGAATTTTCCAAAGATAGTGGCACATCCAGAGCTTGGTTTGCTACATCAATAAATTTAAGCAGATAGTCAACGTCGGCGTCATCATCACCATGTTTTTTATTAAATTCATGTGCAATATTGGCAAACAGTTTTTACCCTTCTAAATATGACTTTTGAGCATAATCTGGCGTGTAATTGTCAAGGGCGGTTTTAAAATGTGGTTTTGGGCGTGCGGACAAAAACCTGGACTTCGGGTATGATGTCATTATGTATTCAAAAGCAGACAAGAAAAGAGCTATCGAGCTCTACTACCAATATCATCATTCATGGAGTGCAGTAACCCGAGAATTAGGTTATCCGTCTTTGGGCGCCTTGAAACGGTGGATCAAAGACTATGAAGAAGATGCCAAAGCGACGCATACCGATACTCCTAGAAAACGAAAACCCAAGTACTCTGATACTCAGCGCCAGGCCGCAGTGGATCACTTTTTTGAGCACGGTCAGTTTATCACTAAGACAGTCAAGGCACTTGGATATCCCTCACGCCAACTTCTTCGCGAGTGGCTTCTTGAAGACCCACGTTGTGATGATACGTTGCGGAGTCGTACAGTTGTGAATAAGCCCGCCGCAACTGAAGAAGTTAAGGCCAAGGCTGTTGAGGCGCTTTATAAGCGAGAGGTTCCGGCCAGAGAAATCGCAGAGGACTTCGGGGTCAGCCGTGAAACACTTTATGGTTGGAAACGAGACGTACTTGGAGAAACCTTTCCGGCAAAGCAGGCGCCTAGTTTATCAGATGAAAGAAGTGCCGAGAAAATAGTTAACCCAGAAGTCTCAAGCCTCCAAGCTCGAATCAAAGAACTTGAGCTTCAAAATGATATCCTCCTCCAAGTGAACGCCCTTCTAAAAAAAGATCTGGGCATCGATCATCTAAATCTGACCAATCGAGAAAAGGTTCAGGTGATTGATGCCCTGCGTGACAAATACTCGCTCAATACGTTACTCAAGGCGCTTCAGCTGTCGAAGAGTAGCTACTTCTATCAACGTGACGCCATCGCTAAAGGCGATAAGTATGAGGCCATCCGTCCTCGTTTAAAAGTTATCTTTAAACAGAACTACGAGAGCTATGGATATCGCCGGATCAAGATGGAATTAGATGATGAGGGCATCCATCTTTCCGAAAAAGTGATCCGACGATTGATGAGTGAGGAAGGTCTGGAAGTCACCGTTACCCGGTGTCGCAAATACAGCTCGTATGCAGGAGAAATCACGCCGGCAGTCCCCAATATTCTTGATCGAGACTTTCAAGCTGAGGCTCCCAACCAGAAGCTCGTTACGGACATTACGGAGTTTTCTATCCAGGCGGGGAAGGTATACTTGTCTCCGCTAATTGATTGCTTTGACGGCCAAATCACGAGTTGGACAATTGGCACCAGTCCTAACGCCGAACTGGTTAACACAATGCTCAGCGCTGCGGCAGAGACCTTTACGCTCAACGAGAAACCTATTGTACATTCAGATCGAGGCGCGCATTATCGTTGGCCAGGCTGGATTGAGTTAATGAATGGATTCGGCTTCACACGTTCTATGTCGAAAAAAGCCAGCACCCCAGATAATGCTCAAGCGGAGAGCTTCTTCGGTCATCTAAAGACTGAGTTCTTTTACAACAGAAGTTGGCTAGGATAATCTATTGATGATTTCACCAAAGAACTCGACCTGTATATCGAGTGGTATAACACAAAGCGAAGAAAAAAAGTTTTAGGAGGAAAGAGCCCGCAAGAATACCGTCAGAGCAAGGCCGCCTGAGGTTGAAAGTCCAGAAAAACGTCCGCACGCCCTTTCCTACATTTTATGACTGCCATTAACATGTAATCTTGAAATGCGTCACGTATATCAAGACTTGGGAGATTTTCATCGGAAATAATGCAATCATTATATGCATTATAAAACTCATTGAGCCTTGCTCCAATAACGTGCTTCACTTCGTATGCGTCAAGTTTTTCTCGGTAATGATTCTAAATAGTGACTCGTTACTGTTTCTTTCCGCTTTGTCGGCGGTGGTCCACTCGCGGTTTTTGCGAGTTAGCTCCGACGAGCGACATTGCGTTCCATGACCAGCCCGCCGGAGTACTTTTTGTCTGAGCTCACAGCTTTTCGTGCCGCTAGGTAATTGGTATAGCTCGTTGAAAGAGTAAAAAAACTCGGCATGCCAATTGACATGCCGAGCTGGGGTTAATTTCGATGCATCTTAAACCACGATACCCTTTGCCGTGTGTAGCATCAGGTCTTCTCGTACCTCAACCGTACCGTATTCTGCTGAAAGTTACGCTTTCATCTTGATTTTGCGAACGTGCGTCCATCACAGACGGTCCGTATATCACTAGTCATGAATCGAATCCTGCAATTTATCCCCAGCCTTATCTATTTTCTTGGCTGCCCAAATTGTACCAGCTACCAGAGCTCCTCCAACCAGCAAAGTGCTGGCTACCATAAATGTAAAAATTGATTTTAAAGCATCCATGCATATGACCTCCAATCAATCTTTAGATCTACCAACAAAGAATGATACAACCGCTACGACAATCACTGCGCCAACTATCGATGGAATTATTGCCATACCAGCAAGTTTAGGA
The DNA here is from genome assembly GCF_042847315.1 of Lacticaseibacillus jixiensis. Taxonomy (NCBI): domain Bacteria; kingdom Bacillati; phylum Bacillota; class Bacilli; order Lactobacillales; family Lactobacillaceae; genus Lacticaseibacillus; species Lacticaseibacillus jixiensis. The sequence goes on from NZ_BAAFPR010000057.1 coordinate 2,874, forward strand.
CCCCAATGGCCGAGTAGTGCTTCACCAATAGATGATCCGATGAGCCCAGCAATAATATTTGCAATCCAACCCATCGATTTTCCTTTGCTTGTAATAGCGCCAGCAATAGCACCGATTATTGCGCCAACAATTAGTGACCAAATGAAGTGCATGTAAATCCCTCCCATTAAATATATTCTTTGTTACTAATTATAAGTATACAGGAGTTAACGCCAAAAAGAAAGCCGAAGGTATCTATTCCCTCTTACTACTTACGATAGCTCATTTTGAATTGCGCAGTAAATCGCGAATCTGTGTAAGTAAGAGTTCTTCCTTCGAAACAACAGGAGCATCAGGTTGTTTAGACGGCATAATACGATTAACCGTCTTGACAATAATAAAGACTACAAAAGCAGTGATCAAGAAGTTAATGACGTCGTTAAGAAAGCTGCCATACGTAAATTTTGCGTTCAAAATTGTAAAATATAGCTTACTTAAATCAGCCTTACCTACAAACATAGAAATAATTGGGTTGATCAAGTTTTTGGTCAGGGAAGTTACAACAGCGGTGAACGCACCGCCAATAATGACACCTACAGCAAGATCTAGAACGTTGCCACGCATAATGAAGTCTCTAAATTCTTTAATCATTTTGAATGCCTCCAAATTTTATGTTACGAAAAGAAGTATAGCAGAGTGGGGACGTTCTGAAAATTAAAAATAGCGCCTCATAATGAATTGGCTGGCGTCTGCCTAGCTATTTAGATAATCACCTAGGTTTGAAAATCAGTGCAAATCAGTGACAAGCCCAAAACTAGAAATGCTTTTATACCGATATTTTGAGCACCCGTGGCACTCAATAATAACTCATTCTAGAGGCGAGGCCCATATAACTTGCACGTCATGAAAGACCACAGAGTAGTCACGTGTACCAACCATGTGCATACCAATTAGTACACCCTAGTCCCTATATGGGGCTTATTTTTTGCAATCAAAAAGTCCGCCGGATGGCAGGCCAATAATACTGGATCTAGAATTTTTGGTGTTGATACTAATAACGCCAGAGATTCTAGATCCATCTTTGTATAACAAAAGAACACCTAGTCTCCTCGGTGCTATGCTTTAAGCGACGAAACCCAAACAAAGCGAGGTATGACTAGATGTCCGACTTAAATAGTACTCTTAAGCTGCTTGGAATTACAGATTCGAATATCACGGTCAGTGATGTACGTGATGAGATCCGCGGTCACGGCCAGGGTCGTAAGAAGTATCAGGTGGTTCATGCAGAACTGACGTATTTCCTAGAACGCTGTCCAAGTTGTGGCATGCCGGCATTGCGACGCAATGGGCACATCCGTACGCGTATTCACGTCAACGGCCCAACTGATTGCCCGGTAATCCTAGAGTTGGATAAGCAGCGCTGGCGTTGTAGTAACTGTCGGTCAACTCTCACTGCCACGACGCCCGTCGTAAAGCCTAATCATGCGATCTCTACCGGAATTTCGGAGTATGCGCTCAAGCTCTCTAAACTTGCTATACCAGGGAAACAGATAGCTTCTATTACTGGTATCTCGACGACTTCTATTGAGCGCATCATCGACGATGATATCAAGCCGCATCCGCTCAACTACCTCCCAGTAAATTTGTGTTTTGATGAGTTCCGTTCGACTCACTCCACAATGTCATTTATCTGTATTGACGCAGATACTCACAAAAGGGTCACAGTGCTTGGTGATCGTCTCTCAGCGACCATTAAGGACTTCTTCAAGAGCCACTATTCGAGCGAGCAAAGAGCCGGCGTCAAACACATCTGTATGGATATGAACGCCGCCTACCAGAACTTTGCTCACGAGCTCTTTCCAAACGCTGAGATCGTAATTGACAGATTCCACGTTATTCAGCTCATCGGGCGTGCAATGGATCAGATCCGCATTCAGGCCCTCAAACAGATATCCGACAAACATTCACGTGAATACAAAGCCTTGAAGACCAACTGGAAGACTTTGCACAAGGCCAAGCCAGACGCAAAGTACCGCCATTATCGCTTCGGTCTTAATGAATCCCTCACCGATCAAGAGGTTATTGACATTGGTATTGATCCCTTTCCAAAGCTGAAGACCGCCTATGAGACGTATATCGACATTCATGACGCATTGCTGGGAGGTCACCCTAAACGCCTTAAGGCGCTGATCGAGAACTACCAACCTTGCGGTGAACCAATGGATACGGCGATTGCTACCTTGAAGCTAAATATCCGCGGGGTTTTAAATGCCTCTCAGACCTTGCTTTCCAATGGACCAATCGAAGGTGTCAATCGCAAAATCAAAGAACTTAAACGTTCCTGTTATGGCTTTGCAAATCAGGAGCGCATGTTCAAACGAATTTACCAACTGATTGCTTAGTGGTCCTTGAACTCATACTGGTACCCCGGGGAGGAGTATGCCAACTAACACTAGGAATCCTGTACCCATAGTCCAAAATCAGACTCATAAAGGCCACCAAAGCACTCAATCCCATTGAATAACAAAAAGGTCTCTCCACAACGGAGAAACCTCAAAAGATAAAAACTATTCATCAACACCAATTGACAAAGTTCCATAATACTTTCAATAGCTTATCCTCATCAGAATTAACTGGCATATCTAGTGGCTGGTGAATTAGCCCTAACTTTCAGGCAAATCCACGATAACTTTGTAATCAATCTTCACCGCAGTCTTATTCTTTTTGGCAGTAATCGAAATTGGTCTACTTAAAACTGCGAGAAGATTTT
>NZ_BAAFPR010000058.1:0-5532 GCF_042847315.1 Lacticaseibacillus jixiensis
GACGAAGCCCATCAGTTGGCGACCTGAACTGAATAACTGAATAGGTCGTGCGTCGAGCCGAAAACTAGGTCGGTCTGTTCGTGGTGCATCGATCACCAACTTCTCCGCTCAGTCAGTATTCGCAACGATCCAAACGTTGCTTTCAGACCGGCCAGATGCGATTTCATGTCCCCAATACCGAGGTGAATAATCCAGGATTAAAAAGGAGGTCCCCATGGTCAAACATCGCGTGTTGGATCAGCAAAAAGTCCTCGCGACTGCAGGCGTTATGGCTAGCGAGTCAGGCGTCGCCAACTTAAATTTTAAAGCAATGGCCGCGCGCTTGGACATTCGCTCGCAATCACTTTACAACTATTATCCTAATATCGAAGCCGTGATCGAAGCTTTAGGCGCTGATTTTCTCGATCAGCTCGATACAAAGCTCATACATGGTTTAGTCGGGTGGTCAGGCGTGGACAGTTTGAAGCGTTTTGCCGAAATCAGTCACGATTATTTTGATTCGACGGGCAATCGGGTACAGTTGATCTATTATGTGCACCGCTACGCTGAAACCAGCCCGTTCGTGCAAGCGATGCAAGCCGTCATCGATTTGCTCAAGCGCTTAGTCGCCGGCGTTTCCTTGCATCACATGTCCCAAGAAGCTTACGTCCAAGGGTTCATCTCCAGTGTTTTGGGCTTTACGGTGCTGGAGATCATGAATTATCTGCCTGCCGAATACCGCGACGTGAACTATCACCAAATGCTGCAACTTTATTTAGACGAGGTTCAATAATGATTAAAGACGAATTCAAATTTATCCGCCGCAACAAGCTCATTATGTTGTCGGTGATCGTGATTATGTTCATCCCCTTTTTATACGCGATCTTCTTCTTGAAGTCCGTGTGGGATCCTTATGGTGACACGCAATCTTTGCCAGTCGCAGTCGTCAACAATGACGTGCCTGTCGATTACCAAGGCAAAACGTTAGATGTCGGCGCCCAAACCGTCAAAAAGCTCAAACACAACGACCAACTCGGCTGGCAATTTGTCTCAGCTGCAAAAGCCGCCGACGGTTTGAAGCATGACAAGTACTACACCGTCGTCACCATCCCCAAGAACTTTTCCAAGCATGCCGCGACTGTTTTAGATGCGCATCCGAAGAAAATGCAACTGAAATACACCACCAACGACTCCTTGAACTATTTGTCGCAAGTGATTTCTGGCATCGGTGTGGACAAACTGGACAAACAGATCCGCGCTAACGTCACCAATGCTTACGCCAGCGCCGTGTTCGATCAAATCAAAACGGTTGGCAAAGGTTTCTCTAAAGCAGCCAGTGGCGCCACGCAATTATCTGATGGCACAGCCACTTTAGACGATGGCGTTTCCCAATACACGGTCGGCGTTTCTAAAGTCAACAAAGGGGTCCAAACTTTAAAAGTCAGCGTCAAGCCGTTGACCTCCGGCGTGCAACAACTTGCAGATGGCGGCAATCAGCTTAAAGCTGGCGTTGGCCCTTTGACTTCAGGTGTGCAACAACTCGCCAATGGTGGTAATCGACTCAAAGCCGGCGTCGGACCTTTAACCTCAGGTGTTAAACAACTCGCTAATGGTGGTAATCGACTCAAAGCTGGCGTTAAACCATTAACTTCTGGCGTCCAACGACTCACCGACGGCAGCCAACAATTACAAGCTGGCGTTGAACCATTAGCCTCTGGCGCTTCACAATTAGTTAACGGTGCCGTCGACTTGAAGACTGGTACGGCCAAACTCAATGAAAAAGTTTCCCCATTAGCCGCAGGCGTCAGTCAATTAAGTGAAGGTGCTGATACCCTCAACACTGGTATTCAAAAATACACCAGCGGGACGAGCGATTTAGTTTCAGGTGTTAAGCAATTGCAAACTGCCAACAATACTGGCGATGCCAAAACGAGAACACCGGCAATCACCGATAGTATTTCTAAGTTAGCGCAAGGTAGTGATACCTTGAACCAAGGCGCTGGTGCTTACGTTGCTGGCGTCAACAAATCCTTCAACACGATTCGCGGCGGGATTTCCCAGATCCAAGCTGGCGTGAAGACTAACACTCAACAAGCGAGCGCCACTAGCAAAAAGATTACTGCAGATATCACGCAACTGACCATTTTAGCCAAAACCAAATATGGTCAAGATGCCCAGCTCAATCAAGCGATTGCGGATTTAACCAGTCAACTCAAAACCTTGTCAACGCAACAAGCCAACAGCACCGCAACCTTGAATGCCGGTTTGCAAGCGATGGCTGCTGGCTTATCCACGCAAAATGCCGATTACAACAAGTTAACTGCTGGTGCTGATCAATTGACCGCAGGCGCCAAGTCCTTAGCCACTGGCGCAACGGCTTTGAACAAAGGCTATCAAACCTTCACGGCTGGTTTAAAAAATGCTGTTGCTGGTGGTGATCAACTATTGGCTAACAATGATGCTTTAACCAGTGGTGCCGCTCAACTCAACGGCGGCTTAGCCAAAATCAATCAACAGATCCCAGCTCTGACGTCTGGCGTTTCTAAATTAGACACTGGTGCCGGCAAACTCCAAGGCGGCCTCACCGAACTCAACGGTAAAGTCCCCGCCTTAACCAGTGGCGTCAACCAATTGGCTGATGGCCTCAATACTTTAAACGGTAAAACCCCGGCTTTAGCTAGCGGTGTCAACCGATTAGCGAACGGCTTAACTACTTTAAACGGTAAAACGCCAGCCTTGGCCAGTGGTGTCAACCAACTCTCATCTGGCCTCAATACCTTGAATGGCAAAACCCCGGCTTTAGCAAGTGGCGTCAACCAGCTTGCATCTGGCCTCAATACGTTAAATGGCAAAACCCCGGCTTTAGCTAGCGGCGTCAACCAGTTAGCTGATGGGACTAGCCAATTAGATGACAAGTCCAAACAATTAACGGATGGCACTGGTCAACTCAAAGATGGTTCCAAGACCTTGGCCACGAGCTTATCTGCTGGTGCCAAGCAAGTCAACGGCATTAAGTTGACCAATGAAACCGCCAAAATGTTTGCCGCACCAACTCACACCACGCAAAAACATTATAGCTATGTCTCAAACTATGGGCATGCGTTAGCGCCTTATGTTTTATCCTTAGCGTTGTATGTTGGGGCGTTGGTCTTCAACTTCGCTTATCCGATTCGCAAAGTCTCCCACAAAGACGGCACGCCGACGCAATGGTTCGCGTCTAAAGTCGTTCTCGGCGGCTTAGTGGCGATCGGCATGGCGGTCATCGAAGCCAGCTTGATAATCCTCGGTGGTTTAACCGTTGATCACGTCGGGTTGTTCTATGCCTTAGCGATCATCTTCTCGATCACGTCGATGTATTTTGTCATGATGCTGTCGATGGCCTTTGATAACCCTGGGCGTTTCGTGGCGATGATCATGTTGATGCTGCAACTTGGCGGTGCTGGTGGGACCTTCCCATTGGAAATCACCAACAGCTTCTACAATGCGATCCATCCGTTCTTGCCGATGAGCTACTCGGTATTAGGTTTCCGTCAAGCCATCACCAGCGGGATCTACTCCGGCTCTGTGGCCAACTGCTTTGCCTTTTTAATCGGCTTTGCGATTTTAAGTCTGCTCTTATTATGGGTCGCAATGCAGATCTTGCAAAAACGCCATTTAATGGGCATCTCCCAACTCGACGATAACCAAAAGCTCCAAGACGTCGAAAAATAAGCAGAAAAAAAGCGTGTTGCTGGCGCTGGTCCGCGTCAAGTAGACAGTTCAAATAATTAAAGTTTCTATGCAATTTCTTTTACGGCATGATTCCGGTATTCCATTGGAGTCATGCCGTTTAGTGTTTCTTGGCGTCGTTCATCGTTGTACCAATTGATTGCTGCTTCAATATTCTTCATCATCTCTATTTCAGATAAGGCATATTCAAAGGCGAAACGTTCGACCTTTAAATGACTCCACAAGCTTTCCATCGGACTGTTGTCGCCAGGCGTACCTGGCCGCGACATGCTGTGGTCAATCCCTTCACCGGCAAGATAAGTGTTATACACACCAGATGTATAGCTTGATCCTTGATCGCTATGTAGAATCTCCGGCTTAGCGCCATTATTGTTCTTAACTGCCACCTTAATCGTGTCCGTTACCAGCTTAGCGGTTTCTGTAGGGGCGACAAACCAAGCGATTACGCTATGATCGTAAAGGTCTTTCACTGCGCTGAGGCGTAACTTCTGCTTGTTGTCTTTGCCATAAGTTAACTCTGAACAATCCGTTACCCAAACCTTGTTTGGGGCAATTGGGTGGAAAGCGTGGCCAACGTCTGCTGTGTATAATTTGTTGGTTAAGAGAAACTCTTTCTTTTCTGCCTTGCGATCGTGCTTAGCCACGCGAATAGAGGCCTGAATATGTCCTTGGCGCATGATGCGGCGGACACGTCCATGACTAACGTGATAAGGCGTTTCAGCGTTGATGTAGGTCATAAGTCGCTTGACGCCAAAGATGTAATGATTCTTTTCTTCCAGCTCAATGATGTACGCAAGAATGGCTTGATTCTCTAGCTCGTGGGCAGTCACCTTACGATGTGTCCACTTATAATAAGCAGAGCGTGAGATCTCAAGAATTCGACACGCATCACTGATCCCATACGGCTTTCCGGAATCGGGATTCACTTCTTGTGCGAGTTGTTTGATTGCTTGAGGTGAATAATCCAGGTTAAAAGAGAAGTTCTTCTACATTGGTCTGGTTACTGATGATGGTTTGAGTACCATGGCAGTCGAACGACTTCACGGTGTCAAACACAGCCAGGTTCAGCAATGGATAGAACGCTATGAAGCCGATGGTGTGGATGGACTCAAAGTGCGACGGACGCAGCGCGCTTACTCACAAAAATTGAAGCTTGAGGTTGTCCAGAAATATTTGGCAGGTAACACTTCTTATCCGCAGCTTGCCAAGGAATATGGTATCCCCAATGCCGCAGTGATCTATCAATGGGTTTCCCTGTATACTAGTGGTAAATTACCTCAAGCCACTAGGAGGGCAACACCAATGAAAGATGGACGCAAGACATCACAAACCGAGAGAATCGAGATCGCGCAATGGACGATCGCCAATGAACATAACTATATCGAAGCGATGAAGCACTTCAATGTTTCATATGGTCAAGTTTATGCGTGGGTCAAGAAATTCAAACAAGGAGGCGAATCTGCCCTCGCAGACCGTCGTGGTAAAGCTAAAGAGGATAATGGACCTGGATTATTCATAGAATTTCAAAAAAGCAGCGCAATCCCATGATTCACACGGGACTGCGCTGCTTTGGTGTTTCACCCATTGGGTGCGCCTATATGCTAAGGTTAAGTCGACAAAAACCATCACGAAAGCGAGGCTTCACACCATCTCAACTTTAACCAGCTTATCCCTGCAATGCAATACCAATGTGACTGTGACCGCCGACGGCGGTCAACTTTCAAATGACGCCGGGCTCGTTTTGTTCCAAGAGTTTCTTCATCGTATCAACTTTAGGCAACTTGCCAATCAGTGCCTCAAGTTACCAGACCAACGACGATTCTG
>NZ_BAAFPR010000059.1:0-5502 GCF_042847315.1 Lacticaseibacillus jixiensis
CCGATAGGGTTGTGTAAAGTGCATGGGGATTGACGGAATACCGGGAATTCCTATGCATCTATTATACAACGATAACGGGTTAAGGAGCTGTTACAGATAACTTGGACAAATTATTCACCAGCCACTATCTAACGATTCTTACCGTTTCTTTAGGAGCCAAAGTTTATCTTACTATGAGGAGCACATCAGTGTACAAATATAAGCAGAAAAAGCGCTACGATTGCTGGACTACCCTGTGTAAATATGATTTTCTTGTTAGCTGTCAGTGATCCAAAAGCGGCAGCAAGCACGACAAAACCCACGAATAAAATCTGAACGTGGTAGGAGGCACCACCACTGAGCCCATATCGAGCATATAACAAGCCTACACCGATGAATCCATTATATAGTCCTTGGTTTGCCATCGATGATTTGGCTTCTTTGGTGGCAAGATATCCTTTTGACAAGTCAAAAGCCTTACGGGCCATTTTTGTTTGGGTGCCAAACATCTCGAGAAGCATTATCAGCAATGCCTCAGCGGCGACTAGTAGCACGAACATATCCTTTACAAATAGCATTACCTATTCCCCCTAAAGAAATTCATTAAAATTGAAAATTTATACGATAAAGCATAGTATAACAGACTTCGGAGCGGGGGAACATTTATCCTGGATTATTCTTAAACACGAAAAAATACAGCGCAACCTCATGACTGGCATGAAGTTCATGACAGAGGAAGATAGTATCGTGCACTGTCTGACGGTTAACTTTATTTAAACCTGTTCTCCGAAAGGGTAACAACAATAAGAACTCCAAAGTTAACCAAAAACTGCTTTTGCTTTTCGTCAAGCTTTACTCGTTCACGCAAAGCTTGATCGGATGCATGACGAAAGCATTGAGTCTGTTGTCGAAATGATTTAATCTGCTCATCCGTCAGTAATCCCATAAAATATGCATTATCAATTGATACAAACTTGCCATCCTGCTTTAAGATATTTTCAATTGTATTATTAAGTAACTCAAGCTTCTCATCGGCACCCCTCGACGTAAAAGAAGCGTCTCGCGTAGAAATTTGATTAATCGACTCAAGAAGGCGGTTTCCCATCTCAATTGGTTCACTCGAAGCTGTAACATTGAACTTTATAGAAGTAACATCATAACCGCCTTCAGAATCAAGTGCATCGGTAAATAATATCTTCAGCCCTCGAGATCTTGAAAGCTTTTGCCATTCATGTATCACTGGTTCATTTGCACCAATAGTTACGCACAAGCCCTCTTGATTCCACGGGTGATTACCACCATCATCGTGATACGCAAAATTTCCTGTCGGCTTGAGATAAAATTCACTTTGCACGATTAAATCTCGCAAGTCAGTGTTATTAAGCTTAATATTTTGTAAAAAAACATCTTTTCGGGTCATCGATGCCATACATTAACACCTACTTTTATATTCTTACGTTTATTCATCCTTAGACGAACTCTATAATGATTCTTATCTATACTTATGCGTATCATCTTCGGCAACGTGGCTTAACAAGGAATATTCTTGCGGCTGTGCACCGCCCACTATCGCTGCCAGCTGTTCCATCGTCCCACGACCATCGCCAGCCGTATAGAATTTCAGGCCGCTAATATGGACGTTGTTTGCCGCATCAGCGAACTCCATCTCGGCTTGATGATTCGTCATGTACAGCAGCAGCTCTTCTTTCCACAGCTCACCTTCAAACCGTTCGCCGCTCATGCCCTTAGGTTCAATGAAAATCTGGAAATAGAAATCATCCGTATCTTCAAGGAAGAGAATGAAGTCAGGCTGATATCCGGTCAAGTGGACACCACGCTCAGGGTTCTGCTGGTACTGATGCAGCTTCAGTGCTTCACTCTTTGCCGACTCACGGTGCATGGTTTCATCCATGCGGAATAGATACACAGCCTTGTGGTACTTCGCCTGTAACTCCAGCACATGGCCTTTAATGCGTTCAATCAGTTCATACTCCAAGCGGTTCACAATCGCCTTATCGTAGATGTAGAAAGCATCTGCATCCATCTCATAGATCTTGATATCTTGGGTCTTCTCATATTGCGTTTGCGTATCATATTCGGGAACACGCTTCTTGTAGTCGCCCAGATAGTCTTTAATGGGATAGCCGATAAACTTGTTCGTCCCGCGCTTCTTGACAAAGCCAGTCTGAATCTTAACTTGATATTCCTTCAGCAGCGCCACGATCACCGCTAAGATTTCATCAGGGGTTAGATTACGCTCGCGATATTCCACTGGTACCGTCAGGAACAACTTCAAATTCCGCGCATTCAGCCACTGCTCACCGTAGATGAATTCACTCATCGACCGAATACATGGAACGTACTGCTTCAGGTTATCGAAGCGGTAAAATTCCAGCTTCTGAATGGCCTTCTTAACATAGCGATCATCAAAGCGAGGAACACTGATGGTCTTGGTCTCAACTGCATCTGAATACGCTTGGTAATTCACCTCGCGTGAGCCATAGTTGAGGTTACGCTGAATATCCGGCTTGTGGTCAATCCCGTACTTCTGAATCGAATCAAAATAAGTCTCTGGAACATCAACCGATTCATTGTAATAGATTTTCCCGTGGCGATAGGCGTCAGTCTTCTTGAACGCCGACTTCACCTTGATTTCTTCCAACGGGTTCTTGGTGTCCTTACCCGTGGGTAAGTCCATCTGCTTCAGTGAACCGACTAACTGCTTCAGATACTGCGGTTCATTCATCGTATGGTAGTGCAATGTCTCCAAAATCAGTTGCCGATTGGATGGATCATTATCAAAGCGCCGCTGGTAGCTCTTCTTGCCGTCAAGTTCAAACGGATAGTATCGTGCGCCACGGCCAATCAGTTGTGCTTCAACCATCGTAGCACCCTTATTGGCCTTGGCCTCTTCGCTAATCCGCACAATATCATACAAGTTGAGGACATCCCAGCCTTCAGTGAGCTTGGCCACCGCAAACACAACCCGATAGAAGTTATTGGGACTCTCCAACGTATTGAGCGCTTGGTATTGGCCTTTTTCCAACATGTTGCCGCTGGCATCGTTGGCGTTCAGGACATTCTTAGGATTGAAGTCATGCTTAATTTCGCTAACAATCTTGGCAAGGTCAGCTTCATTTTGCATGTAATAGCGATATGCCAGTTCAAGAACGGCATTATCGTTACTGTCCAGCAGCTGTTGGCGTTCAATGAACGTCTGCAGGTCTTTGGCGTTCAGACCAGCGATTATCTCGTTGAACCGATCATTGGCCTTCTTAGAGACCGCAACCTTAGCCGACTTGAACATGACGATCGGCTTGAAGGTGCTCGAAACATGCTCCATCTTGGCGCGATACTTACGGAACTGTGATAGCAATACCACATTAAGCATCTTGTCATCATCACTAGCTGAAGTTTCAATCCGCTTCACTTCTTTAGAGTATCCATCCCGCATGAATCGACTCAGTGGGTAGCGATAAACCACCTTATCACGATACTTGTTGTAAATGGTGTCCTTATCAAAATCAACCGTGGCCGTGAATTCAAGCAATAAGTTCTTCTTGGTTGCCTCGCCATCGTCCGCGATGCAATCTCGGGCTGTCAAGATCTTGTTAATCGCCGATTCCCACGTATGTTCTGCTTCTTGCTCCGACTTCGTGCTTGCCGAATAATGGTGGGCTTCATCAGCTAACACCGCCACCGGTGCGCGTTCATAGTCCGCTAAGCCCATCGTGTTTTCTTTCAGGGTAAACAGATCACTGGAGACAGTTTGCACCGTTGCCAGCTTGATGTAGATCGTATTAGCCTGCTGAATCCGCGGGTAGCGATTAACCTGTTGAATGGCGATATGCTCACCGTTGATTTCAATATCGCTGGTAAACATGTACTTCTCACTGTCGGAGTTAATGAGGTTATCCATCGTCTTCATCAGCACTGAGTTCGTGTTGACAGTAAATAGGAAGTTTTGATAGCCCTCACTCTGGTATAGATACAAGATTAACGCTGCCATCAGATCGGTCTTCCCCGAACCAGTGGCCATGTTAAACAGAACATGCTGCGGACTAGGCTTAATCTGCGTTTGCGTATAGTTGTAGTTGCTTAACGCTTGCTCCTGATACGGACGTAGCGTGTGAATTAGGTTGCTACTAATATACCTTGGCATTTCCCAAGCATGATGAAACAGACTGGACTCCGCTTGTTCAGCCTGCTCAACCAATGGAAAATGTAATACCTGCGCTGATGATTTCTTAGCTTTAACCATCGCTACTCTCCATCCCCGTAAAAGCTCTTGTTAAACTGATAGTCCTCATCTGACAAGAATTCCCGAACATCTGCATCGTCAATTTCAGAGTAGTTATAGTACAAGCCGTTCTTGTCCAATAACTTCACCAGCAGCCGTTTCTGATCATCAGGCTTCACCTTGGATCGATCCCATTCAATCTTGCTAAGATCAGCACGGAATGAGATATCCGCTGGTGCCATTGAGCCTTCAACACCCGTCAGCATTCGGTCATAAACTGATTGAAGTTCATCCATTGAACTAGACGCGATAATATCTTGAAGATAACCCATGTTCTTAGGGAATAGTTCGGCGTACACGAAGGAACCGCCACCCTGCCAGTCAACGTCTTTGGAAATACCGCCTTGTTCGCCAGCAATCACCTTTTGGAGACGTGGAACCGAAACTGTGTTGATATAATCCATCTGCTCAATACCAATGAAACGACGATTCATCTTCATTGCAACGGCTTGAGTGGTTGCTGATCCCATAAAGAAATCAAGAACTAAATCTCCAGGATTCGTAGCAATTTCAACAATTCGCTTAAGTGTTCCTTCTGGCTTTGGGAACGCAAATGCTTTTGATCCTAATAACTCTTTTAAGTGCAATGTTCCACGCTCAGAATTGACTTCCTTGTCCCACCACACTGACCGAGCCATGACCGTATTTTTGCGATATTTTTCTTGAATTGACCAACCGCCGTCTCGCATTGGCCTAGCGACTACGTTCTTACCTGCATTCTCTTCTAATTTGGGCTTTCCCCAACGCCAGACAGTTTGAATGCCTTGAGATTTTTTAGGAAGTACCGGTTCGGTAAATTGCGCGTCACGCACTCCAGACACTTGATAGAATCCATCTTTATCTTTGGAACGCAAATTTACGTATATTGGATAACACAGATTAGGACGGTTATCAGAATTAAACCTGGATTATTCATAGAATTTCAAAAAAGCAGCGCAATCCCATGATTCACACGGGACTGCGCTGCTTTGGTGTTTCACCCATTGGGTGCGCCTATATGCTAAGGTTGAGTCGATGAAAACCATCACGAAAGCGAGGCTTCACACCATCTCAACTTTAACCAGCTTATCCCTGCAATGCAATACCAATGTGACTATGACCGCCGACGGCGGTCAACTTTCAAATGACGCCGGGCTCGTTTTGTTCCAAGAGTTTCTTCATCGTATCAACTTTAGGCAACTTGCCAATCAGTGCCTCAAGTTACCAGACCAACGACGATTCTG
>NZ_BAAFPR010000060.1:0-5389 GCF_042847315.1 Lacticaseibacillus jixiensis
GACGAAGTCCATCAGTTGGCGACCTGAACTGAATAACTGAATAGGTCGTGCGTCGAGCCGAAAACTGGGTCGGTCTGTTCGTGGTGCATCGATCACCAACTTCTCCGCTCAGTCAGTATTCGCAACGATCCAAACGTTGCTTTCAGACCGGCCAGATGCGATTTCATGTCCCCAATACCGAGGTGAATAATCCAGGTTCAATTCACGCACCTACGTGAGGTGCGACCATCACTCGCAATCATGGTGAAATCGCCATCAGAATTTCAATTCACGCACCTACGTGAGGTGCGACCTGGAAAATATGCTTAACGACACGGCATACGGGATTTCAATTCACGCACCTACGTGAGGTGCGACCTTAACAAGCCCTTCGCGGTTCGGTCTTTGGCGAATTTCAATTCACGCACCTACGTGAGGTGCGACGCTACCTCCTTCAACTTGTCCATTGTCGTTTTAATATTTCAATTCACGCACCTACGTGAGGTGCGACCGGTTACAACGGGGAACGATCGATAGCCTTGTGTCGCGCGGCACGCTATTCCGGCATCCATTCGTCACATTATTTCGGCCTGAAACAACTCTGTTTCGCCGGACTAATGTGACGTTTTTGATTTTTAACTTGGTGATCCGGCAAATTATTCCCTCCGTCGGTTTGGAGTATTGAAATAGGCCGGCTTCTGCCGACCCATTACTTGCTATCCCAGCGCCACCTCGGCGTTTGCCTGGTAGACGACTTCGTTGTCGATAAGGCGTTTTTCTTGTTGCGCCCCAATAATCAAGCTTTTCGTGATCATTTGATCTAGACGGCGAATACTCCCGCCTGAGTTGGTAAACATGTTCTTCAATGCTTCGTCGGTAATGATGTCATCCAGCACGCCAGCTGAACTGAACTTTTCCTTCACGTACTGTTGGCTCTCCGCGTATTCCATGCCGACTACTTGATACTTGATCGTGATCCGCTGCCTGAAGGCTTCAAACTGTGGCCGTTGTAATAACTGGGTAAGCTGAGGTAAGCCAGCTAAAATGATTAAGCATTTGTTCTCGGCATCCATGCCGAAGTTTGTCAAAAGGACTAGCTCGTTGTAGATCAAGCCACTCAGATACTGGGCCTCGTCCAAAATAAACACCGGCGTGATGTGTTCCACGTCGTGGAGCTCGCTAATTCGCTCTTGAATCTGACGAAACTTGGCAGACTTACGAAACGCCGGTTCAATGCCCAGTGAAACAGCAAGCTGGTTATAGAAGTCACTTACGCTAACGGTGCTCAGGGGTAAATAGCTTACCCGGTATTGATTAGGATTGAGACGCTGCGCGTACTCCCGAAGAATTACTGTCTTGCCTGCACCAGGTCGGCCAGTAATCAGGCCGATGCCCAGTACGTTTGTCAGATACTTGAGGCGTACATTCATTTCCTTAAAGTCGATTGTCTCGACCACCTTCGGTGCGGTCTTATCGAACGGGTTATGACTCATCCCGTAAAACATCGTGAAGTCCATCTGTTAGCCCTCCGCCAATCGCACTTGCTGCCGCTTGACGTGGGCGTTTTCCAGCTTATCCACCGGCCGCACTTCCACGAGTGCTTCCTCCCACTCGATGTACACTTTCGATAAGTCCGGCTGATAGCGGACTGTGACTGTTGCCCCAATTGTTGCTCGACCAGTCTCATATTGCTGCTTATTCAGACTAATCGTGCCATCGTTAGCGACCTTGCGAGTTTCACGGTGTAAGAATGCTCGCTCCAGCGCCACCTTGGGTACTTTATGGATTGCCTCTGGTTCCTCACAAAACCGGTCCATTGGTGTGACATGCTCTCCAAGGTTGCGATTGATCTGATTATTGCGATCACGAACATACTTGGCGAACTCGGCCCGCAGGGCTTCTAATGACTGGTACTCCTCATAGTTGATGTCCGCCATCCACTGCTGCTTCATAACGCCAAACCAGCGCTCAATCTTACCTTTCTGGTTACCGTGATAGACCGCAGCGTGGCGCATGCCGATCCCCAATTCAGCGCAGATTAGGGCAAGCTGCTTGTTCACGTATGGCTTACCGTTGTCGGCGTAAAGTTGCCGCGGCCGCCCGTAGGTGGCGATGGCTTGCTTGAGAGTCGTCTGGACATTTACGGCATTGTCTTCGAAGAACATACCCCAGCCAACCAGATATCGCGAGGCGTCATCGATAATGCCAACGATATAAACCTTCCGCTTGCGGCCGCCAGCCAGGATAAAGGGACCATGGGTGGTGTCGATCTGCCACAGCTCGTTGACATGGCTCATTTCAAACGCCCGCATGTCCTCGTTTTGAGACCGCTGAAGCTCGGGAGTGACCTGCGCCAGATAACGCTGAAATGTGCTCTCGGAAGGAACCCCTTGGGCAAAGAAGCCAGTCATGATCATCCGTTTACGAATTACTGTGGCTGGCCGATTCGGGCTTTGGGTTTTAAGCCGAATTATTTCTGCTTTTTGTTCATCGTTCAGGCGACGGTTGTTACCCGCATCGTTCCGGCGCTTAGGTTTCAATCCTTTTAAGCCGAACTTGCGATAATTCGCTGCCCATTCTTTCAAAGTTCCGACACCAACTGTCCCTCGCTTACCGTTAGGCAAGACCATCTCGGTTGCGGCAATCCGTTTCATGTATTCTTGTTTTGTATGATCAGGGAACGATTCCGCAATGAGCGGCTGAATCAGCTCATACCGAAATAAAGCAATGTCTTCAAGTTGTTCTGCGTTCATCAAGTTACACCTCATTGTTCTAAAGATGTTGATAGAATACACGCAGAAGACATTGCCGATAATGGCAAACTATGTGAAAGGCTTAAAGCGCGTGGAACGCTGGGGTCCAAGCTGAAATAACTTGCATTAGCCGCCGACTCGGGCGCAGCTGTGAATATGCGATCGCGGCGACTTTCGCCTCCTTACGCAGACTAATGTCGTGAGTCTGACAGAGCATTTTGTGCCACTGACTATAGTGCGCACACCATCTGCGAATCAGCCTGGCAGAAAGATCAAGGCTATACTCGGCATAGTAAACAGACTTGGCCGCTGCCGCATGTACAGCCTGAAGAATCGAGGCAAGCACGTAGCGCTTGTACGGCACAATGCTAGGTGGCAGAAGTACAAAGGTTTTCGTGCAGGCGTGACAACGTAGTCGCATAACTTCAATAATGCCTCGAAAGCCACCAACATAGTATAAATGGCGGCGATACCGGCCATGCTGAGTCAAGCCAGACGAGTTTTGACAATGTGGGCAGGCGATATCCGTGAGAATATCAAGCACGAACTGATCGTACTGTTGCTGAAGGGATTTGGTTACTTTGCTTTTTCGTGTTTGTCCTGTATGATTCAAGTATGGAGTTTCCTTTTGTCTGTTTTTCTTGGTCGTTAAACAGTATACGGGAGGGGCTCCTCTTTTTGTATCCTCAATTGCTGGATTAATGTGCATATAAAGAGCGGCAAATAATTCCGGCGGGCCGGCTGCCCGTGTCTGGAATTATTTGCCGCTTTTGCTTGAAATCGGGTTGGTATAAAGTGCGTGTCGACAGCCTTGTTTCTGATTTCAATTCACGCACCTACGTGAGGTGCGACAAGTCTGGCCGTTTACGGAATATCACATCACTATCATTTCAATTCACGCACCTACGTGAGGTGCGACGTTGTAAACTTCGGCAGTCACGTATGCGCGCACTGATTTCAATTCACGCACCTACGTGAGGTGCGACAAGCTGTTCTTTCAATTCTGGATCGTAGTAACGTATTTCAATTCACGCACCTACGTGAGGTGCGACTGAAGTCGTGGTAGTTGCTGACGTCCCAGCAGTATTTCAATTCACGCACCTACGTGAGGTGCGACAGTAACGCATGCACCGCATAGTTGATTGGATGTTATTTCAATTCACGCACCTACGTGAGGTGCGACCGTTCAGATAAGGACCGTCTTCCTTGAACTCGATATTTCAATTCACGCACCTACGTGAGGTGCGACGAGTCAACACGTTGTGGATGATGACGAAATCGTATTTCAATTCACGCACCTACGTGAGGTGCGACTAACCGTCGCCGTCGCTTAGAGCTGCGAGAGGAGGTATTTCAATTCACGCACCTACGTGAGGTGCGACAAGTAGAAAAAGGCGACAGTCTAATTTCTATATACGATTTCAATTCACGCACCTACGTGAGGTGCGACCTGAACGAATCCGCCTAGGTCTTTGCTCATCTCTATTTCAATTCACGCACCTACGTGAGGTGCGACCTTGTAATTGATAACGATATTCTTGCCGCCAATATTTCAATTCACGCACCTACGTGAGGTGCGACACTGTGCCTGATATTCATTATTCTCAACGTCTGTATTTCAATTCACGCACCTACGTGAGGTGCGACTGTCAATCTCATCAGTCTTTACTCCTGTACCAGTATTTCAATTCACGCACCTACGTGAGGTGCGACGATTGCGGCAGCAGCAATTACTAACCCGGCGCCAAATTTCAATTCACGCACCTACGTGAGGTGCGACAATCATCGTATCCGCTTGGACCCCACACTTTGTCATTTCAATTCACGCACCTACGTGAGGTGCGACAACAGCAACCGGCACGTCGTTCGCCTTAACACTATTTCAATTCACGCACCTACGTGAGGTGCGACAGTGCTGCTGCTGATCTTGGTGCGGTTACTGACGTATTTCAATTCACGCACCTACGTGAGGTGCGACATGTGGCCAACGTAAAATATAGCCAAGACATGACTATTTCAATTCACGCACCTACGTGAGGTGCGACCAGTTGCAGGAAAACAAGGAGGATTTACAAATGATTTCAATTCACGCACCTACGTGAGGTGCGACTGTTACCATCACTGCTATCGGCATAGGCAATATGATTTCAATTCACGCACCTACGTGAGGTGCGACAATGACATGGCAAGTAAAGACGCCCAGATTCAGCAATTTCAATTCACGCACCTACGTGAGGTGCGACCGCAAAATATAGTAAAAATGCGGCTAACGCTACTACATGCAGAATTAATAAAGGCATTTACTAATACCTGTAGGCAAATCAGAACATAATCCACCTGGATTATTCATAGAATTTCAAAAAAGCAGCGCAATCCCACGATTCACACGGGACTGCGCTGCTTTGGTGTTTCACCCATTGGGTGCGCCTATATGCTAAGGTTGAGTCAACGAAAACCATCACGAAAGCGAGGCTTCACACCATCTCAACTTTAACCAGCTTATCCCTGCAATGCAATACCAATGTGACTCTGACCGCCGACGGCGGTCAACTTTCAAATGATGCCGGGCTCGTTTTGTTCCAAGAGTTTCTTCATCGTATCAACTTTAGGCAACTTGCCAATCAGTGCCTCAAGTTACCAGACCAACGACGATTCTG
>NZ_BAAFPR010000061.1:0-1802 GCF_042847315.1 Lacticaseibacillus jixiensis
AGGTAGTCCTTTGAAAACTGAACAAAGTTTCGTAAATGTGATAGGGCTTTTCTTAAATGAAAAGAATTAAACATGAGCGAAGTCAATTCGCTAGTAAATCTCGGATCTAAAGCTTCGGCTTTAGTGAAGAACAACAAACGAGCTATTCAAATAACTCATTATATGAGAGTTTGATCCTGGCTCAGGATGAACGCTGGCGGCGTGCCTAATACATGCAAGTCGAACGAGGTTTAGTTGATTGAAGTCTTCGGACTGATTTCTTTTAAACCGAGTGGCGGATGGGTGAGTAACACGTGGGTAACCTGCCCTTAAGTAGGGGATAACATTTGGAAACAGATGCTAATACCGTATAAATCTTCAAACCGCATGGTTTGAAGCTGAAAGGCGGCTTTCGAGCTGTCGCTTTTGGATGGACCCGCGGCGTATTAGCTAGTTGGTGAGGTAAAGGCTCACCAAGGCAGTGATACGTAGCCGACCTGAGAGGGTGATCGGCCACATTGGGACTGAGACACGGCCCAAACTCCTACGGGAGGCAGCAGTAGGGAATCTTCCACAATGGACGAAAGTCTGATGGAGCAACGCCGCGTGAGTGAAGAAGGTTTTCGGATCGTAAAACTCTGTTGTTGGAGAAGAACACATTTGAGAGTAACTGTTCAGATGTTGACGGTATCCAACCAGAAAGCCACGGCTAACTACGTGCCAGCAGCCGCGGTAATACGTAGGTGGCAAGCGTTATCCGGATTTATTGGGCGTAAAGCGAGCGCAGGCGGTTTCTTAAGTCTGATGTGAAAGCCTTCGGCTTAACCGAAGAAGTGCATCGGAAACTGGGAAACTTGAGTGCAGAAGAGGACAGTGGAACTCCATGTGTAGCGGTGAAATGCGTAGATATATGGAAGAACACCAGTGGCGAAGGCGGCTGTCTGGTCTGTAACTGACGCTGAGGCTCGA
The DNA here is from genome assembly GCF_042847315.1 of Lacticaseibacillus jixiensis. Classification (NCBI taxonomy): domain Bacteria; kingdom Bacillati; phylum Bacillota; class Bacilli; order Lactobacillales; family Lactobacillaceae; genus Lacticaseibacillus; species Lacticaseibacillus jixiensis. The sequence continues at coordinate 949 of NZ_BAAFPR010000061.1, forward strand.
AAGCATGGGTAGCGAACAGGATTAGATACCCTGGTAGTCCATGCCGTAAACGATGAATGCTAGGTGTTGGAGGGTTTCCGCCCTTCAGTGCCGCAGCTAACGCATTAAGCATTCCGCCTGGGGAGTACGACCGCAAGGTTGAAACTCAAAGGAATTGACGGGGGCCCGCACAAGCGGTGGAGCATGTGGTTTAATTCGAAGCAACGCGAAGAACCTTACCAGGTCTTGACATCCTATGCCAATCTGAGAGATCAGACGTTCCCTTCGGGGACATAGTGACAGGTGGTGCATGGTTGTCGTCAGCTCGTGTCGTGAGATGTTGGGTTAAGTCCCGCAACGAGCGCAACCCTTATGACTAGTTGCCAGCATTAAGTTGGGCACTCTAGTAAGACTGCCGGTGACAAACCGGAGGAAGGTGGGGACGACGTCAAATCATCATGCCCCTTATGACCTGGGCTACACACGTGCTACAATGGATGGTACAACGAGTTGCGAACCCGCGAGGGCAAGCTAATCTCTTAAAGCCATTCTCAGTTCGGACTGTAGGCTGCAACTCGCCTACACGAAGTCGGAATCGCTAGTAATCGCGGATCAGCATGCCGCGGTGAATACGTTCCCGGGCCTTGTACACACCGCCCGTCACACCATGAGAGTTTGTAACACCCGAAGCCGGTGGGGTAACCTTTTAGGAGCTAGCCGTCTAAGGTGGGACAGATGATTAGGGTGAAGTCGTAACAAGGTAGCCGTAGGAGAACCTGCGGCTGGATCACCTCCTTTCTAAGGATAGGCCCTTTGGGGCCACGGAAACCTATCACGAAACTTTGTTTAGTTTTGAGAAGATTACCTTCTCAAGA
>NZ_BAAFPR010000061.1:2124-5193 GCF_042847315.1 Lacticaseibacillus jixiensis
AGAATGTTTGTTCTTTGAAAACTGGATATCATTGTAATATAGAAATGCCGAGAACACAGCGTATTTGTATGAGTTTCTAATAAAAATTCAATCGCTAACCGATCTATTTATAGATCAAGGTTAAGTTACAAAGGGCGCACGGTGGATGCCTTGGCACTAGGAGCCGATGAAGGACGTGACTAACGACGATATGCTTCGGGGAGCTGTACGTAAGCTTTGATCCGGAGATTTCCGAATGGGGGAACCCAGCGACCATAAGGTCGTTACTCTTCAGTGAATACATAGCTGTTGAGAGGCAAACGCAGGGAACTGAAACATCTAAGTACCTGCAGGAAGAGAAAGCAATTGCGATTCCCATAGTAGCGGCGAGCGAAGTGGGAATAGCCCAAACCAAGAAGCTTGCTTCTTGGGGTTGTAGGACTGAACTTTGGAGTTACCAAGTTAACAGGTAGACGAAGTCAGCTGGAAAGCTGCGCGATACAAGGTGAAAGCCCTGTAGTCGAAATCTGTTAGCCTCCGTTCAGGATCCTGAGTACGGCGGAGCACGTGAAATTCCGTCGGAATCCGGGTGGACCATCACCCAAGGCTAAATACTCCCTAGTGACCGATAGTGAACCAGTACCGTGAGGGAAAGGTGAAAAGCACCCCGGAAGGGGAGTGAAATAGTTCCTGAAACCGTGTGCCTACAATAAGTCGAAGCCCGTTAATGGGTGACGGCGTGCCTTTTGTAGAATGAACCGGCGAGTTACGCTAACATGCGAGGTTAAGGTGAAAAGCCGGAGCCGCAGCGAAAGCGAGTCTGAATAGGGCGAACTAGTATGTTGGTGTAGACCCGAAACCAAGTGACCTACCCATGACCAGGTTGAAGGTGTGGTAAAACACACTGGAGGACCGAACCCGTGTATGTTGAAAAATGCTGGGATGAGTTGTGGGTAGCGGTGAAATTCCAAACGAACTTGGAGATAGCTGGTTCTCTCCGAAATAGCTTTAGGGCTAGCCTCAGAGGATGGATATTGGAGGTAGAGCACTGTTTGGACTAGGGGCCCGTCAAGGGTTACTGAATTCAGATAAACTCCGAATACCAATTATCTTACTCTGGGAGTCAGACGGTGAGCGATAAGGTCCATCGTCGAAAGGGGAACAGCCCAGATCACCAGTTAAGGTCCCTAAATTTATGCTAAGTGGAAAAGGATGTGGCGTTGCACAGACAACTAGGATGTTGGCTCAGAAGCAGCCACCATTTAAAGAGTGCGTAATAGCTCACTAGTCGAGTGACCCTGCGCCGAAAATATACCGGGGCTAAGCATAATACCGAAACTGTGGATGCATCCGTAAGGATGTGTGGTAGGAGAGCGTTCTATGGGCGTTGAAGGTCGATCGTGAGGACGGCTGGAGCGCATAGAAGTGAGAATGCCGGCATGAGTAGCGAAAGACAGGTGAGAATCCTGTCCACCGTATGACTAAGGTTTCCTGGGGAAGGCTCGTCCTCCCAGGGTTAGTCGGGATCTAAGGCGAGGCCGAGAGGCGTAGTCGATGACAAACAGGTTGAAATTCCTGTACTAGTTTATTTTGTTTGAACGATGGCGGGACGCAGTAGGCTAAGGTAAGCATCCGGTTGGAAATGGATGTCCAAGCAATAAGTCTTGTGGTGAGTGAAATGCTTGCCGCTTTAAGGACAAGTTGTGATGGGGAGCGAAATTTAAGTAGCGAAGTACCTGATGTCACACTGCCAAGAAAAGCGTCTAGTGAGAAATAAACTACCCGTACCGCAAACCGACACAGGTAGTCGAGGCGAGTAGCCTCAGGTGAGCGAGCGAACTCTCGTTAAGGAACTCGGCAAAATGACCCCGTAACTTCGGAAGAAGGGGTGCTGCACGCAAGTGCAGCCGCAGTGAATAGGCCCAAACAACTGTTTATCAAAAACACAGGTCTCTGCTAAATCGTAAGATGACGTATAGGGGCTGACGCCTGCCCGGTGCTGGAAGGTTAAGAGGATGAGTTAGCGTAAGCGAAGCCCAGAATTGAAGCCCCAGTAAACGGCGGCCGTAACTATAACGGTCCTAAGGTAGCGAAATTCCTTGTCGGGTAAGTTCCGACCCGCACGAAAGGCGTAATGATTTGGGCACTGTCTCAACGAGAGACTCGGTGAAATTTTAATACCCGTGAAGATGCGGGTTACCCGCGACAGGACGGAAAGACCCCATGGAGCTTTACTGTAGCTTGATATTGAGTGTTTGTACCGCTTGTACAGGATAGGTAGGAGCCGTAGATGCCGGAACGCTAGTTTCGGTGGAGGCATTGGTGGGATACTACCCTTGCTGTATGAACACTCTAACCCGCACCACTTAGCGTGGTGGGAGACAGTGTCAGGTGGGCAGTTTGACTGGGGCGGTCGCCTCCTAAAATGTAACGGAGGCGCCCAAAGGTGCCCTCAGAATGGTTGGAAATCATTCGCAGAGTGTAAAGGTATAAGGGCGCTTGACTGCGAGACTGACAAGTCGAGCAGGGACGAAAGTCGGGCTTAGTGATCCGGTGGTTCCGTATGGAAGGGCCATCGCTCAACGGATAAAAGCTACCCTGGGGATAACAGGCTTATCTCCCCCAAGAGTCCACATCGACGGGGAGGTTTGGCACCTCGATGTCGGCTCATCGCATCCTGGGGCTGTAGTCGGTCCCAAGGGTTGGGCTGTTCGCCCATTAAAGCGGTACGCGAGCTGGGTTCAGAACGTCGTGAGACAGTTCGGTCCCTATCCGTCGCGGGCGCAGGAAATTTGAGAGGAGCTGTCCTTAGTACGAGAGGACCGGGATGGACGTTCCGCTGGTGTACCAGTTGTGCCGCCAGGCGCATCGCTGGGTAGCTATGAACGGAAGGGATAAACGCTGAAAGCATCTAAGTGTGAAGCCCCCCTCGAGATGAGATTTCCCATTCCTTTATGGAAGTAAGACCCCTGAGAGATGATCAGGTAGATAGGCTGGAAGTGGAAGAGCAGCGATGCTTGGAGCGGACCAGTACTAATCGGTCGAGGACTTAACCAAAAATCCTGTTGGTCGTAATTGCCAGCAGGTGGT
>NZ_BAAFPR010000062.1:0-4908 GCF_042847315.1 Lacticaseibacillus jixiensis
ATCTTCAATCGCTGGATTTAAGTGCATATAAACAGCGGCAAATAATTCCGGCGGGCCGGCTGCCCGTGTCTGGAATTATTTGCCGCTTTTGTTTGAAATCGAGTTGGTATAAAGCGCGCGTCGACACGATCATCTTGATGTAGCTCCTCTAAAAGAACTTCTTTATCCTTCAAATCAACTTCAGCAACAAGGCCAATGAGTAAACCATTCTCAAAGGCACGTTTTTCAGATGCAAGATTGTCTTCTAATATTTTTCGCCACTTAGGTGTTACGAATAGCGTCTCGATAATCCCGCTTGCATTGCGGCCAATAATGTAATACTCGTTTTCCACGGGAGCATCCAAAGATCGCAGTTCTGTTAACTGTTTTGAGGCAATAACAATTTTTAAATATCTATAATTCAGTTTCCCAAGTATTTGTTTCTTGTGTTGATTTAATTCGCGATCGATGATTTCTTCAAACGATTGTATACTGGTTAAATATTCAATCTGGGAGTCTTCCAACATACTCTCGTTTTCGCACAATATGATTGAATTATCTCGATCAGTGTACACTGTAATGTGCGATTCATTTCCTTTTGAGCTTAATTCTAAATCTGCAATGCGCTCACTTTCCTCCGGGAAATACCAATGGTGAGGATTAAGGAACTCTTTTCCCGCATCATACGGAAAGAAACGTGCTAGTGAATTAAAGAACTCTATATTCGCGTCAGCCTCAATATATGTCGGAACCATTAACGAAAGTGGGGACGCTCCCTCGTTGAGAACCCTGTGTTGCTGGTGCCATGTCTGAAATAGACCTGCTACTCCAGACGTCAGCCACATCTTTTCAATATTTAACGATGTCGGATCTGCATAACTCGTCAAGAAATCTACTATCTCAGAAATATTGGATGCGTAATTTAGAATTGCGATAACATCTGTACTGCGCATCCAATTTCGCACACCTCTTTCGCCGAACGATGATTTGTTGATGTTAGGTGAAAGATCTGTAGCGGCTACCAGCTGATAGACAATATTACTTTCTTTGGCGACTTTCACATGTGCTTTCAGCCCTATGCTCGGCTTCCCCTCAATTTCCACATCACAGTCTTTGAGTTCTGATTCAATCTGGTGAGTTACGGCGTCTGGTTCGTCTGTAACAATTATCACAACACATCGATCTTTATCAAACATGGCCAATACATCGTTTAACACCGTATCACCTTTGTCATTAGAGATAGTAGCCGAGCAAAGATAATCTGATACTCCATTCACACGATTAGTATAATTACTAATAACACGTTCCTGCAATGTTTGAGCAGTTGCACGTACCAAGCTTTCTGTCCGGTATTCCTGCTCAATTTTCTCTTCAAAAACTTCTTTCATCAGTGGTAGAAACACTGCTAAATGTAATTGATGAGTAAAAAATGGATATAATTCATCGTTTATGCTTCGATACTGTTCGAAAAATTCGAAAAGCCGGTTCGATTGAAAATCAGAATAGTTGATGCAAACATTTTGATAATATTTCTCTGTTGGGCATGACAAATCCGATTCAAACTTGTCATTAATGCTTGCGTCTTCATATAACACGTTTAGTAATTTATTCTCATACTCTAATATACATGTCCATATATTAGAAAATTGATTATCCAAAGACACTAGTTGATCAACAATATAACAGCTTTCATAGGTATCTTCAGAACCATTTCCAATAAACACTTGATAGTATTTATGATTCTTGTGCGAATAGAATTTAACTTCTCCGACGTCCACCAAAAAAGGCTCCGGCGGAAATATACCCTTTGTATAATGATCCTTTACGTCCTGATAAAAGCGAATAAAATCCCGATAATTATCAATCTTTTTATGACCGTATACTTTAGTTTCTTCATATGCAATGAAGTCCCGATTCAATTGATCAACAATTCCCAGATTTCGACGGTTTTCTGGCCACGAAGTTAAGGTAAATATTGCCGCTCCAAGCGATCTTATCTCGTACTTTTCAAGTCGTAGTTTTGACACCTTGATCTCCTCCTTATGTGCAACTTGCCACATCATGAATTCGTTCTGAATATTTTCAAATTTTCAATGTTTGCAAATATCTCTTCCGCAAGCATACCATAATTCATCACTCTACAGAACAAACGTTTGATATACAAAAATCCGGCCCAGATTTCTCCGGACCGGCTCTTTATTCTTGACAGGACGTTGGCAGAAAATCACTTCAATTCTACCTATTTCAATTCATTGTACGCATTAAAATCGCCGTTAAATCAGGCTTTTCATCCACATGCTTACCTGCAACTTATTCCCATTCAAGCGTATCTTCGGCGGCGCTAACCCGCGTCATACCAGGCTTTTTATGCCTCAGTCACCGTTTTGGCGGGGAGTTTGGCGGGGCTTAATTGATCGTACTTCACCGCCTGATTCCCAACGAACCGCACCTGATTCTGACCCGCCGTCTTGATCGTGATGTTACCCGCAATCTGTTCGGCGATGTCCGCATCCAGCCCGCCCCATAAGTGCGAGTAGTGCTTCAGCGTGATCTCCGGAGACGAGTGGCCTAAGCGCTTAGACAACACCAGCACTGAGACGTTGAACTCATTGATGAGATACGACGCGTGACTGTGGCGCAGCCCCTTGCCTTCGACTGGGTGTACCTGCGCCAACTTGGCGTAGCGGTGAATAATTCGCGAAATCGTGGACTTGGTCATCGGCAAGCCGTCATAGGTCATGATGAAGTCATCTACCCCACCCAGACCGAAACTCTTCTGCACCTCACGCCAGCGCCGTAGAATTGCCACGGTGTCATCGTCGAGCGTCAAGATCCGCTTGCCGCTGTCTGTCTTCGTGTAGTCGTGGCGTTCCCAGTCATGCCGGTTCTTCATCACCAGCATGTGGTCAACGTGTAGCTGCTTCTTGGCGAGATCAACATCCCGCCACCACAGCGCCGTGCCTTCGTTGACCCGCACGCCAGTCAGGAAGTACAGCCACAACATCACGAAGTTCAGGTGCCCGTAGATGTCATCAATGCAGATTTGAGCAATAACTTGTTCAAACTCGGCTTTCGTCCAGAACGGCACGCTGCTTTTGGCCTTGGGGATCGCCTTAACTCGCTTCGACACATTGCTGGACAGATACTGCATCTGCACCGCGTGATCAAGGGACTTGCGGAAACAGCCGAACACCAATCCAGCATAGCCTTGCGAGTAGCCGGCACCACCGTGTTTCTCATCCGTGAGCAGCCACGTGCGGAAGTTCTGCACGTCGGTGATGTCAATGTCACGCAGCAGCTGGTCGCCAAAGCGGGCGATACAGATATCAAAGCTGCGGTTGCGGACAGCGAAGGTGCTTTCCTCCACGTCGGTTTTGTAGGCTGGAATATACGCATCCTTCATGAATTGGCGGTAGGTCATGCGGAAGTTCGTAAACCCATGCGCCTCATGATATTCACGCTTCACCCGCGTAAGTTCCTTGTTCGCCGCAAACGCAGTGTTGAATGGCATTCCTTGACTGTCCTTCCGCCCTTTCTTGCGGACGCGCTTGCCACTCATCTTATCGGTGCCCAACTCGGTTTCATAGTAGAAGTTACCTTTGGCGTCTATGAATACGCCTGGATATTTGGTTTTACTCATTCTCAACAGCTCCATTCATCGGTGACCCGAGAATGGACTCAACGACAGAACGCGGCACGCGCCCTAAGTTTCGGTTGAGATACAAGGGATAACCCTTTTGTACCATCCTTTGCTTCGCTTGTCTAATAATATTGCGCGCGGTGTGCTGCTTAAAACCTAATGCCATCAGATCTTGATAGCAGACAAAACTCTTATCCAATTACGTCACTTCCTTCTCATTGATTGAAGTGAGATAATCAAACCAGATAGGACCCAAATCTTATCTGTGAAGGGTGACTACTTGCTTTGGTCGGCATAGTCGCTCTTTTTTGATGTCTCACTCAGTTCTGCATCCGTCAAAACGCCATTACGGTGGTGCTGATAGTGGTGAATCAAGTCCCAGTGGCGTTGCGTCAGTTTGCCGCCGTCAATAATCGCCTTCAGCTCGGTGGTGCCATTGTATTGATCAATCAGCTGCAACATCTTCAGCGACGGCGCGACCTGTTTCCTCAGCCAGCGGGTAATGTGCGCATAACTCAATGGTTCAGGGTCAGTTGAGAGTCGCAGCTTGTCGCGATTATTACCGATAAACGCATCCCAGCGCGGATCTGTCGCCCACTGACTCTTCGCTTTGTGGCTCGGCGTCAAGAAACGCAGGTAACGGTTGATAATGCCGAAAACCACTTTCTCAGGATCACGCTCTGCCAACAGATTCTTAATTGCAGCAGCGGCGCGTTTGCGACGTAACCGGACTTCAAAGCGTGTCCGTATCGGCTGATCTTCAATCGCAATCTCAGGGTGCTTCTGGTGTTGCTCAAAAGCCTTGTCGTAAATACAGAAGTACACTTCACTTTGCGGCGACCCCAGATACAAGGTTCTGCCCGATACCTTCCACTGCTTGGTGCGATTATCTCGGAAACCATGAAAACGTGAGGTGAATTCATCACGGTCACACTTCTCAATCAAGGTTGGTACGTCAAGCAATCCATTGCGATCATTGATGGCGAGGTCAACGCGGGTGAAATGACCGTCAAGCGCAATGCACGTCTCTAGGAAGTCGTACCAGGTGCGATTCTGCTGGCGCAAATACGATTCAACATAGCGGCAGCCTTGGCCCTTCAGTTCAATCATTGTGCCACTGTCTTCGCTTGGATCATAACCGTCTGCATTCACATCTTGATACGGCGACAGCAACACATCGATTTCACCACATTTGAAGGTCGCCGCGTACCCGTATCGCGCCCCTTCTTTGAGATTAAAGTGATTCAGGTTAATCTGGAACAGTTCGGTCACCAGTTCTTCATAGTCGT
>NZ_BAAFPR010000063.1:0-4356 GCF_042847315.1 Lacticaseibacillus jixiensis
ATTTGCCGTGGAATTGGCACCAGGAAAGCTAGACAAGAAAACCAACAATGCCCGGTATCCGAGAAAGTAGATTTTCTCGGCTGCCGGGCTTTTTGAATTCCAGACGTCATTTGGTTGGGTGCTTACGCACAAAAAAGGGCCTAGCCGCAAAGGCTAGACCTAGACATCATTGTATAAAAATAGCGTCTCACGACAATTACTTTGGCGAGTAACGTGGGCGCTGTATCGCTGGACTTGGACTTTTACTACTCTTAAAGTATAACATATTTGTATCGAAAGTGTAGGTTTCAAGCCAAAAAAGTCTCGTCCAGTGATGTAAAATATTTCGCCACAGGAAGGGACTTTTATTATGGCTAAACTACTTAAGCTATCGACACTACATCACTCACTGTACACGGCACCCCGCGTTGCCTCGAAAAATACGTCTGTTAGTCGTAATGATCGTGGCGTCGTTGACGCACTTGTCGAAACGCATAATTTCGCGCTAGCAAATCCAAGGCCGTGGGATGGCCTCAATGCCGCCGACTTTCAAAATGCTGACGGGACTTTTAATAAAACGGCCTATTCTAACGCGGTTAATAAAATCACCAGCGACATTAAAAAGCTACATACGCAGTATTTTATAGCATCCTCATTTGGGAAACTTAGTGATCCACAGCTTCCATCTAACATTGATCGCAAGGCATCTATCAGCGGTGGCATTCTCAGGGACTTTATCGCCGTGGACTATGATCTGAAGACGATGGACGATGCGCTGGCGCTCCGGAAGTGCATTAAAGACCTGTTTGTAGACAAGTACCCAAGTAAATTTATCTTATATCCAGATATAAACTGGCCTCGCAAATCGCAAGTTCGCTTCGTCCTTGAAGTCAGCAAGCTGATGGACAAAAACATGTATGCGGCCATTGTTGACGGCATCCTGGCGTTTATCGGCGTTGAAACTAACGACTACACGATGAACTTGAGAATTGATCGCCCCAAGCAGGTTCCAGTATACATGAAGCAGCCAGAAGGTCTTGACAGCGAGCTCCAAATCAATAACTATAGCTTGTACAACCTCGACGGAGATGATTTTGATCTGGCTCTTGTCGGTCTTCAAGAAGATGGAAAGATTGTGAAGCCTGTAAAGTCCAAGGATGAGACGTCGTCGGGTACTACTGAGAAGAAAGCCGAGTCGGAGGCTCAACCGGTTCCTGAACCCAAGCCAGAGCCACTGACGGAAAATCAGATTGAGGCACTGGCAAAGCAAAGCGAGGGCGATCAAGTCTATGTTGTCCAAAAGCTCCGGTCTAGTAGGCCAGTGGTTAGACTTCCGCAAGGTGCAGTTGACGCCGTACAGCGGCAAATGGATATTGGTCTAAAGGCTCCGCACGACTTTGAGTACTACACCGGCGACGGTCCAAGCCACAAGCTTAACTCTTTGGCTAAGAAAAAAGAGCCATTGGATCGTGATTCCATCGGTGAAGCCATCCGATACTCCAAGTCGAACCAAACGACGGTTCTGGTATGCAGTGGCGTGCTAAAGCCCCTTTCACAACGCGAGCCTGATGGTCAGCTCACGAATGCTGAAATTTGGGCAGCTGATGTCAAAGCAAATCGGAGTGATGCCAACAAGCTAGGTATTGGGAAGCGGTATGTAGCGCTAGACTTTGACTTTGACACAATGACGCAAGCTAAAGGTTTTGTTTCGGTTTTCAAGCAACCGATGATCCAAGGCAAACATGAGATTCGGCGCGCCTGCTACCCAACTTTAAGTTTCCCAATGAAGCCTCACATGCGCGTGGTCATTGAGATTTCGATGATTGCTATGGCGGACGAGTATGAAGATGTTGCTCGCCAAGTCGTAAAGTGGTTATGTGAGTGGATCATTGGCCATCAAGGTGATATTCCACTGGCCGACAAAGACGGTAAGGCGCTGGACTCCAGGGGTTTAGCCAGCTTTATCGATGAAACGACCTATAAAATCAGCCAAACGGAGGCATTGCCGAGTTTCATGCAGTGGGATGCTCTGGCGGTTGTCCGTCCAGAGGTTTATGACGTGTTGGGTTTAGAGAAGGGCAAGCTCATCCAAGACGTGATCAAGCAGATGTGTTTTGTCGCCTCCAAGGACGACAAAACAGCCCCGTTCATCGTGACGATGGACGGCAAACCGCAGCTTGCGGCGGTGATTGCAAAAGAAGTAGTACCACAACTCATTTACCGTGAGTCCAATCAGATCACTCAGAATGCGGAAGATTCACTTGACTCGGTCGCATCACAGATGAGCCAAGATGAAATTTACCAGGGCTTGAGTGACTATGTAAAGAAGCATCTGGCAGATCTCAAACATTTCTCGAAGTTTTGGCGGTTCGCAGAAAAACTTGCCGCTGCCATCATTCGGGAAGAACTGACCCAAGAGACTGCCGAAAAAGTGCTGGTTGAGGCCGCCGGAGGTAACTCGGATTGGGAAGCCCACAATAAGGACGAACTGGCCAACCAGCTCAAGAAGCTAAAGGGTGATGATGACAAGCTTAAGCTGGTGCGCTCTCTTGATACGTTACTTGGTGAAAGTGCTGAAGCCGTTAAGTATCGTAAGTACATGGAGCAGGTCACCAAAATTACAACACCCCTTGAGCTTTATATGGAAGAACACCATATCCCGGCTGATTCTGATGCGGAGTTGACAAAGATTTGTGCATGCATCTCGGCGGCTTATAAACTCGCGGTCGTTGAAGGCGAGGAAGATCGTCTTGCAGCGGTATATATCCTCGACGAATCGAAAGGACTCTGGACACCAGCGGAGCCGATGATCGACGAGTTGATCAGTTTGATTCACGAGACAACGCCCGTTAAGCTGATTAAGGACACCCTTAGTTCACTGGCACCTATCGCAAAGCGGAAACACGGGGTCTTGCATTTTTATGATGGGTCACAGTTCATTCTCTTCCTAAACGGTATTTATGATCTATCCAAAGGAACGTTTATCGAACGAGGCACATTGAAGTATCGCGACATTATAGACTCAACATGTTTTTCAGCCCGTCATTTGCATAATCTTGAGTACAAGCCAGTCGATCTAAGCAAACCACTACGCATCATGAAGACATACACTGGTGGAAAGTCTACTTTGCTGGCCAGTGAAGACACCCCAGAAGCTCAGGTATGGACACCAGAGCGGATGATGAATCAATTTACTGGAGGTGACAAATCCAAAGAAGACTTTCTGTTTATGCTTTTGGGGCTAGGCTTGCTTGCGGGACATAATTCTGGCATTAACGTTTTGATCAAGGCGACATCCGGCGCGCACAAAACGACTCTTGGTTTGCCTTTTGCTAAGTTGTACGGAGATCATCGGATGATGATGGACTTTACAGAGCTTAGCAAAGAATTCGGGCTTGATAACCTCGACGCCTTGACTCAAGTTTTGTGGCTCAAGGAGTGTAATCTGAATTCTAAAGGGACGGGCGGCAACGTACTCAGTCCTGATGGTGTTGCGAACTACGATTCACTGTGCGATCCCGTATTGCATTTCAACCGCAAGCACAAGGGACATGCCAACTTACAGGCTCCGCCACAAGTCTACATTGACGGTACTGCGCTGTACGCGACAACGGACGGTTCTACCGGCCCACAGCGACGGACACTGCTCTTTGTCGGACTTGAGCCGGACGAACTTTCCAAGTTCACCAAAGCCGGCGAGGTAACCAACATCAATGCGATCTTGACCAACGAAGTCGTTGTCAATTATCTGGTCAATCGTGAATTGTACGAATTGAGGAAGTTTTTTAGTTTTGATCAAGCAAGGCTTGCTAACGTAAGCTTCACATTAGGCTCAGCTAACGAATCGCTTGATACACCCATGCCAGAGTTTGAGCGCGAGTGGCGCCAAGCTCTCAAGGTTTCGACCAGCGATCGTATCACGGAGTGGCTGGAAGATACCTTGTACGCGTCGAATACCTTGATTATCAACGACCATAATGGGTCACTGCGTATACAGGTGCTATATAGTATGTACTTGGCCGATTATGTTGCGCTGCATGCCGACAGTGATCCAAACGCGCGGTACGCTGGTGGTGAAGCACGTTTTCAAGATACGTGGACTAGTTTTGTATCCAAACATGGATTGTACATGATCGGGTATGGGAGCAGATCTAAGCTAGGCTGGCGTAAGGTCACCACCAAGGGCAATATAGCTATTTACTGGGAGGGTTATCAAAAGTTTGGCGCTATGATGCCAAAGTGGTCTGTCGGTAAGCACCCAATAACAGACCGTCTTGAAAATCAATAGAGGCCCGTTCCCAGATTCAGGGAAGCGGACCTCTTTGCTTTAAGCGACGGTCGATTGGGCGGTACCGGTAAATGTTTGGTTCCAAGGCA
>NZ_BAAFPR010000064.1:0-4110 GCF_042847315.1 Lacticaseibacillus jixiensis
CAAGAAAACCCGACGAGAGCTAAGCCTCATCGGGTTTTCAGCCGTGGACGAATTAAAAGCGATGGTGCCAGCATAACCTACAACACCCTATCAACAACTAGGTAAAAGGCACACTCTCAGACTATTTGCACCAGAGCCCTAAGCGGGCCTTTGCTGATTTGATTGCACTAGCTACCGAGACGATCGTTGATGCGACCAGCCTAACCGTCGTCACCAGTGACCCACTCAGTGTCGACCGTCAACAGCGACTCACCCATTTTGAAGCCCGGCCCTTACTCGCGCCGGTAGATTTGTCCAACACCACGTCAATTCCGGTTACAACCATTCAGGCAACGACCCAGGCTAAACTTGCCGAGCTCCCACGAACAACCCAGCGGCTCGTCAACCCAGATCTTTACCCGGTCTACATGACGACCACACTCAGCCAGTTACAAACTAGTTTGTTGAATAAAATGACGATACTAGCAGATTAACAAACGAACACGCGTAGCAACGACCAAAGCCACTTCTGTACTTAGCGTTCAAATGACCGCTAAGTACAGAAGTGGCTTTAGTTTATATCAAGTAACAGTTAGCTCACTGACCAGTAATTTGATCATGTTCACCCGGGGTCAATATTTTGGTCATCACCGTAATCAAATACGCTTGTTCGCGCTCAATTTCAGTTCCCGGCAATTCCAGCATTAACTGCGCTAGGTAACCGAATAGCTGCGATAACAAACTTTGCAGTATCAAATCATTCGGCCAATCCACAATCAAATGATCTGCTTTTAGTTGATTTATGACACTTCCCATCTGCTTGACCATCTTAGGCGCAATCTGGCTAAGAATCTGTTCGCGTCGTTCGGTGTCAAAAGCTGCCATTTCAAAAATGACCTTTAACTCTTTCACGTTAGCTTTAGCAAATGCAACTCGGTCCGTAAAAATTGCTGTGACGAATGCCTGTAGACTGGGATAACGCTGCCGTAATTCATCCTCTGAAAAATCACTCGCTAAGATTGGCACAATGTGCGCGGTAATTGGTGCTAAGATGGCATCCCGTAAGGCAGCCTTAGTCTTATACCGCCGATAGACCGTCCCCTCCGCAACGCCGGCCCGTTGTGCAATATCACTAGTACTGGTCTGGTCAAAACCCTTTTCAGCAAACAAATCGAGACTTGCCTGGAGGATGGCCCGTTGCTTAGGTGTAATCGTTTCATTCTGACTTAGATCCTGTTGAAAATAATCCCGTATCCGTGGTCGTTCCATATCCTCACACCTTCCGATAACGTTTCATTCCAACAATATTCAACATTGTTAGTACGACCATAAACCCTACTAATATTAACAAATTGACACCAATATCGCCAAGCCCAGCACCCTTTGTCACAACAGCCGTCATCGCATTAGCACCATAGTATAACGGCATGATGTGGGCAATTGCTTGCAACCAACTGGCCATGCCATCGACTGGAACCAACCCAGCAAAAAAGATTTGTGGTACAACAATCAGTGGAATAAACTGAATCATTTGAAATTCTGAGTTAGCAAAGGTGGAAATAAAGATACCCAAGGTCAAAGCCACTAACGCTAATAATAAGTTAGTCAGAAAGACCAGCCAAATACTACCAACTAAGTGAATCTTGAAGACCGTAATTGTGAAAACAACGGTCAGGACAGTCTGAATGATGGCAAAGCCCCCATAACCAATTAGATAGCCCATAATAATTTCACTCCGTCGAATTGGGGTTGCAAGTAGCCGGCTTAGGGTTCCAGTAGTGCGTTCATTCAAAAGTGAAACGCCAGAAATCAAGAACACAAAGAAGAAGACAAAGAAACCGAGAAAGGCTGGCAAAAAGCTTTCAAAGAACGTTGAATCACTACTACCATAAATATAATGAGACTTAGTCGTATAACTGGTTGCTTTAGCTGACTGAGTCGAACTAGACGTCGTGGCTGTGGCTTGCTTGAGTTGCTTTTGTAATTTCTCAGCAGTTGCCTGGTCACCGCGGGCCTGGGCTTGTGCAATGGCAGTCTTCAGCTTGGTCACCGTTGCTTGTGTCTGGGCTGCTGTCAGCTTCTTCAAAGCGGCTTGTTGCGATTCAAGGGCCGCGCGCTGTTTCTTAGTAACGGTCACCAGCGTCTTCATTTTCAACTTGACTAATCCTGATTGTAAACTCGCCTTAATTAAAGACGTGTTGGTTGGATTGCTATTTGAATAAGTAATCGTCAATTGACCATTTTTCTGAGTCAAATAGCCATCTAGATCATGCTGCTTAATCATTTTCCGTGCCTGTGAACTATCATAATGATGAATCGTCACGTTTTTGGTATCGATCACGTTAACCACGGATTGGTCTACATGATGAACACCCAAGCTTGCTACTTGCGTCGTGTTGTTTTGAAATAAGAAATACATCAGCGTCATAATCAGCAATGGTGCCAAAAACATCAGCGCCAAGGTACGCTTATCACGTAACATTTGCTTAAAAACTCGTCTAACGATTGCCATCGTTCGCATCTTGCATCCGCCCCGCTTTCAAAAAGACCTGTTCGATCGTATCTACTGCATACTGTTGTTTCAGTGCCGCGGGTGTCCCCTCAGCAAGCGCAATCCCGTGCCGAATCAACATGAGATAATCACACCGTTCTGCTTCGTCCATGACATGCGTTGTCACGAGCATCGACTTACCGGTATCCTTGAGCTTATTTAGTTCGGTCCAAATTTGTTGCCGTAATTCTGGATCAATCCCAACGGTCGGTTCATCTAAAATCAATAATTGGGGATCCTGAATCAGGGCAATTGCCAACGACAAGCGCCGTTTCATCCCACCCGAATAGCCACTGACCCGCTTGTCTAATTGGGACGTTAAATCAACTAATCCGGCTGCATAATCAATCATCTGTGCTAACTTTATTTTTGGAACGCTCATCAATTGCCCAAACAAGGTCAGGTTTTCACGGGCCGTTAGTGTCTCATACAAAGCGTCACTTTGGGCCATATACCCTACTTGTGCCATTACCGCCCTATTGGGCATCACCGTATCCATGACTTTAACAGTGCCACTATCCACAGCTTCCATCCCTAAAATACTCTTGATCAAGGTGGTCTTCCCAGCTCCTGATGGCCCAATCAAGCCATAAATCATTCCAGCCGGCAGTGTCAAATCAATCTGATTGAGCACTTGCTGATGACCAAAGTGCTTGCTGACCTGCTTGGCGATGACATAATCCGTTACCATTTTAATAACCCTCTTTCTCAAAGCGAGTGTATACTCACTCACTTAGTGGCCTTAGTATAATCAGTACATCTCGGTTTGTCAACATTAAAATGAGTTATCACTCACTTATTTTGTTTCCGGCCTATTTGTCACCGCATTGCAAACAAAAATGCGCCACCCCGTTGTTGGGATGTCGCATTTTAATTAAATAGCAGCACTGATATAAGCGTTAGCAATGTTTAAGCCTACCGATTTTTTAATATTATTTTATTCATCAATTTCCGGCGCCGACCCAAGCTCTGCCTGAATCATCCAGATTTTCTTCTCAATTGCGGTTTTGAGACCAATGAAAATATCTTGGGTACTGAAGTCTTTTTCAACATCGGATACTTCAATGCCGTGTTTGTAAAGGTCTTCCAAGTAACGATAGCCATCAACTAAGTGTGCGAGGCGTTCTGGGGTTGTTTTGTCCCATTCACCAGGCCAGTCTTGAATCTTAGTGTTTTCGGCCATTTCTTTTAAGGTCGAGTAAGGACTGCCATCAAGCGCAATCAGCCGTTCAGAAATGACATCGAGTTGGCTGTCAATTTCTTCCATGAACTCATCCATCAAGGGGTGCAACTTCAAAAAGTTGGGTCCACGCATGTACCAATGCGTCTGATGGATAATCATTGACATCTGGCTCAAATCGGCAACGAGTTGATTTAATACTGCTTTGGTTTTCGTATATTTCATTAGATTGATCTCCTTTCGATATGGTCATTATAACATAGTGGTAGCTTAGGCTCTGGTGCAAAGTTTGCCTGGCAACTTCATTCTAGTATACTGAGTGACAAGAAACGAGGGATTGTGCGCATGAATTACTTTAAAGGACGCCACTTTCAACAGGATATCATTATAGTAGCCGTTG
>NZ_BAAFPR010000065.1:0-3652 GCF_042847315.1 Lacticaseibacillus jixiensis
CAGAATCGTCGTTGGTCTGGTAACTTGAGGCACTGATTGGCAAGTTGCCTAAAGTTGATACGATGAAGAAACTCTTGGAACAAAACGAGCCCGGCGTCATTTGAAAGTTGACCGCCGTCGGCGGTCACAGTCACATTGGTATTGCATTGCAGGGATAAGCTGGTTAAAGTTGAGATGGTGTGAAGCCTCGCTTTCGTGATGGTTTTTGTCGACTTAACCTTAGCATATAGGCGCACCCAATGGGTGAAACACCAAAGCAGCGCAGTCCCGTGTGAATCATGGGATTGCGCTGCTTTTTTGAAATTCTATGAATAATCCAGGAGTATCTAAGGTGCGGTAAAACAGTTGATAGAATAAACGGCGCCGTCTGGCAGCAGGGGTGGCGGCTAGTGGTTTGCCATACCCTTCAAAGAAGGCTGGTGCCAGTTGCCAGCCGCCAGAGAAGTCAAACTCCGGATCGCCATACATTGCGCGATCTGCGTCAATGATCCCTGTGATATGGCTGCCATCTGAGGCCGCCAGAATGTTTGCGTCCCATAAATCGGCATGGACTAGTGCAGGACGGCGGATCTGGTCAAAAAGTGGTCGCGCATTTTCAAATAGTTGCTTTAGCTGGTTTCCTTCTGACGAGGTCAACAGATCATGTGCCAGTAACAGATCTACTGCGATATCGAACTCACTGATCAAGAACCCACCCCAAGTTGCAAAGCGAGGGCAACCGCAGGCGGTACTTCCGGCACGGCCGAAATATGGCATGGTGATGTCATGCATCCTGCGTAAGTAGGTACCCAGCTGGTGGTATAAGACGGGCCTTTGCTGATCAGTCAGCGACAAATCACCGAGGATCTTTCCGGGTAAAGCTGGCCACAGCATATAATCGCGGTCAATAACTGTCCGCTTGCGATCACAAACCGTGACTTGAGGACAAGGGATCCCAGCAGCTGTTAAATGCGCGTCTGCAATCACTTCACCGGTCATCAAATTATGTTCGAAGGGCAGCAACAAGTGACGTTGCACAGGGCCCACCCGTAGAATAAATCGGCTTGCGTCGGCAAACGTGAGTTGATAAGTCGTATTAAACAGGCCACCGGTTGCGATTCGGCTTTGATAGGTGCCATGATCAGCCAAGTTGCAAGCGACGATATGGGTCAGTTGCTCAGTAGTCAAAGGTTGATAGATCAAGGATGTCATCACGACACCTCCTGCTTTTTTGCAGGGATATTGTAGCATAAATCAGCAGTAGACTAAATGCGGTTGATACGGCATAAAGCCGCATTGCTGAGGACTGGAAACCAGACCGGACGATCACTTGCCACGTTTTTGGGACGAATGAGCCTAGCAAAAGCGCAACCAATGCGATGGTCAATCGATACTTTACAAACTTAAGCCGACATCAATCCACGTGCGAAGACGGGATGGCGGCTTTTCGTTTGCATAGCATTGCGACGCTACAGGTTTTGCCCTAGCAGACACATTGTTTGATAACACGTTGTGGATACCGTTATCATGATGGTTCAAGTACAAGGTAGCCACGCTTTTGATGCTAAACGTGTGGACCCGGTTGCTATAGAAAAAGCTCGCAGTATCAGCCTTGATCCAAGGACGATGCCGCGAGCTCAATTATTTAGTCAGCTTATGTTGAAAATTAATGTGCCCAAACGAGCCGGTTAACGGTGTTAGAAATGCAAGTCTGTAAGACGACTGCTTCGCCTTGGTGAGCACTGACGATCGCATTGTAGCGATCTTTGCCGGTTTTGGTCGAATAGGATTGGTCATTGACGTTGTCGGTTGCGTACACCTTGTAGGTCCGGCTGCGGCCGCTGGCATCAGTCACTGAAACCTTGCTGCCAACGCGCAAGCCCATGATCCAAGAGAAGTTGCGGCTCGTGGCGTGGCCGGCGATTTCAGTCGTCAACTTATCGGTAGTGGACAAACGCGTTGCCCCGCCCCAAGTCATTGCCAAGCCGGCTTGCTTGGGCGCCGTGGTGCGGCGCATAGAACCTTGCACAACATCGGTTGAATGGCCTAAGCCGGAAATCGTACCGACATAAGTTTCGTGGTAGCTGCGCTTGAAGCTGGCGACTTTAGCCGCGGCCTTGGCAGCTGGTGTAACCTTCTTGGCTGCGGCCTTTTTGGTGTCGCTTAAAGTGACGCGACTGGCTTCAGACGTAGTTGAAACCGTCGTGGCAGCGTCTGCAGTGGTGTTCGTGTCTGCTTGTGCCGTCACTGTGACCACGCCAAGACCAGCAGCGACAAGAATGACTGCTGCTAAACCAACGAGCTTATTTGTAATTTTCAATCAAGTTCCCCTAACTTGTCACAAGCGCACTAAAACAAGCCGCTTGTGTACACACTCCCGCGCTTGATGAACTCACCAATCCCCCCCAGGCGGCTTGTTCACGCGGTACCTGCAACTTACACTCCGGTGACCCGACCACGGTCACAAAAACTTGGTCATGTTTCACACTTTCAGAAAAACAGAAACAACAAACTGTGTGCTTTCATCTTTGCTACTATACGCGCTGCACCGAACAATTTGCAAGCAAAATATTCATAAATTGATAGAATTCATTATTAAATCTGAATTAGCGTTGATATACTGCGATTCCTACAGAATTAAATAACATCTGCCACTTTTGCGGTATACAGCCTAGTATCGATAATTTATGAAGAATATTTATAAATTACTTTATCGCAAAGTAACCAACTGCTTCTTACTAGCAAAAGTGCCGCAAAGAAGCAGTTGGCTGATGGCCATCAACTTATATTTTTGCTCTGGATCGAAGCATAGATTTAGCATGTTATGATTCGAATCGCACGTGCATGGTTAGTGGCGATACCATGACCAGTATCTAATAACATATAACCTGGATTATTCACCTCGGTATTTGGGACATGAAATCGCATCTGGCCGGTCTGAAAGCAACGTTTGGATCGTTGCGAATACTGACTGAGCGGAGAAGTTGGTGATCGATGCACCACGAACAGACCGACCCAGTTTTCGGCTCGACGCACGACCTATTCAGTTATTCAGTTCAGGTCGCCAACTGATGGACTTCGTCCATGAGCCGACTAAACCAGTTCTTGTAAACATAGTTAGAAGCAAGATGAATCACCACACGACGGGCGTGCCAAGTAATCCTACCGGCGATGTGAAAGAGGCTGAACCGTAGCGAGGAGATGGTTGAACGACGGTCTTCCGAGACAAAGAGCTGTTTAAAGAGCTGAACCAGGTTATAGGCAATACCGGTGATCAAGGCTCGTGCAGTGTTCCGTGCAAAAGTTGAGCTGTCTGTTTTGTCAAAGCCAAACCCGCATTTCAGCTCCTTAATTTGGTTCTCAGCATTGCCCCGCTGTCTATAGGTCTTGAACAAAGTCTCTGGAGCCTCGGAGGCCAGGCTGGTCACTACGAATGCGTGGTTCCAGGGAACTAGCTCATCTGCCGTATGAGTAGAACATACGATAACACGGCGAGCTTTACCCCATGACGCGGCCTGATACTTGAATTCGTGGTAGACGCATTTGCTCTCTTCATATTTTGGAGGGCAATCCACTAAGGCCGTTTCTGCCAGCTTCCCAAGCTTTGAATTTGCCTTGAGTCGAACCAAAAAGTCGACGCCATGTGTGTCGCACATCTCGTAAAATTTTGGCG
>NZ_BAAFPR010000066.1:0-3586 GCF_042847315.1 Lacticaseibacillus jixiensis
TCAAAGGCTATAAGAACGCCCACAAACGCAAGAACAAGAAGATATACGGCGACTCAATCGAGCTGCGTCCTGCGGCCGTGAATGACCGTACAGGCGTGGGACATTGGGAAGGCGACTTGGTCAAAGGCATTCGCTCAGCTGATGAGCCAGCATTAATGACCCTCACAGAACGGTACAGCCGGACTGAAATCATCGTCAAGATTCCTGACTATCATGCGGGCACCTGTCTTAAAGCTTTGCAGGACACGATTGACGACTACGGTGTCAAGGAGTTTGAGAGTATCACGTTTGACAACGGTTCCGAGTTTGCCAAGTTATCAGAGATTGTTGGAACCCAGATCTATTTTGCTCATCCATACTCGCCTTGGGAGCGCGGCACTAACGAGAACACCAACGGACTACTCAGGGAGTACTTCCCGAAGGGAAAATCTCTCAGGGACGTTACGCTGGTTGAGATCCAAGCAGTCCAATCAGCACTGAACCATCGTCCCAGACGTATTCTGAACTATCTTCGACCATGCGATTACTACCGACGCATGGCGTAATAACCTAGACCACTATCAAGGATTCGTTATCATCGTTGCACTTGACTTGAAAATTGAGGCCCTGTTTTCTTGGTATTAAAATGCATATTCAGGCCAGAAAGTACATCAGCGAGTACCTTTACAATCTTCTCAGCTACTTCTTTACTATTTGAAAAGATTCTATAATCATCACGATATCTAACTACTTGCCAATATACGTCATTCAGATCCTTTAAATTTTCAGAAAGAAGCAAGTCGGAATACCCTAGAACAATCTCAGCAATGAAATTAAAAAGCTCTCCGCCTTGTGGAATACCATTTGTTTGATTACATTGAAGCCTTTCCACTGTCCAATCCAGCGTATGCGCAAAAGACTTGTCTTTGTGTTTGCCCGCCGCTTGCTTTGCAGCATCTTTTCCCCGGACGGCCCAGTCAATCGTATGTGTGTAAATAGAACCATAACAGTTGGTAATGTCCGTTCTAATGCAGTACGTATACTCCAGTGAGTTTACGATTGAGGTCTGTTCTAACTCTTCCCACCAATTTAAAATAGTCTCTGCGGTATCACCCATTTTTCCGGTTGACTTAACGGGAAAACTAATACATTTGATTTTCGGATTAGACTCGAATAGCTTAAATCTATCAAGTAATTCTCTCCAATGCCCATCTTCAGTTATTTGTTCAACAAGGTCAGCATATAAGAGCGGATGCACAATTTTAACTTCTCGCCAATCGTATCCTGCATCCTTGTTCAAAATAATAGAGTAATTAGCGTTTTCGGCAGTCTTAAGGATATTGCCATTAATCATCGATTTGAGTTTGCCGCCTGAGACTTTTGAAAAGGAAAAATCAAGCACGGGCTGAAAGTCAAAGTATTCCGGCAATACCATATTTGCATAGCTACTTGATTTAAGGAAAAAGGCACGCGCTTCCACGGCTGTCATTTCAAGTACACTTTTTCTTTCAGAGGACATCCCAATCATCACCGCCATCAATCAGTTTCACTAATTTTACCACGAATTATAGACTTATAATTTACGAAAAATCCCCGCCAGCTCAGCCCTCATTCGGCCCAAACTTGGCGGGGATTTTGGCGGGGAACGTAACAATTTTCCCGCCAACCGTATCCTTTGTATCTTCCGAAAATGCCGTTAAATCAACATTCCGGGTTCAATTTACATGTACCTTTTATTCCCTGCGAATGGTTTGCCTAACCCTATTGTATGTTCTGAAAGTATCATTTACGCACAAGTATCAGCGGCTAATGCAGGCCTGCCTTGGATAGTTGCGCACAATTATCGCCAATGACACGCTCGGATCGTTTGGATATTTTGAACTAGCGAAAATTTGATGAAATAACAGGCGCTCAATCAATCACATTAATTGATTCGCGGGCGATGCGCTCAGACAACCCGCAGGCAATTTCATAATGAATGGTGTGAGCGTAATCAGCCACGTCTTGTAAGGTGATGGTTTCGTCCCCGCTTTGCCCGACTAACACAACTTGCGTGCCGGCTGGATATTCATGCGGCAAGCGGATCATGAATTGATCCATGCACACGCGCCCAACGATCTCACAACGCTGGCCGTCGACTAACACATGAAAGCCTTGCAAGCGGCGCTGCCAACCATCGGCGTAGCCCATTGGCACTGTGCCGATCCATTCAGCTTGCTTGGCGTGATACGTTGCGCCATAAGAAATCGCGCTGCCGGCTTCGATAAGCTTTACGAAGCTAAGCTTTGACACGATTTGCATCGCCGGGACCAACGGATACGGTTCAGGCAAGGCGCGGCCGGAAGGATTCAAGCCATACATTGTAATGCCGAAGCGGATCATGTCAGAAGCCGTGGCAGTGTGCCACATGCTGGTTGCTGAATTGGCCACATGCACATACTTTGGCCGCTTAGGCAACGCAGCCAGCATTTGCTTGAAATGCGCGCTTTGCTCATCAAAGTAGCTGGTATCTGCTTCATCTGCCGTGGCAAAATGCGTAAACAACCCAGTCACTGCCAAGTGGGTTGCCGTTTGCGCATAATCGGCTGCCCGTTGTATTGCTTCCGGTTGGCGAAAGCCGATCCGCCCCATGCCAGAATCTACTGCCAAATGTACATGTAAGGCCGGCGCACACGCATCACCAAGCGCCGCTTCAGCAGCCTGCAGCCATGTGATGTCCCCTGCAGGCAAGGCAATGTGTTGTACCGCAGCTAACGGCGCAAGCTCTGGCGGCACAATGCCTAACACCAAGATTGGCAGCGTGAAATGCGCCGCGCGCAACGCCAAGGCTTCTTCCAACACCGCCACGCAGAAACCGCTGGCACCGGCACGCTGCGCCACCCGCGCCACGCGCAACAAGCCATGGCCATATGCGTCGGCTTTAACCACAGCAAACAGCCGGGTCGTTTGAGGCGCACGCTTCAAGGCGCTTTGGATATTTTGATAAATCGCTTGTTCTGAAACTAAGACCTTCGTTGGCCGCAGGTCTGCTGTCACCATACTCATGGTGCCACCTCCAAGATCACTTCTGTCATCACTAATGTATCGGTATGCGAAATCGAAACAAAGGCCTGACCAGGATAAGGATGCTTGGTCAACACCGGCTTGCCTGCTTTGTCGTTGAGACACTCCACTGCATGCAAAGCCACTGCGCCAAGCCCGGTACCATAAGCCTTGGCATAGGCTTCTTTCACCGAGAAGCGCCCCGCCAGAAACTCGGCGGCGCGCTTATCGCTAAGTTTGGAATAAGCCGCCATTTCGGCTTCCGTCAGCAATTTCGCGGCAAAATGCGGGTTCTTGTCTTGGGCATGTTGGATCCGTGCAATTTCTGTAAGATCCACCCCAATACCATAAATCATGTCAGGCCTCCATCAATTTCAGTCAGCACTGCTGCCGGCCTTTGATTCAATTGTATCATTATAGCGCCAATTTACCTCATCAGTAAGCACCCAATAACAGACCGTCTTGAAAATCAATAGAGGCCCGTTCCCAGATTCAGGGAAGCGGACCTCTTTGCTTTAAGCGACGGTCGATTGGGCGGTACCGGTAAATGTTTGGTTCCAAGGCA
>NZ_BAAFPR010000067.1:0-3454 GCF_042847315.1 Lacticaseibacillus jixiensis
CTTCTCGAATGTCCTGTCTCACATCGTTTTCCTCCTTGGTTACGATGTGATTCATGATATCAAAAAATGCAGGAAAACCGACAATTTCAAATCGCCATTTTCCTACATTTTATAGCCGCCATGTACAGTTGCGTAGGCGCGCGGGGCAAGCATCGGTCAGGCCGTGAAACGATCAGCACCGTAAGACAAGCGGGCTGTGCTTGGCTTGCGGTGCTGATCGCGGCAACTTTTGAGATTTGCAAGGCGAGCGCCAGCGAGCGCAAAGCTCAAAAGTTAGGCGGAAAACGCGCGCTTCTCAGCGCGGTTGCAGCCGGCCGCACCGCCTGCACCGTTGCTTTCCCCGTGCGCCGAAGCAGCATCTGTCCGGGCCGGGCCAAGATCCACACATTTTACGCTATGGTCTTCGTCGAGCTCCGCAGCCCAACGCGGCGTGATATAAGCCGTGACGCCACCAAGGCACAAACCGCCTTTGCGTCATCCCATCTTATATCAACCGCTAAGTTCGGGCTGCTCCGCTCTGGGTATAAAAAAAACGACCAAGCGGAAATCCGCTTGATCGCTTTGCAAAAATATTTGCATGAACGCCGTAGGACCAGCGTCTGCCAAGGGTAATCGCGAAGATTAACGCTTGGAGAACTGACTAGCTTTACGAGCCTTCTTCAGACCTGGCTCTGAATTCTATAACATCAATGGGTCTCAATCAACCTCAAAGCATTGTCCTCTCAACGTTAACTCCTAAGCGAATTTCAATGAGTTTGAATCAATATCAATGAATTACACTACATCCGCCCAAAATCGGGCCAATTTCAGAGAACGTAAGAAAACTACAACGAAGAAACTCACGTCTTTTGAATGATGCCGTCCAATTCAGATATTGGTTCAAATAACATTCTCCCCAAACAAAGCACTATGAATAGGAAGGGAATGTTTTGAACTTGATAGCAATACTAATATCAGATTTTCGTAGCATGGCACAGCGGATACTTGCAGGTACTTTGGTAAGTCAAATACAAGTTCTCGTATGGGAAAGGCCACCTCCACGATGAATTGTCGTCCATCACCTTTGGAGGAGGTCATCTCATGAAGCCGACACTTGAAACAATCGAGGCCACCATACTGCACGATGGCCTACGCAAATACAAATTCAAAAATAGCCAATCTTACTCTCAACCAACCGCTGAAGCAAATAAAGGTGCAATCTTCGCATGGCGTAGCAAGGCTAAAATGACGCTTGGCCAAGGCGTCGTGATCACTTCAATTGAAGCACTAGCGCAATCGCCAGATGAATATACTCATTGGACGCCAAATGTTTATTGCTATGGCACTTACACGGATAAAGTTCATCACATTACCCAAGGCCACACCGAGGCAAACCTCAAACAAGTCAATACTTTCACCGTAGATATCGATATTACGCCAGATACAGAATCATTCAGTGCCAACGATCTCCTACTAGAATCCCTGACGCTAGGGCTAATGCCCACCATGATCTTAAAAACGACGCGCGGATACCAGATGTTCTTTGTCCTCAGTGAACCGGCGTATGTCACGTCTCACTCTAATTTTCGGGTTGTTGCTGTTGCAAAGAAGATATCACAATCACTTCGCCAATACTTCGCCCAGAACTTTCCCGTGGATATGACCTGCAATCACTTCGGAATCTCACGAATCCCACGGACTGATAACGTTGAATTCTTCGACTCAAATTATCAATATGCATTCAGCAAGTGGATAGCTTGGTCTCTCAAACAAGCTAACGAGCCCAGCCATATCCATACGAGCACCGCTCACAGCAAGCACCCACACCGTCAAGTAGACGAGCCCTGGTTCACCTTGTTACTCAATCAATCAGATATCCTAGGCGCTAAGGGCCGATACGGGCGAAATAATGCCATTTTCACCCTTGCCTTAGCCTGCTATGCCTCAGAACTGAGTCACGCTAGCTGTTTTGAAATCCTCAATCGCTTCAATCTTCGTCTTCATCTCCCCATCTCGGCTAACGAACTCAAGAAAACGATCCGTAGTGCGTATTCCGGAGCATATAAGGCCGCAAGCCGCGCCTTCATTACCCCTTTACTACAGCAATGGGTCTCTTCAAACCTGACTGCCAAAGACCTATTTGGAAAACCGAATTGGGTAAAAGCCAAGCAACCGCGTGCTTCGCGCAAAAATAGCTTTCTGTCCGAGTGGAAGGCCGATTTTACAACCTTCTTAATGCGCAAGACTTCTACACAATCGCCTTTCCTTCAAACGACTCAAGCCCGCATCTCTGATTCGCTTGGTATCCCCTCTCGATCATTATCCAAACTCCTCAGGTTAATGCAGGCGACAGGCGAAATTATCTTACACACACGCCGTGGCCGCAACGGTGGTATTTCGATTGCCCATCGCGCCATTCTCGCGTCAACTGTTATCCAAGACAAGCAAGCTACAGCAATAGATTTTTTCTACCGCGTTGTCGCCATCTTGACGGAGACGCCAGTGTACAGAACTCGCCGCTACACATCGTCCTTCAGGCGCGCTTCTATGTGTACTCACCTTCGTGGACACACTTCGTCGGCTCCTGGGAGAGCGACGACTGGCTCGTAACCAATACTAGGTTACTGATATGGAAAAACGCGGGCTGCCGGCGAACATGCCTCCGTCCCAACTCATACCCATCAACACCACAACTTCGACAAATCATTGATAGCTACAATGCTATTAATAGCGTCGATTCTTTACAGCCTACTGTCTTTCCGATACCAATGATACAACGTTTCTAAACGATTGCTATCAATAGCAATAGCCAGTAATTTCGTAAACCTACTATTAATATTGATAGCAATGACACGATCAATAAGGAGGATTCTCTCATGGCAAAAGTCGTGGCATTTTCAACTAATAAGGGCGGGGTCCTTAAGACTTCGCTAGCAATCAACGTCGCTGGTGCACTCGCTTCACGGGGCAAGAAAATCTTGATTATCGATATGGACAACCAAGGCAATATCTCCACTAGCTTCAAACAAGATCCCGACCAATACGAGACGACCATCTACGATCTGTTGACAGACCTCACCGACAAGCATTTGTCAGATGCCATCTGGTGTTACCCTCAAAAGTGAGACAGCGAATCTAGTATAATAACATCAAACCTGGATTATTCATAGAATTTCAAAAAAGCAGCGCAATCCCATGATTCACACGGGACTGCGCTGCTTTGGTGTTTCACCCATTGGGTGCGCCTATATGCTAAGGTTAAGTCGACAAAAACCATCACGAAAGCGAGGCTTCACACCATCTCAACTTTAACCAGCTTATCCCTGCAATGCAATACCAATGTGACTGTGACCGCCGACGGCGGTCAACTTTCAAATGACGCCGGGCTCGTTTTGTTCCAAGAGTTTCTTCATCGTATCAACTTTAGGCAACTTGCCAATCAGTGCCTCAAGTTACCAGACCAACGACGATTCTG
>NZ_BAAFPR010000068.1:0-2956 GCF_042847315.1 Lacticaseibacillus jixiensis
TGTCGCGCGGCACGCTATTTCGGCCACCATTCGTCACATTGTTTCGGATTGAAACGCCTTTGTTTCGCCGAGATAATGTGACGTTTTTGATTCTCACATTACTGCTCCCGCAGATTATTCCATCTTCCAATTTTGACCAAGAAAATAGGCCGGCTTCTGCCGACCATTGACTTGCTACCCGAGCGCTACCTCCGCGTTTGCTTGGTAGACGATTTCGTTATCGATGATGCGTTTCTCCTGTTGTGCACCAATAATCAGACTTTTCGTGATCATTTGATCTAAACGACGAATACTGCCACCACTTGTCGTAAACATCGTTTTGAGTGCTTCGTCTGTGATCAGATCATCCAGTACACCTGCTGCTTTGAATTTCTCTTTCACGTAACGTTGGCTTTCTGAGTATTCCATGCCAACCACTTGATACTTGATCGTAATTCGCTGGCGAAAGGCTTCAAACTGCGGTCGTTGTAGTAGCTGATTGAGCGAAGATAATCCTGCTAGGATTATCAAACACTTATTCTCGGCATCCATGCCAAAGTTGGTCAGGAGCACAAGCTCATTATAAATTAGTCCACTCAAGTACTGAGCTTCATCGAGGATGAATACCGGCGTGATGTGCTCCACGTCGTGAAGCTCAATAATTCGCTCTTGTATCTGGCGAAATTTGGCCGATTTTCGAAACGCCGGTTCGATACCCAGCGATACCGCCAACTGATTATAGAAATCACTCACACTGACTGTGCTCAAAGGTATGTAACTTACTCGGTATTGGTTGGGATTGAGCCGTTGTGCATATTCGCGCAGGATAACTGTTTTGCCTGCACCTGGACGACCGGTGATCAAACCAATTCCAAGCACTTCTGTGAGGTACTTGAGGCGCACGTTCGTTTCCTTAAAGTCGACCGTCTCAATCACCTGCGGTGCAGTCTTGTCAAAAGGATTATGACTCATGCCGTAATAGACCGTAAACTCCATCCATTTATTCCTCCGCTAACCGCACTTGCTGTCGCTTCACATGTGCGTTTTCCTGTTTGTCGACGGGGCGGATCTCCATTAATTCTTCTTCCCATTCGATGTACACCTTTGAGAGATCTGGTTGGAATCGCACGGTAACCGTTGCCCCAATTGTTGCTCTTCCGGTCTCGTATTGCCGTTTGTTGAGACTGATGGTGCCATCGTTGGCTACCTTACGTGTTTCACGATGCAAAAACGCTCGATCCAGTGCGACCGTTGGCACTTTATGAATTGCATCTGGTTCCTCGCAAATTCGATCCATGGGGGTGACACCTTCTCCAAGGCTACGGTTGACCTGATTGTTGCGATCACGAACATACTTCGCAAACTCAGCCCGCAGGGCCTCCAAAGATCGATATTCATCATAGTTGATGTCGACCATCCATTGCTGCTTCATGACGCCAAACCAACGCTCAATCTTGCCTTTCTGGTTCCCGTGATAAACTGCTGCGTGTCTCATGCCAATACCCAATTCCGCACAAATCAAGGCAAGTTGTTTGTTGACGTAAGGTTTCCCATTATCCGCGTAGATCTGTCGAGGCCGACCATAGGTGGCGATAGCTTGCTTCAGGGTCATCTGGACGTTGATGGCGTTGTCTTCGAAGTACATACCCCAGCCAACCAGATACCGTGATGCATCGTCAATGATGCCGACGATATATACTTTACGTTTGCGACCGCCTGCCAAGATGAACGGACCGTGAGTCGTATCGATTTGCCATAATTCATTGACGTGGCTCATTTCAAATGCTCGCATGTCCTCAATATTGCTACGCTGGAGTCCAGGAGTTACCTGCGCTAGATAACGTTGAATCGTGCTTTCGGAAGGCGCCCCTTGGGCGAAATATCCGGTCATGATCATCCGCTTTCTGATTACGGTTGCCGGTCGATTAGGGCTTTCTTCTTTAAGTCGGATTATCTCTGCTTTTTGCTCGTCATTCAGACGGCGATTGTTACCGGCATCACTGCGACGCTTTGGCTTTAACCCTTTAAGGCCGAGCTTTCGATAGTTCGTTGCCCATTCTTTCAAAGTTCCCGCACCAACTGTTCCGCGTTTGCCGTTAGGCAAGACTCTCTCGGTAGTTGCGACTCGTTTCATATAATCCTGCCTTGTGGCATCCGGAAACGTTCCGGAAATGAGGGGTTGAATTAACTCATACCGAAATAAGGCAATGTCTTCAAATTGTTCTGCGTTCATCAAGTTGCACCTCTTCATTCTAAAGATGCTGTTAGCTTACACGTCAAAGACAGTGCCAATAAGGGGAAACTATGTGAAAGGTTCAAAGTGCGTGAAACGCTGGTGTCCACGCCGATATAACTTGCATCAATCGCCGAGTCGGGCGCAGCTGCGAGTACATGATCGCAGCCATCTCTGGATCATCGTCAAGACTGATTTCATGCGCTCGACAGAGCATTTCGTGCCATTGATGAAAATGGGTACCCCAACAACGAATCAATTTAGCAGAAACGTCTAACACGCTTTCGGCATAGTACATTGACCTTGAGGTCGCTAGATGCACAGCCTTGAGAATCGAGGCAAGCACATAGCGCTTGTATGGAACGATACCAGGCGGTAAAAGCACAAATGTTTTGTCGCATGAGTGACACCGCAAACGCGTCACCTCAATGATTCCACGGTAACCGCCGGTGCAGTATAGCTGTCGGAGATACCGGCCATGTTGTGTTAGGCCAAATGAATTTTGACAATGTGGACAGGCAACAACCGTAAGGTTATTGCGAACGAACTGGTCATATTGTTGCTGAATTGATTTTGTTACTTTGCTTTTTGGTGATTGTCCTGTATGATTCAAATATGGAGTTTTCCTTTGTCTGTTTTTCTTGGTCGTTAAACAGTATACGGGAGGAACTCCTGTTTTTGTATCTTCAATCGCTGGATTTAAGTGCATATAAACAGCGGCAAATAATTCCGGCGGGCCGGCTG
>NZ_BAAFPR010000069.1:0-2808 GCF_042847315.1 Lacticaseibacillus jixiensis
TGAAGGCGGCGAAGCGAATTGCCCAACTCGGCGATCTTTTTTACCCCATTCGGTGCTAAAATCGACACCACTCGGCGAAAGAATTGACCAAGAATTTCAAAAGTGGCATCGCTGAGCGTTTTCAGCGATGCCACTTTCAGTTTTACGGGAGCTTGTCTCCTCGGCACTTACCCAGGTATTTCACGATGACTTCTTTTCCATATTCGAAAAGCTCGTCATCCGTCAATTTATCGTTATTTTCCCAGATAATGTCCACCAGTGCGTCGCCAAGCACATTTTCCCAGTCTTCCATTGCGTCTGTATGTGCATAGAACAGCGCCAATCGTTGTTCCAGTTCTACTGAAATCATGCAAATTCGCCTCCGATTCCATACCGCTCGCGCATCGATTTGTCGCCTTGGATAAGGAGCTTGTAAGAATCGTGGACGATTCGGTCAAGGATCGCATCCGCAATCTGTGGATTTCCCAGCTTACTATGCCAGCCTTCCGGCGCGAATTGAGTACAAAAGATTGTTGAACCACGCTGACTTCGATATTCGATCAACTCAAGAATAGTCTGAGCTTGTTCATCGTTGATCGGCGTCAAAAGCCACTCATCGATGATCAAGAGTTCAACTTTCTTGTACCGTTCAATAATCTTATGAAAGTCACCGTTTGCCTCATGCTTCGCTACAATCAAATCATCAATCAGTTCGGGAAGACGCACATATTTTACTTTATGAAACTGATGGCAAGCCTCAATTCCCAAAGCTGTCGCCAACCATGTTTTCCCGTTACCTGAAGCACCCATTAAGATGACGTTATGGTGCTCTTGAATATACGTGCCAGTCGCAAGGCGTTGAATCAAGTTCCGATCCAACTTACGATCCGGCAAGTAATTGATATCAGCTATACATGGCTCATTCGTCCGAAAATTTGCACTCTTGATCAGTCGATTCAGCCTATTTGACTGAAGGCTTGCGTAAGCCGCATCAACGAGTAACTTGAACCGATCATCAAAGTTCATTGATCGATATTCTGTGTTGCTTTCCTGTGCTTCCAAGGCATTTGCCATAGAGGTAAGCTTCATCTGCCGTAACTTCCGTTGAGTTTCGTCATTTACCATTAGTCATTTCCTCCAAAGTATGCTGCACCACGAGTAAAACCGTAGTCGGGTTCGTTAATCGTCTTTGGTGCTGGAATCTTTTGACTTTTCATAACCCGTTCAACTACGGACACCGTCGGTGCGGTCGCAATTTTCATCACGGTCGTACACGCGGCTTCGATTTCAATAGCTGCGTATTTTCTAGCTAAGCCTTTGAATCGAAAAGCTGCACTTAGACCTTGTTTTTCACTTGCCGCCGATTTAAGTAGATATCGCATTACGGCAAGCGTATTGATGCCAACCTCTTCCGCCCAAGCTAATGCGTTCTCAGGTGTATGATCGACGAACAGTTTATGTTCTGCTGGCAAATGATCGTGATTGGTTGAAAATTGCCCGAATTTACCGGTTAGTCGTTTATGGGAGGCAATTCGATTACCTTTGTAGAAAACTTCTACGATATCTTTCGTCACCTTGATATCCACTTTAGATGAGATATACTCGTAAGGAACAGAGTAAAACTGACTTTCCACGTTGATGTGGTAGTCTAATTGCACGATGGCAGTCCGCCAACTGGCCATCGTATAAGCTTGAACAGGTAATGGTCGCAAGGCAAAGCTTTCTTCGTCATGAAACGCCGAAAGGCG
The DNA here is from genome assembly GCF_042847315.1 of Lacticaseibacillus jixiensis. Taxonomy (NCBI): domain Bacteria; kingdom Bacillati; phylum Bacillota; class Bacilli; order Lactobacillales; family Lactobacillaceae; genus Lacticaseibacillus; species Lacticaseibacillus jixiensis. The sequence continues at coordinate 1,728 of NZ_BAAFPR010000069.1, forward strand.
ACTACCTTGTTTATATTTCTTTGTGAATGGCCGTTCGTTGAACTCCTTGAGTTTGATGCGAACGGCCTTATTTAATTCCTCGAGGCCAAAGAATGTTTCATTTCGTAGCGCTGCTATAATCCATGTTGATACTGTCCCCACAACACCTTCGACAGTCGGCTTATCCTTTGGCTTCCGGACTCGTGCTGGCATCACAATTGTGCCGTAGTGCAAGGCTAGATCTCGATACATTTCATTCAAGATGATTTCGCTATGCTTGTGCGAAGTCACACCCGTTTTGAGATTGTCGGAAATCAGATATTGCGTCACACCACCAAAGAATTCATACGCATGAATGTGTCCAGTAAGCCACGCCTCCTGTTGTTCAGTCATAAATGCCTCACAGTAGCTGTACGCACTACACGGCAAAGAAGCGATGAACAGATATGCCTTGATGATTTCTCCAGTTTCGCGATCGACGATATGCAAAGGTGAGCCCGCCCAATCGACCTCCATCACTTCACCTGGTTTACGCCGGATCCGCATAGTTGCCTTATATTTCTGCGCATAAGCACGATAATACTGGCAAAAGGTTCGATACGCATACGGAATTGTGCCATTTTGTCGGCACTCTTGCTCATATTCATAATGAACCAGGGATAAGGTGACGTTAGGCTTAGCCAATTCCTCGTGTATCTTTTCGAAGTCGGGTATCTGCCGACCTTTTGCCATCGGTTGCTTCTGAGGAAACAACAAGCTTTCCAACCAAATATCATCCACATCATCAGTAAATGGTGGACTAATCTGATGTAGCTCAGCTTGCTTGATAACTTCAGAAATCTTGGGACGTGAATTCCCAGTGATTGCCGCAATGTCTCGCTGCACCAGCTCTTGAGCGTGAAGCTCAAGAATTTGACGGTAATGAATAGCCATTACAAAGACCTCCTGTATTTAAGAATTGCACGCGCTTACACGTATGCTACCCGTAGTATACAGGAGGTTTCTGTATTGTTGGTCAATTTCTTCGCCGACCTTGGACAATTTTTTCGCCGAGTGGTGTCAAAAACTTCGCATTACCTGGTAAAGCTATATGCCGTCTTCA
>NZ_BAAFPR010000070.1:0-2792 GCF_042847315.1 Lacticaseibacillus jixiensis
GACGAAGTCCATCAGTTGGCGACCTGAACTGAATAACTGAATAGGTCGTGCGTCGAGCCGAAAACTGGGTCGGTCTGTTCGTGGTGCATCGATCACCAACTTCTCCGCTCAGTCAGTATTCGCAACGATCCAAACGTTGCTTTCAGACCGGCCAGATGCGATTTCATGTCCCCAATACCGAGGTGAATAATCCAGGTTTATATAGTTATTTATATAAAAGAAAAATTACTATCTAAAGACAAATTTTCGGCCCTAAAATCAACTAGAAACGCCGATATATCAACGATTATAGCGGTACAAGATGTATGTTGTACCTATCTTGTACCTTGTACCCGGAAAGGAATAAATAAGATGAAGATAGATAGATCTATACTCAATCAACCCTGGCCAGTCCCAGGCGATGCATCATACCCACCGTCTGACAGGAAAAGATTTGAAGAATGTGATTCACCCGTTGCGCTGTCTAGATTGGACATGTTTGATCAGTTGTTGCTGTTAAATTGGTGTTGCAAGTTAAAACAGCGAAAAGTCTTTAATCTCCAACAATCAAGTTACAATTTAAAACATCATTTCGAACAAGTCAGCGGTGTTTATGTCTCCAATGGCGCATTTAAAGCCGCTATGCTATTAGTTGGTTTTAAGGCTAAAGACGTTGGAGATTTAAACTGGCACTTCAATGTTACCCATGTTAAGTAGTGGAGGAAGAAGGTATGAGGCAGTCTGATACCGACTATCAAGAGAAGAAAGTATTTCTTGGACGTTGGTTGCCGATACGTTCTCGAATGAATGACACGGAAATGAGACTTAGGGAACTGAATATTGATGATGGAGTCCATAGTGTTGTCCCGAGTGCAGCGCATGTAATGATGACGCTTCGTGAATATGAATCACGTTATGAAAAAGCCGAACGGCTGCAAGAACGATTAGATAATCTAGTTTCTCGGGGTAAGGTAGTTCGAAAAGAAATATACGAAGCACTGGATTCATTGGATAATCCCGTTGAGGCTGCAGTCCTCGAACGGTACTATATAGACGGTCGCACACAATATGCTATCTCTATCGACATGGATTACAGCCTTCGTTGGATAGAACGCGTATTCATGAACGGGTTAGCACATATCACCCTACCTGATTAGGTCGTTAATCCGGCGTACGTGCAGCCTATATCCATCTGATTAACATCTTAGTGTGGTTATACCTAGCCAATCTCTTACCGCTGTCACTGCCCGCGCCCGCGCATGACTACGAGAAATAAACGCAATGTAAGATAGTATCTTAGCTTCGGCTAGGGTACTATTTGTTTGAGGTGATTCGGGGATGAGAGTTGACTGGCGGAGTATCGCTTTAAGTCTTGCAGTTGGAACAATTGGTGGTCTATTAGTGGGTAGCGTCATGGCAGCACTGGGTAACTACAATCAATCTGAGATCATGGCAACTTGGTTCAGCGCGGTTGGGACTATTGGAGCTGTAGTGGTGTCATTAATAACCAGCCGGAATGCAATGAAGATTGCCAAGTATACGGGGATGTATGAGGAACGACTTAATCAACAGATTCAACAGTTATTAGTTAAGGTGGATACGCTAATCACATTTGACAAGATTGGTCCTACGGCTTATCCAGATTACCAATATGAGCCATATCATATCCCGAGCCTTGCGCCAGCAGTTGGTGAAGAAGCAAATAATATGGAGCGGGTTAATCGTGCAATTGCTTTTCGACGGGGGCTCGTTGCCGATGTGTTAGAGATACGTCAACACTTAGCCGCAATTCGAATGCTTAACAATGGGCACTTAGATCGAGAGACAATCAGTAACGACATTGAGCTAGTCGATAAGATTGTGGAGACGTTTGATAAGTTTGAACAAGATTTTAGGAAAGAACATACTGAATCAAATTACTTTGGACATGTGGGAACTTATTCTTGGCAACGTAGCACGGGTAAGATACTTCAAAGCGTCCTCGAAGATTTCAAACTGTTGCGTCTCTATGATTAGTCCCCCCACTTCAAATTTAATTTTTTTGATTTTAGGGATACGGGGCATAGGGAACTTTTTCCAAGTGCACGGCAAATATTCGTTAAAAGGGGGTGATTTTACCCCGATTTACCCGTTGTTTTATCCTGAAAACCACGTATTTATGATGATTACTGAGCGTTAAGTGCTGCGTTATTCTGGTAATAGCATGGTAGCAGTTGCAGAGCATTGACCATTAGGCTATCAATGGTCTGTTTTACATGAGCACAAAGAAGGCATACACAATGCAAAGAGTTAAGGTTGTTCAATCATCCGCTGATACCATGTATCTTATTACAGCCGATGAACTTGTAGCCCTCCGCGCTAAGACGCAAAGAGCAATGCAGAATGAGCTATTAGGTACTAGGTGGGGAACTAATGACATTATAAAGCGGCTTAATGGCATTAGGCGCGATGTTCTGATTCAGCACGTGTTGATACCAAAACGTGCTGAACTAGAGGCCATCCATGCGATCCTTAGTTGGCCATCTGGTGGTCGCGGTAGTGGTCGTTACTTATTTAAAGCTACAGTCATGGCGCGATGGTTAGAGGATAACTTACAGCAGATCACTGACGGTGGTTGGTAATAGCGGAGATGAATTGGTTATCTATTAGACATGACTATATATGCGTGGTCAATTGAACTCGTTTTTGTCGACGCGCGCTTTATACCAACTCGATTTCAAACAAAAGCGGCAAATAATTCCAGACACGGGCAGCCGGCCCGCCGGAATTATTTGCCGCTGTTTATATGCACTTAAATCCAGCGATTGAAGATA
>NZ_BAAFPR010000071.1:0-2286 GCF_042847315.1 Lacticaseibacillus jixiensis
GGTAAGCAGGAGATAATCACACGTTAGTAACGCCAAAATCGGGCCAAGTCACATCGCTAAGATGTGTCTTGGCCCGATTTTCTGTTGTTAGTCCAGATTGATGTTCCATGGCAAGTACGGCGCCAAGGTTGTCTCGTTCAGTTCAAATTCCGGCAACTGCGGAAGCTTTTCGAATAAACACTTCAAATACTTGAACACGTCCAGCTGATTGGCTTTGGCGGTTTCGCACAAAGTCATCATGTTCGCATTGGCCTTTGCGCCATCAACGCTGGTACTGAATAAGTAGTTCTTACGTCCAATCACCAAGTCTTTGACACTACGTTCGGTCGCATTATTACTCAAGTCGACTTCACCGTAGTCCATAAGTCGATCAAGATAGGTCCGCTGATTTTGGGCATACTTCACCGCTCTTCCCAATGCGCCTTTTGGCAACGCAGTGAGGCCATCGATCCACGACCAGAATTTCTTCATGAGCGGGGCGATATTCTTTATTCGAAAAGCTTGGCGCTCTCTTGCTGGCGCATGCTGGACCTGGCGCTCCAATGTGAACATGGTATCGATCATCTTCAATGGCACCGAGTCTTTGATGCCGTTTTTCAAGTGCACAGCGGCTTCATAGAATTTGCGTCGAACATGCGCCATACACCCAGTGCGCGTGATGGCCTTGTCCAGCTTGTTATAGCCTGAATAACCATCACACTGGAGCACACCGGAGAAGCCGTTGTACAACTCTTGGGCAAAGGCCCCGGCGCGAGTGGCATCATACGCGTAATAAACGCCAGGCTCACTGGATGACTGCACCGAACGTATCACCCACATGTAGCCGTGCGATCGACCCGATTTACGAGGATCACGGATCGCCTTATATGGCGTTTCGTCACCTTGTAAAAACGGCTGCGCCACCAGATGTTCCCGAATTAGATCAACCACCGGCTGGACGACGACCGAAGCTTTGGTCATCCAATTAGCGTAAGTGGTTTCGGGAAGATCAACACCGGCTCGCTTAAATTCTTTGGCTTGTCGATAAAGTGGTAAGGACAACCCATACTTATTATATGCAATGGTGGCGACCATTGATGCGGAACCCAAACTGTGGGCAATCAAAGGACGCGGTGCGTGACCTTGGAAGAATTGAGTATGATCCGTTTGTTTGGCGCAGGTCGCACACTTTTTGACTTCCTCGTAGATCTGGTGTCGATAGATCACTTGCGGAATAATGACGACTTCTTCTCGAACAAAGCGTTTGCCCGCGACTTCAAGTGGATGTCCTTGGGGACATTGATCATCATCACATGGAATAAGCGTCTCAATGATTGGAAGAGACTTGCTCAGTGTTTGTTTACGTGTGGCTTTGCTTTTCTTCGGTTCTTGTACTTGAGCTGCGGTTGCGCTCTGGTCGCTTTGATCCCCAGTGTGCTCTGGGACGAAGAAAACACTGGCATCCTCATTCAAGAAGGTACCTTGTTCAGAGTGGATCTCTTCTGAACGATTACCATACACATAACGTTGAAGTTGGGTAAGCTTCTCCAAAAGATCGGCGTTTTGTTCCTGTAATGCTTTAACTTGGTCACGTAGTTTGCTTAGCTCAGTTGTGTCGTTTGGCATCGCACTGCCACCATCCGTATTTGATGGTGTGAGTGTACCACTTAAAAACCTTATTGCCTAGCGCTTTTCACCTCTTTTTTTACTTGGACAAAATGGCCGGACACTCGCGTCTAAAGACCAGCCTGAAAGTAGCCGGGTCAGTTGCTTGGCATGTAGCTTTCTGACTTCATCTTGGGTTGTTGGCCACTGAATCCTACCATCTTCGATGCGCTTATACAAAAGCACAAAGCCGTCGCCGTCCCAGTAAAGGGCCTTGAACCGATCTTTACGGGTGCCGCAAAAAAGATATAAGGCGTGGTTGTATGGATTCAGCTCAAATTGCTCTTTCACGACATCGGCGAGGCCATCAATGCCGCGCCGCAAATCAGTTTTGCCACAAACCAAATAAATGCCACGAAGCTGGCGCATATCAATGAGCACGATCAAACACCGCCTTCATTAACGCGTCCAAAATGTAGCCTTGGATGTGGTTGTATACGATGACTGACTCATTGTCGGCCAACTTGATTTGAAGCGCCTTAGACGCCACTGCCGCTGAGCGAGCAGGGGTGTTGGGTTGATCCATCTTGATCTGGACGATATCGGGTTTATCTGCCATAAAAAATACCTCACCATAATTGATGAGGCTAGTGTACTGCGGGGAAACGGATTAGGAAATCCGTGCTGTTATCTCCTGCTTAC
>NZ_BAAFPR010000072.1:0-2266 GCF_042847315.1 Lacticaseibacillus jixiensis
GTAAGCACCCAGCCAAATGACGGATTCTCACCGAAAATCCAGCGCGTTATACTTGCCTCATCAATATATTTGGTGAGGTGATTTTTTTGGAAGATAAACCTGATGTTGTCCACTTTCAGCTGGATCAGCCGAGAGCAAGACCGACGGAGACGACCAAAGCGCTTCAAATCAAGTTAAGCGACGAGAAGACCGTCATCGTTTACAACCACGTCAACAGCTACATCCTTGATGCCCTTTTGAAGGCGGTGTTCTAAATGCTTCTGGACCTCAAACGCATCACCCAAGTCTATTTGGTGTGCGGTAAAACCGATTTGCGCCGCGGCATCGACGGCTTGGCGGGAATCGTTCAAGCGCAATATCACCTTGATCCATATTGCCAGAACCTTTATTTGTTCTGCGGGAGTAAGAAGGACCGTTTCAAGGCCTTGTATTGGGACGGCGATGGATTTGTCATCTTGTATAAACGTTACGAGAACGGCCGTCTACAGTGGCCAATGGATCAAGGCGCTGCCAAAGCATTGACGCATCAGCAATTGACCAGACTATTGACAGGCTGGTCGATCGAATCAACGATTCATCTTGTTAACCCGCCAAAGAAACCGTATCCAATGAGCCAAAGGAGTGGTAAAGTCTAAATCATACAGTAAGGTGGTGAGGACATGGGTGCAGTGACAACAACGATTGATGAGCATGCCGAAGTGATTGCGTTACGGCAGAAGGTCAGCGAACTGGAAGAGCAGATCGCATGGTTCAAGAAGCAGGTATTCGGACAAAAGTCCGAACATAGCGGAACCCCCGACCTGAGCAAATACGAACAGCTCGCCCTGTTCGCCGAAGAATACGCGAAAACTGAAGCGGCATTAAAAGCTGCCGAAACAGTCACTCATGTTAAAGCACATGACCGCAAGAAAGCTAAGAAGCTGAGCGAGAAGATCAGTCCTGATGTGGAGTGTGTCGAAGAAACAATCGACATTACACCAGAGCAGCGCGTGTGTGCACCTGGTTGGAAGCTAGTTCCAGTCGGAAGGCGTGAGGCACGCACCACTATTGAGTATATTCCCGCTAAACTGAAGAAGACTGTCTACTATGTGCGCACCTACAAGAAGGTCCGCAGCGATGGCGAAGCGGAACCCGAGTTTCTTCAAGCCCACCTGCCAAACGCGGTGATCATTCGAAGCGTCGTGACGCCATCGCTGTTAGCCAAGGTAATCCACGACAAATACGAATTGGATGTGCCGCTTTATCGTCAGCTGAACGAGTGGAAGCGACTCGGGTTGACTGTTAGTGAAACGACCCTAAGCAACTGGATGATCGAAAGTGCAGAACTCATGGCTCCGATCTATGATCGGATTCATGAGTGCCTAGTTCGCCAGCCATTTCTTCAAGGTGATGAAACACCCACACAGGTCTTGAAAGAAGCCAATCGCAAAGCGACAGACCAATCCTATATGTGGGTAGCACGCACGGTGCGCAAAAGTCCGACGCCCATGGTCTACTTCAAGTATGATCCACACCGCAGTCAGGCGGTTGCCAAAGCGTTATACGCAGGGTTTAACGGAGTGCTTCAATGCGACGGCTACGCCGGCTACAATGGTTTGACCATCGAACGCGTTGGCTGTATGGCACACGTGCGGCGAAAGTTCGTTGAAGCATCCCAGGTCGCTAAAACAAAAGATTATTGTGTGCCACTACAGTTGCTGGACCAAATGTTTCATCTTGAAAACGAGTGGCGTGCATTGTCACCCAAAGCCCGATGCAGACGTCGCCGCAGCAAGCTCAAGCCACTACTGAATCGGTTCTGGGCTTGGTGTGACAAGAACGACGCTTTACCAAAAAGCAGCCTTGGGAAAGCCGTCAGTTACGCGGAAAACATGCGTCCTTACATCGATCGTCTCCTAAAATACGGAGAGATCGATTTGAGTAATAACGCCTCAGAACGGAACATGAAGAGCTACGTCATGGGGCGCAAGAACTTTTTGTTCAGCACGAGTCCAGATGGTGCCCGCGCCAACGCGATTTTGATGAGTATTATCGAAACGTGCAAAGCGAACGCAATCGATCCGACAACTTATCTAACCGAAGTCCTGAATGAAATGGCACAATATCCCGAGAATCGAAAATTCGAATTTCTGGGGCAGTATTTGCCGTGGAATTGGCACCAGGAAAGCTAGACAAGAAAACCAACAATGCCCGGTATCCGAGAAAGTAGATTTTCTCGGCTGCCGGGCTTTTTGAATTCCAGACGTCATTTGGTTGGGTGCTTACG
>NZ_BAAFPR010000073.1:0-2260 GCF_042847315.1 Lacticaseibacillus jixiensis
GTAAGCACCCAACCAAATGACGTTCAATAATCAAAAGCCCAGTATCTGAGAGGCGATTTTTCCTCTCAGATACTGGGCTTTGATCTTGATCTGCTGCCAGATTCTTATGACTGCTTCCAATTCCATGGCAAATACTGCCCCAGATATTCGAATTTTCGATTCTCGGGATATTGCGCCATTTCATCCAGAACTTCCGTAAGATAAGTCATCGGATCAATTGCGTTGGCTTTGCACGTTTCGATGGTACTCATCAAAATTGCATTAGCACGCGCACCCTCCGGGCTGGTACTAAACAAGAAGTTCTTTCGACCCATAACATAACTTTTCATGTTGCGTTCCGAAGCGTTATTGCTGAAATCCATATCGCCATATTTCATTAGCCTATCAACGTAGGGACGCATGCTTTCGGCATAGGCAACAGCTTTACCCATATTGCTCTTTGGTAAGGCATCACACATATCACACCAAACCCAGAACCGTTTCATTAACGGGGAAAGCTTGCTACGACGACGTTTTCGACGAGCTTTGGGTGACAGCTTTTGCCATTGTGCTTCAAGCCCAAACATCTCATCAAGTAACTTCAATGGAATACTGGTATCTAGCGTCTTGGAGACACGTGCTGCTTCAAAGAACTTGCGACGTACGTGTGCCATGCAGGCAACTCGTTCAATGGACAGCCCGTTGTATCCGGCATACCCGTCACATTGAAGGACACCACTAAAGTTTGCGTATAGTTCTTGGGCAACGCTTTGACTGCGGTGTGGATCATACTTGAAGTACACCATTGGGGTGGCGTTCTTGCGCACTGTGCGGGCAACCCACATGTATGACTTATCCGTTGCCTTACGGCCATTCTCTTTGAGAACTTGAGTTGGGGTCTCATCTCCTTGAAGAAACTTCTGTCGGATCAAGCATTGATGCATCCGATCATAGATCGGCGCTAACAATTCCGCACTATCGATCATCCAATTGCTCAACGTCGTTTCGCTTACCATCAACCCGATGCGTTTCCAGTCTTGAAGTTGGCGATACAATGGTACATCAAGTTCATACTTATCATGAATCACCTTGGCAAGAATCGAGGACGTGGCGACACTGCGCGGAATGACAGCGTTAGGCAACTTTGCTTGAAGAAACTCTGGATCTCCTTCACCGTCAATTCGAACCTTCTTATAAGTCCGGACGTAATAGATGATTTTGACTACTTTCGCTGGAACATAAGTTGCACTAGTACGCATCTCACGACGCCCAATTGAAACTAACTTCCAACCTGGCGCACACTTGCGTTGCTCGTCAGTAATATCAATCGTCTTCTCGATGGTTTCGACTTCGCGGCCAAGCTTCTCGTTTGATTTCTTGTTTTTCTTTCGAGTATAGGCTTTGACATGAGTTTCCTGTTCGGCGGCGGATAAGGCTGCTTGCGCTTGTTCGACCTGTTGGGCAAACAAAGACAGCTGATTAACATCCATAGGTTTCGCATGCTCAGATTTTTGGCCGAATACTTGTTTTCTAAACCACTCAAGCTGAGTTTCTAACTCGTCCACTTTTCGTCTTAACGCAAGCACTTCTTCGTGTTCATCAACTGTTGCTATTTCGCTCATGTCCTCACCACCTTATTGTTGATTTAGACTTTACCACTCCTTTGCTGATTTGAATACGACTTCTTTGGTGGATTTACTGAATGAATCGAAGATTCAATCGACCAACCAGTTAGAAGCCGAGTTAACTGTTGATGGGTCAGCGCCTTGGCGGCGTTTTGATCCATTGGCCACTGAAGCCGACCGTTCTCATAACGCTTGTACAACAACACAAAGCCATCGCCGTCCCAGTACAAAGCTTTAAACCGATCCTTCTTGCTGCCACAAAACAGATAGAGGTTCTGACAGTAGGGATCCAGTTCATATTGTTCTTGGACAATTCCAGCTAGGCCATCGATTCCTCGACGTAAGTCGGTACGACCGCAGACTAAATAGACCTGAGCGATTCGTTTAAGATCAAGAAACATTTAGAACACCGCCTTTAAAAGTGCATCAAGGATGTAGCTGTTGACGCGGTTATAGACGATAACGGTCTTCTCATTACTCAGTTTTATCTGTAGTGCTTTGGTCACCTCCGACTGCCGCGACTTGGGCTGATCCATTTGAAAATGAACAACATCAGGCTTTTCTTCCATACAAATACCTCACCAGTTTGAATTGATGAGGTAAGTGTAGCGCGCTAAATTGTTGCTGAAAATCCGTCATTTGGTTGGGTGCTTACG
>NZ_BAAFPR010000074.1:0-2260 GCF_042847315.1 Lacticaseibacillus jixiensis
GTAAGCACCTAATAACAGACCGCCTATCCCTCTCAATTGCCAAGCGGTATCATGACCTCATCATAAGAATGGTGAGGTATTTATATGGACGAAGATCAACCCGAGATTGTTCGTATCAAGTTGGACGGTACGCAGCGGCCGCAACCGGGGCCAGCAACTAAGGCCTTTCAGATTAAGATTGACGATAACAAAACCATGATTGTTTACAACCGCGTTAACAGCTACATCCTGGATGCTGTTTTGAAGGCGGTGTTTAGCGATGCTCATTGACCTGCGCAAGCTTAGTGGAATTTACCTGATCTGCGGCAAAACAGACCTGCGCCGTGGAATCGATGGCCTTGCGGGCGTCGTCAGTGACCAGTATGAATTGAATCCATACAGTCGTGCACTATTTCTGTTCTGCGGCACTCGCAAGGACCGCTTCAAAGCACTTTACTGGGACGGTGACGGGTTTCTCTTATTATACAAGCGTATCGAAAACGGCCGACTTCAGTGGCCGACAACACAAAAAGAGGTGAGAAGGCTCCACCCGAAGCAGCTCCAACGACTACTATCAGGTTGGGGATTGGAATCAACCATCAAGCACAATCGGCCAAGCAAAAAAACATCTCGTTAGTACTGTTCAAACGGTTTCATTAGTGGTAAGCTCCCTTCAACGACAACGAAACGAAGGTAGCGCAATGACACAAACGACTGAAGACCTGTTAGCGCAGGCACTCAAGGAAATCCAGCTCCTAAAGGAGCAAGTGGCATTCCTTAATCGGAAACTCTATGGCGTTCGTTCAGAGAAGATGACTGATCCTAATCAGTTGTCGCTGTTGGAGGATCCTAGTGTTTTTACCGAACCAGAGCAGACTGGTCGTCAAAGCGAAGAAGAAGTCGTAGCGTCACCGCGTAAGCCAAAACGTAAGCGGTCAGAAGGCATTGCCGCCGACTTACCCGTTGAAGAAACGCTCATCACACGTGAAGCGTCAGTTTGTGAGCACGGCCACCAGCTCGTAGCGGTCGGGAAACATTTCGTGCGCACTGAAATTGAACACGTGCCAGGGCGCCTGTACCAAAATCAAATTTTCGAGCAAACCTACAAGTGCGTGGCTTGCGAAGAAGCGGACGGCGACTCCCATCTTTATCAAGCGGAAGCGCCAAGGGCGCTATTTCCGCATAGTATGGCGACCCCATCGCTGGTTGCGGAGGTGTTACATCAGAAGTACACCATGGCCTCACCACTTTTCCGCCAGTTACACGAGTGGGCCCGCGCGGGCGTTCTGATCAGTGAAACGACACTGGCTAACTGGGTGATTGGCGCCGCAAGGCTCGTTCAGCCGGTCTACGATTTGCTTGGCCGAGTGCTCAGCGTGCAACCTTTCTTGCAGGGTGACGAAACGCCGTTCCAGGTGCTTCGAGAGCCGGGCAAGACCGCGCAAAGCAAGTCATATATCTGGGTGAAGCGTAGTATCAAAATGGCTCCGCAGCAAGTTGTATTCTACGCATATGGTGACACGCGCTCCGGCAAATTTGCCAAGAGCCTGTATACTAATTTCAGCGGCGTACTTCAGTGCGACGGCTATGCAGGCTATAACGCGCTCACTGAGATTGACCGTGCAGGATGCTGGGCTCACGTTCGGCGCAAATTCTTCGACGACGCCAAAAAGAGTGGTACGCTTCACGAGACAGTTCCGTTAAAACTGCTCAATCAGATGTTTGCGCTAGAAAAAAGCTGGACAAGTTTAGACGCAAAAGCGCGGCGACAACAGCGAGACGCGCACCTTCGACCGGTGATCGATGAGTTCTGGAGTTGGTGTGACGCAGCAGACATCCCGCTGAAGTCGACGCTTGGAAAAGCAGTGACATACGCGCAGAATCAGAGACGTTCTTTGAACCGGGTGTTAGAGTACGGCGAGCTGGAGTTGAGCAATAACGCGGCGGAGCGTGCAATGAAGACATTCGTGATTGGACGTAAAAACTGGCTCTTTGCGACCAGTCCCGCCGGCGCCGATGCCAACGCCATCTGGATGACCCTAATCGAAACGGCAAAGGCCAACGGCCTCGATCCGCGCGCGTATATTCGGCTTTTACTTGAACAACTGAGTCAGCTACCTGAGTTTCCAACTGAGGAACAACTGGAGGCCTGTTTGCCTTGGAACCAAACATTTACCGGTACCGCCCAATCGACCGTCGCTTAAAGCAAAGAGGTCCGCTTCCCTGAATCTGGGAACGGGCCTCTATTGATTTTCAAGACGGTCTGTTATTGGGTGCTTAC
>NZ_BAAFPR010000075.1:0-2198 GCF_042847315.1 Lacticaseibacillus jixiensis
CAGAATCGTCGTTGGTCTGGTAACTTGAGGCACTGATTGGCAAGTTGCCTAAAGTTGATACGATGAAGAAACTCTTGGAACAAAACGAGCCCGGCGTCATTTGAAAGTTGACCGCCGTCGGCGGTCAGAGTCACATTGGTATTGCATTGCAGGGATAAGCTGGTTAAAGTTGAGATGGTGTGAAGCCTCGCTTTCGTGATGGTTTTCGTTGACTCAACCTTAGCATATAGGCGCACCCAATGGGTGAAACACCAAAGCAGCGCAGTCCCGTGTGAATCGTGGGATTGCGCTGCTTTTTTGAAATTCTATGAATAATCCAGGCCCAATCATATCAACGACTTCTATCAGAGACGAAAAAAGCAACTCCCCGTGGTCAACGGAAAACCCGTTGGCTCAAAGAAAGTTGCGATCGCCGCGATGAGTCGCCTACTACGAACGATTTATCATCTCGTGACAACGAGTCAGTTGTATTCATACGACGTCAAGCGCCAACCAATCTGACTACGTGAACAGTGTAAACCCTTAGGTGAAAAATGAAAATACCAGGGGCTTATTTGATGTACCCAGAAACTCCAAAACTAGCAATCCAGATTGACTCTTACTCTAATTTCAGAAGATGTGGTTCACCAATACCTAAAAGAAAACGTGATTAAATCAGTATTAGTGCTTGACTAATGGTAGAAAATAAGTCCAACCATCCTTAGTTGTTTTAACGTAAGTGATATCACCGACCCATTTCTGATTAATGTTGGTTGTGCTAAAGTCTTGCGCCAAGAGGTTGTCCCGTTCAACTACTGGGTTTGCCGCTGAGGCGGCGCGATATTTATGGCGGGTGATCGAACGCAAGCCGTCTTCGTGCATCAGCTTTTGGATCAGCTTTTGGCCCACGCGGTCTGTGCGTTGTTGATTGACCATGAAGGTAAGCTTTGGCGCACCATAGCGGCCTTTTGCGGCCCTATAAGCGACGTGCAGTTGTGCTCTGATTTCTTCTCGACGCTTCTCAGTCGGTGTTTCTTCATGATTACAGTAACGGTAATAAGAGCCGCGTGGTACGGATAAAGCATCAGTGGCTGTGACGATTGGGAAGTCATGAGTTTCAATGAAGGCATACAATCGCGGTTCGTCACTTGTTTTGTTTCGCGAAGATGCCCAAGGCTTTTTTTAAGATTTAATTCTCCTGTTTCATCTGAAGATATTCGGCCCGCATTTTGGCAAATTCAGCACTTGTTGGGTCCTTGGTCGTTGCTTGTTTGTGTTCAGTGAACCATTTACCCAAAGTTGCGATGGGAACTTCGTAGTCTTTACTTAGTTCACCAGGTCCCTTGCCTGCAGCGTGCAGTTCGATGAGCATGTCTTTGAAATCTTGGTTGTACTTCTTAGCCATAACAGATCCTCCAGTAATCATACTTTGACCTGGATTATTCACCTCGGTATTTGGGACATGAAATCGCATCTGGCCGGTCTGAAAGCAACGTTTGGATCGTTGCGAATACTGACTGAGCGGAGAAGTTGGTGATCGATGCACCACGAACAGACCGACCCAGTTTTCGGCTCGACGCACGACCTATTCAGTTATTCAGTTCAGGTCGCCAACTGATGGACTTCGTCCATGAGCCGACTAAACCAGTTCTTGTAAACATAGTTAGAAGCAAGATGAATCACCACACGACGGGCGTGCCAAGTAATCCTACCGGCGATGTGAAAGAGGCTGAACCGTAGCGAGGAGATGGTTGAACGACGGTCTTCCGAGACAAAGAGCTGTTTAAAGAGCTGAACCAGGTTATAGGCAATACCGGTGATCAAGGCTCGTGCAGTGTTCCGTGCAAAAGTTGAGCTGTCTGTTTTGTCAAAGCCAAACCCGCATTTCAGCTCCTTAATTTGGTTCTCAGCATTGCCCCGCTGTCTATAGGTCTTGAACAAAGTCTCTGGAGCCTCGGAGGCCAGGCTGGTCACTACGAATGCGTGGTTCCAGGGAACTAGCTCATCTGCCGTATGAGTAGAACATACGATAACACGGCGAGCTTTACCCCATGACGCGGCCTGATACTTGAATTCGTGGTAGACGCATTTGCTCTCTTCATATTTTGGAGGGCAATCCACTAAGGCCGTTTCTGCCAGCTTCCCAAGCTTTGAATTTGCCTTGAGTCGAACCAAAAAGTCGACGCCATGTGTGTCGCACATCTCGTAAAATTTTGGCG
>NZ_BAAFPR010000076.1:0-2182 GCF_042847315.1 Lacticaseibacillus jixiensis
CAACGGCTACTATAATGATATCCTGTTGAAAGTGGCGTCCTTTAAAGTAATTCATGCGCACAATCCCTCGTTTCTTGTCACTCAGTATACTAGAATGAAGTTGCCAGGCAAACTTTGCACCAGAGCCCTGACAAGTTCGCCAGCGTACAGGTCTTCTTAGCCTGGTACGTACAGCGGGCTAAGCAGGACAAATGGTCGCCGGATGCTTCAATCGGCTATGCCAAGCGACACAAGCTGTTTACTCCTGAAGAGCTTGTTTGTGCCTCGACTTTGTACCAGTACATTGACGACCAACGCCTAGAGATTCGAAATATCGACCTGTTGGAGAAGACTAAGCGGAAGACCTCTCACCAGCACCACACCAAGGCTAAGCGCCTGGCTGGCCGCAGTATCGAGGAACGGCCTAAGGTCGTTGAACGACGCAGGCAGTTCGGTCACTGGGAGATGGATACCATTGTCGGTAAACGCAATGGCAAGGAGAGCGTCATCTTGACTCTGATTGAGCGCAAGACCCGTTGCCAACTTCTCCGCTTGATCGAAGGACGAGATGCAGACTCTGTGAGCTATGCATTGCGTGGAATCAAGCGCGAATGGGGAGCTTGCATCAAGACCATCACAGCCGACAACGGACCCGAGTTCACCGCCTTAAATACTGCTTTTGCTGGGACGGAAACTGAGATCTTCTACGCCCATCCTTACACGTCCTGCGACCGTGGCACCAACGAGGCACATAACCGGATGATCCGCAGGACTTACCTAAGGGCATGTCCCTAGATGACATTAGCCCTAGTCAAGTGCAGGCCACGCAAGACCGCTTGAATCAGTTGCCTCGCAAACAACAGGGCTACTGCACACCCCAGCAAAACTTTGAGGCCGAAGCTCGGCGCGTTCGCCGCATGGCCCAGTAGTCTCTCTAGCGCCACAACTTCTATTTGATAACGGCCTGTTCTGGGATTGTCCTCAACGACTGGCTAACTTGTTCTTGCAATTTACGACTGTTTTATCAAATCAAAATTGCCCTTTTCTCAATTTGTTGAGAAAAGGGCAATTTTGATCTGCTTTTCGTTTTAGGTAAAGCTTGAGAGGCGTGACTTATTTTTGTAACACCTTAATACGACTGAACTGTCGCCCCAATCAGCCCTGGCCCTGTATGCACGCCCAATGACGGTGAGACCTCACCAATAAAATCAACTGGCCGACCAGTCGCTTCACGAAGTTTCTCTGCCAACTTTTTAACTAAAGATGGGTTTTGCCCGTGGGCTACTCCTAAACGATAGTGGGTGCTTTTTAAACAATCCTGTTTGACTTGTTCAACCAACTTTTGAATCGCTTTTTCTTCAGATCGCGCCTTAAAAAGAGGGTAGTAGACGCCTTCTGGATCACATGAGATCACCGGTTTAATGTGCAAAACCGAACCGACAAGGCCTGCCACTCGGCCGATTCGACCGCCGGCACTGAGGTACTTCAAGGTTGGCACGTAGAAATAAATCCGACTTTTGACGATTGAGGCACGAACTTTTGCAATCACGTCCTGAAAAGATTCCCCTGCATTGATCAATGATGCGGCATAGGCTGCTTGGATGCCACTGCCAATGCCGATGCTTTTTGTGTCAAGAATGGTTACGGTGTCAGCGGGAAAATCTTGCGCGGCCAATTGAAAGACGTTGTTCGTCACAGACAACGCGCTCGAAATTGTGATACCGAGGATCTGCTGATAACCAGCCGCGAACAGCGCATCCATCGCTTCTTTGGCAGCTTGTGGTGACGGACTGGACGTCTTCGGCAAGATTTCCGCCGTTGCTAACGCCGAATAAAATTCATCCGGTGTGATATCAACTGCATCAAGGTAATTATGCCCATTCATAGTAATATTCAGCGGTACGACTGCAATATTTTTATTTTCATCAAGAACACTTTGAGGGACATCAGAACCCGAATCAACGACAATTGCAATTTTTTTGGTCATGTTCTGCCTCCTTGCGGCTTTAATATCCATATTATATGGTTTCTAAGACTAGATGTAAATAGGTTCACCACATATATCGGCTCTGGTGCAAATAGTCTGAGAGTGTGCCTTTTACCTAGTTGTTGATAGGGTGTTGTAGGTTATGCTGGCACCATCGCTTTTAATTCGTCCACGGCTGAAAACCCGATGAGGCTTAGCTCTCGTCGGGTTTTCTTG
>NZ_BAAFPR010000077.1:0-2050 GCF_042847315.1 Lacticaseibacillus jixiensis
CAGAATCGTCGTTGGTCTGGTAACTTGAGGCACTGATTGGCAAGTTGCCTAAAGTTGATACGATGAAGAAACTCTTGGAACAAAACGAGCCCGGCGTCATTTGAAAGTTGACCGCCGTCGGCGGTCACAGTCACATTGGTATTGCATTGCAGGGATAAGCTGGTTAAAGTTGAGATGGTGTGAAGCCTCGCTTTCGTGATGGTTTTTGTCGACTTAACCTTAGCATATAGGCGCACCCAATGGGTGAAACACCAAAGCAGCGCAGTCCCGTGTGAATCATGGGATTGCGCTGCTTTTTTGAAATTCTATGAATAATCCAGGTTGAAATATCTCGTCACTAAAGTAACGAGTTTTCTCAACTGTCGCACCTCACGTAGGTGCGTGAATTGAAATAATATAATCCGTGTTTACATAGTCACCGCTGTCTGTCGCACCTCACGTAGGTGCGTGAATTGAAATATTTTTTTCTGGATCACTGTTGACGAACATCGTATCGTCGCACCTCACGTAGGTGCGTGAATTGAAATTCATAATTGACGTAGTTTAGAATTTCCGCCACGTCGTCGCACCTCACGTAGGTGCGTGAATTGAAATATTGCACTGCTTATCGTGCTAACGATTCCATGAAGTCGCACCTCACGTAGGTGCGTGAATTGAAATTGCTTCCTAAGCGGTTAGATGCAATGGACTTAATGCTTGTCGCACCTCACGTAGGTGCGTGAATTGAAATACACTGTGGAGTATGGTTGGAGAAGATGGCAAAGTCGCACCTCACGTAGGTGCGTGAATTGAAATAGTCCCGGCATAGCAGCCATAAATATCGTGCACTAGTCGCACCTCACGTAGGTGCGTGAATTGAAATAATATTGTCTTCCATGCGACCAAACGTGGTTTTGATTGTCGCACCTCACGTAGGTGCGTGAATTGAAATCTCTGACCGTTTGTGTTGCATGAATCTGATCACGTCGCACCTCACGTAGGTGCGTGAATTGAAATCTCTGACCGTTTGTGTTGCATGAATCTGATCACGTCGCACCTCACGTAGGTGCGTGAATTGAAATATTGATTATCTGGAATCAGAAACGTATAAGGGTGTCGTCGCACCTCACGTAGGTGCGTGAATTGAAATAAATGGTGTGTGATTAACGTACTTCCCTTTAAAGTCGCACCTCACGTAGGTGCGTGAATTGAAATACTTTGAACATCATCGGGAAACTGGCTGATAAGGTCGCACCTCACGTAGGTGCGTGAATTGAAATTTGCCTTTGTGACCCAACGCTAAATGCGTTTTCCGTCGCACCTCACGTAGGTGCGTGAATTGAAATTACCATCGTTTCGTAAATATCATCGAATCCTTGTCGTCGCACCTCACGTAGGTGCGTGAATTGAAATCGTTTGCGAGCCTTTATAACCGTTAATGACTGCAATCGTCGCACCTCACGTAGGTGCGTGAATTGAAATACACCAACTCACGTCCGCTAGACCGTTGGACGGTGTCGCACCTCACGTAGGTGCGTGAATTGAAATAGCAAAAAACAAGTTATCACACTAGCATTTCACAGTCGCACCTCACGTAGGTGCGTGAATTGAAATATTGTCTTACGTGCTTTGAAATGTTCGTAGATTGTCGCACCTCACGTAGGTGCGTGAATTGAAATGACTCATCAACATCAAGGACGATCCCAGTTGCCTGTCGCACCTCACGTAGGTGCGTGAATTGAAATACGATATTTAGATAATGAAGCACGCGCCTATGCACAGTCGCACCTCACGTAGGTGCGTGAATTGAAATTAACAACACACTATAAAGAGAATATAAATAAACCTGGATTATTCATAGAATTTCAAAAAAGCAGCGCAATCCCATGATTCACACGGGACTGCGCTGCTTTGGTGTTTCACCCATTGGGTGCGCCTATATGCGTAAGCAGGAGATAACAGCACGGATTTCCTAATCCGTTTCCCCGCAGTACACTAGCCTCATCAATTATGGTGAGGTATTTTTTATGGCAGATAAACCCGATATCGTCCAGATCAAGATGGATCAACC
>NZ_BAAFPR010000078.1:0-1988 GCF_042847315.1 Lacticaseibacillus jixiensis
AAGATGGAATAATCTGCGGGAGCAGTAATGTGAGAATCAAAAACGTCACATTATCTCGGCGAAACAAAGGCGTTTCAATCCGAAACAATGTGACGAATGGTGGCCGAAATAGCGTGCCGCGCGACAATCGTGAAAAAAGAACCAGTGGTATCTCAACAGTAGAAGAGAGATACTACATTGATCCTCTCATTCAATTCTCCAGTCCGAGTATTACTGCGTTTCACGAGGCGCGTCAGATAATAGCCTCAGTTGTTTACAAGCAACAGATTAAAGCCGGTAAGTATAAAGATGTAGATGCAGTGAAGCCATTGAGACTGTTTTCATCTGAATTACGTATGAAGCTTATTGAACTATTGCAGTCTTTTAACGTCCGGTCACTACTTATTGTTTTTATGAATTGGCATGCGGCCGATTTATTACAAATTTCGTTGCATAAAAAAAGGCTTGAGTCTTTTTCGGAGGGTAGCCGATTAACCGAAGAAAGTCAGGCTGCATTTAGGAAGAAAACTATAAAATTGCGCGAAGAAGCGAAACAATATCAACGAGTAATGGAATATTTAATCGAAGCGTCACTCCTGTATGGCGGCAACTTATCCGAACGGGATATTACCGATAACGATAAGGAAAAAATGATTGCTTTAGCCAAATGGATTCTTGACTTTCAGTCGGTTGATGATCAAGTTAAATCGGGGGCCGAGAACTGGGTTACTGTCAGTATCCAGGATAATGGAGTGGTTGATTTGTTACCGACAACACATGCAGATATAATTGGAAGACAGATTACTCAAGCACGTTATACATTTGGAGATTTTGATAACCGTGATGAGGCTTTGGACTCGAAATATTTCAAAGAATTTGAATCAGCCTTCCTAGCAGACACTGGAATTAACTTCAATGTGATGGTAAGCGTGCTCCAGTTCTTAGCAAGTTATGGAATCGTGGAAGAGCTCGAGCGCAGGCACAAAGTAACTATTATTGGAAATGTTGTTGAAGCATCGTTGGACGAACTTGCGATGGAATTTTTTTTACAAACGACTTTAAATGTTGAAGACTTTTATCAAGTTGTCAAATTTTTATGTTTAGATGTCTCTTCGTTAACTGACAAATCTGGCCTAATCCCAACGTGGGAGAAAAAGAGACGTTCAAATAAGTATGTAGCAAAGCCAATATTGTTTTTCGAAAATAAGATTGTTTATGAACCTATTAATCTCAACAATACACTGTTCAACTGGTCCGTGGGTGCTTACAATTTTACACTACCCTACCAGTTGAACATGGCTCACTCTAAGCAAATGATTGATAGATGGAAAAAAGAGTATGAAAATATAATCGTTAAAAATGTTGAATCACTGTTCTCGCCGAATCGATTTATTACACATATAAATAAAAAACTATATAAGCTTGATAAAGAAGGCGGACATCCTCGTGATCTAGGAGATTATGATGTGATTGCCATCGAGCCTCAAAGACATGAGGTCTGGATTGTCGAAGTTAAATATTTGCGTCTAGATCAAACTGCATCCGAGAATATTGAAAGTCAGAGTGAATACTTTCTTGATAAGAAGGCGAAAGGCGAGAAATTTTTGAAACGAGTTAAATACTTTGAAGCACATGTAGATGATATTATGCATAACATCGGTTTTCTTGGTCACTTTACGGTAAGACCATATTTTGTGGCGAATAAAATTGTCCGTTCTCAATTCAAAGAATATCCATTTTCGATCTTGGGATTCAATGAGTTTCGCACTTTACCTGGATTAGAGTGATGAACTATCCCCAATTGAAATCGGGGTAGAGCTGAATGCCATCTTCATAGGCGGCGCCGTTAATCAGGCGCCGCTTTTTTTGTTGTTTCCCTTGAGTAAGCACCCAATAACAGACCGTCTTGAAAATCAATAGAGGCCCGTTCCCAGATTCAGGGAAGCGGACCTCTTTGCTTTAAGCGACGGTCGATTGGGCGGTACCGGTAAATGTTTGGTTCCAAGGCA
>NZ_BAAFPR010000079.1:0-1685 GCF_042847315.1 Lacticaseibacillus jixiensis
CGCCAAAATTTTACGAGATGTGCGACACACATGGCGTCGACTTTTTGGTTCGACTCAAGGCAAATTCAAAGCTTGGGAAGCTGGCAGAAACGGCCTTAGTGGATTGCCCTCCAAAATATGAAGAGAGCAAATGCGTCTACCACGAATTCAAGTATCAGGCCGCGTCATGGGGTAAAGCTCGCCGTGTTATCGTATGTTCTACTCATACGGCAGATGAGCTAGTTCCCTGGAACCACGCATTCGTAGTGACCAGCCTGGCCTCCGAGGCTCCAGAGACTTTGTTCAAGACCTATAGACAGCGGGGCAATGCTGAGAACCAAATTAAGGAGCTGAAATGCGGGTTTGGCTTTGACAAAACAGACAGCTCAACTTTTGCACGGAACACTGCACGAGCCTTGATCACCGGTATTGCCTATAACCTGGTTCAGCTCTTTAAACAGCTCTTTGTCTCGGAAGACCGTCGTTCAACCATCTCCTCGCTACGGTTCAGTCTCTTTCACATCGCCGGTAGGATTACTTGGCACGCCCGTCGTGTGGTGATTCATCTTGCTTCTAACTATGTTTACAAGAACTGGTTTAGTCGGCTCATGGACGAAGTCCATCAGTTGGCGACCTGAACTGAATAACTGAATAGGTCGTGCGTCGAGCCGAAAACTGGGTCGGTCTGTTCGTGGTGCATCGATCACCAACTTCTCCGCTCAGTCAGTATTCGCAACGCTCCAAACGTTGCTTTCAGACCGGCCAGATGCGATTTCATGTCCCAAATACCGAGGTGAATAATCTAGGCTGGTGAGTTCGCCATGGTCCAATCCCACACACCCAGTTCTTCATCGAATTGTTTTTGCACCAAGTGAAAGCCGTGACGCTGATAAAACTGTTTGGCCTGCAAATTTTGATCGAACACATTTAACGTGATCACCGGATGGCGCGCTTGTAAATGTGTCAGTAATTGCGTGCCGAGTCCAAGATGGTGATAAGCCGCATCGATAAAAATACCAGCCAAATAATCTTCCTGCATCCCAGCAAAGCCGACAATTTCCCCGCCAACTTGCACCACAGTCAGTTCTGCTTGTGGCATCAGTTGCTTGACCAGCGCAAAATTGTGATGCCAATAACTCTCTGAGACAAAGTCATGAGCTTCTAAGTTGCTCGCCAACCAAATCGCCATGATTTGATCTAATTGTTGTGGATTCACTTCAGTTAATGTCGTGATCATCTTCCCCACCTCCTAATGGTAGCATACCGATAAATTTCATCACTTGCCAAAAAAGTCTTCATAAGCTTCAAGATGTAGCTTGTAATCTTCATCAATTCGTCGTATATTCATATCTTGTAATATTAATATATTTTGACGTAAATATTAACCTGGATTATTCATAGAATTTCAAAAAAGCAGCGCAATCCCATGATTCACACGGGACTGCGCTGCTTTGGTGTTTCACCCATTGGGTGCGCCTATATGCTAAGGTTAAGTCGACAAAAACCATCACGAAAGCGAGGCTTCACACCATCTCAACTTTAACCAGCTTATCCCTGCAATGCAATACCAATGTGACTGTGACCGCCGACGGCGGTCAACTTTCAAATGACGCCGGGCTCGTTTTGTTCCAAGAGTTTCTTCATCGTATCAACTTTAGGCAACTTGCCAATCAGTGCCTCAAGTTACCAGACCAACGACGATTCTG
>NZ_BAAFPR010000080.1:0-1662 GCF_042847315.1 Lacticaseibacillus jixiensis
AAAATCTTCTCGCAGTTTTAAGTAGACCAATTTCGATTACTGCCAAAAAGAATAAGACTGCGGTGAAGATTGATTACAAAGTTATCGTGGATTTGCCTGAAAGTTAGGGCTAATTCACCAGCCACTAACTAAATATAAAAACCAAAAACATGGCATTAATTATGTTATGCTGAATTAGGTTTAACACTTGCATCTCTTGGCTATGCCATGCGAATTGAAATGATATTACAATTGCCCATTAAGGCAATGTGATAGAGCCGGTCCATAGGTGGTCGGCTTTCTTACATAATCAGCGGTCCTTCAACATCCGGAACCGCCTTCGCACCGATGTGCTCAATTTTAGTACGGTAGTTCTTACCCAACCGGTAGAACCGTAAACTGTCCAGCTTGGGATCGATAATCGATTCCAGCTGGCTTTTTAGTTCCAAATACTCCATCTGATCGACAACGCACTCAAACAATGAAAATTGAACTCTCTGTCCATACCGTGTGCAGGCCTTTGCAACATGTCGCAGCCTTCGCGCACCATTACCCTCACTAATCGCAACATCATACGCAACCACAATCATCATCACTAACACCTACTTCCATAAAAACGGCGGATATTCATCAAGGTCGCCACGCAAATACCTTGCCAGTAACAATGCTTGGATATACGGCACTAATCCCCAGCTAACCTTCTCTGAAAGGTATGGATGTACCAGTTGCTCCTGTTTATGCAACTGCCACTGCGTTAAAAACAGTTTTCGTCCCTTATCGGTCATCATTACAGCGCCATTCTCACGAACTTCAAAGTCACTGGGTTTCACGATACGCTTATTGACTAACTTAATTACCAAACGATCCACTACAACACTCCGTAGTTCTTCCATTAAGTCTAGTGACAGAGATGTACGACCAGGTCGATCCTGATGCATAAATCCAATATACGGGTCCAAGCCAACCATCGCTAAACCTGATGTACACTCATGAGCGAGTAGCGCATAACCAAAGGACATCATTGAATTAACTCGGTCCGTTGGCGGCCGTCGATTTCTTCCAGTGAAGGTAAAATCAGTCCTCAATTTTCAAGTCAAGTGCAACGATGATAACGAATCCTTGATAGTGGTCTAGGTTGTTAAGCCATGCGTCGGTAGTAATCGCATGGTCGAAGATAGTTCAGAATACGTCTGGGACGATGGTTCAGTGCTGATTGGACTGCTTGGATCTCAACCAGCGTAACGTCCCTGAGAGACTTTCCCTTCGGGAAGTACTCCCTGAGTAGTCCGTTGGTGTTCTCGTTAGTGCCGCGCTCCCAAGGCGAGTATGGATGAGCAAAATAGATCTGGGTTCCAACGATCTCCGACAGCTTGGCGAACTCGGAACCATTGTCAAACGTGATACTCTCAAACTCCTTGGCACCGTAATCGTTGATCGTGTCCTGCAAGGCTTTAAGGCAGGTGTCCGCATGATAGTCAGGTATCTTAACGATGATTTCAGTTCGGCTGTACCGTTCTGTGAGCGTCATCAGCGCTGGCTCATCAGCCGAACGAATACCTTTGACCAAGTCGCCTTCCCAATGTCCCACGCCTGTACGGTCATTCACGGCCGCAGGACGCAGCTCGATTGAGTCGCCGTATATCTTCTTGTTCTTGCGTTTGTGGGCGTTCTTATAGCCTTTGA
>NZ_BAAFPR010000081.1:0-1634 GCF_042847315.1 Lacticaseibacillus jixiensis
GTTTTATGTTTTATGTTTTAGGTTTTGTGGACTCTGTATCAAAGAGGGAGGGGCCGAAAACGGTCGTCACTTTTTTGGTAAGCTAAATACGCTTCGCCTGATCACTTTAAAAATGTGGTGGTTTGAACTACTATACAGATGTAGGAGCTTACGACTCCGCGCTAATAGTGGACTTCGAGTCCGTGTATCGGTAACGATACTTTGTGCCTGCCATTACCATGGCGTATAGGCATTTCAGTGTCTTGTTCATACAAGCCACGATGGCAACCTTATCCCGCTTCGGGATGGGTTGCTTTTTTAGTTTGTAGTAATAATCGACAATGTGATTGGGCGCAGCGGCTTGTTGGCGAATCATGTTTTTGACGATTAAATAAAGTAGTGCACGGGCGTGAGGATTACCACGCTTATTGATGTGGTCTTGGCGCTGATACTTGCCAGACTGATAGCGATTCAAATCGATACCGATGTACGCATTAACTTGATTAGCATTATCAAAGCGTAGAATATCCCCAATTTCACCAACTAATTGAGCTGCCGATAATGCCCCGATGCCAGGCATGGACTGATAAAGCTGAAATTGTGCTAAGGGCTCTGCGGTCGTCTTCATTTGCTTGCGCAATGTGTCTTCCTGCGTGGTCAACTCGATCAACTGACGACAGTAATATTGCACTTCTTGGACTTGGATACTGTCTGAATCAGCGGCGGGATAACTATCTTTGGCATAAGTAATCAGCTTCTCTGCGTACTTTAACCCTTTGGTTTTAGACAATTTCTTATCTGTTTCACTCATCAGTTTGTTCTTTAAGCAAGTCCGCGAGATACCCCGTACAAAGTCTGGATGCGGAAACAGTAAGATCACGTTCAGCGCAAGCTTTGAAACTCGAGAACTAAAGAGCTGCTCGACTTCCGGAAAGGTCTGTTGGAGCGCAGTGTAAAGCTTTAATCGGGTTAGTTTGGTATCCTTCATCACCTGTTGGTAGAAGCGATTCAGTTGGCGCAACTGCTCATATTCCGGATCCCATGGTGTGGTCAGCCGATATTGATGATGCATCACAGACAAGGCGATTCTGTGGGCATCTTTTTGATCCGTCTTCACCCGCCGCAAGGTCTCTGAATGCAGGTGCAACTCTAACGGATTCAATCGGCCATACCGTAATTGACGGTCTTGGCAAAAGCGTACCAGCGGCTGAGAATAGATGCCTGTCGCTTCAAAATAGACGACAGGATCATTGGCTTGCTTGATCATTTGATCCAGTTGAGCGAAGCCAACTTGGTTGTGCAGACACTTAAACTCTCGCAAGCATTGATCACCGCGATACCATACGCCATAACTATGACCTTTCGAAACATCCAATGCGAAAACATCGGACACAATATTACTTCCTTCCTGAATTGGTGAAGCTGACCCACACCTTCATCTCGGAACTCATTTCCTAAACACGATCTCAAAGACCCACAATCTTAAACCAGAATTGCGCGACGAAGATGACGGAGATCCTTTTGAATTGCGGACTCGAAGTCCCTGAGGCTGTGATCGATCTTAGCTTCATCTTCAGTGTAACGGACAAAAAGAAAGTTCCGGTAAGAATCGAGGTAAAACCTCAATTCCCACCGGAACTAATCTTAGATTGTTT
>NZ_BAAFPR010000082.1:0-1582 GCF_042847315.1 Lacticaseibacillus jixiensis
CGCCTGTTATGAAGTGACCTTTGTCAAGCCACAATTTCGTCTTTATCAATGACATCAAGAAGCTTCAGAATCGAGTCCATCGACGATTAGCCACTCTGTTATCCGTGGATTGGTTACCACTAAGTTAATGGTCCTGTCGAAGGCAATATAATCTAAGTGCGTAGATCACAGATTTAGCCGTCAGTCCGCATGGCCAATGTGGTTGACGATCTGTGCTAGGATAGGCGGAACGTATGTTGCCGGACCTCTCTAGATTCTGGAGCTTTTTGATGTCATTGATGCCAACGTGGTTCTTTCGTTCCTATTGCTGGTTTTGGTCTTGAACTTAGTACTATCGTTTAAACTGTATGAATCAGTAATCTATATGCTCAGTTTCAATGCCCCAAATGAATCCTGCTAATTCTCTAGCAACTGCGGCAGTCGCAACGCATTTTTTCTTACCTCTTGCCAACATTCGTTGATACTTTCTCTGCAGATGTTCTGTTGCTCGATTGGCATACGCAATTACTTGAGCAGGTTGCCCAATTTGCCGATGAGCCACTCGCTTGGACTTATAACCAACCCGTCCTTTGACAAGTGCTTGGGCGCACTCAATCAAGGCAGAACGAACCGCAGTGTTGCCCTGCTTGGTGAGTCCACCTTTGTTGTCTGAATGTTCACCACTGGAATGCTCTGATGGGGTTAACCCGATATAGTTCATAAATGCGCGTGCGTTAGGGAAGCGTGTAAAGTCAGAAATCTCAACGTGCAGTGTCATCGCCGAGGTCGTTGCGACGCCCTTGAGACACTGTAATTCATGAACCTTATCCGCGTATCGGTCGTTGTGGGACAACTCTTCCAGCACCTGATCGAAACGATCGATCTTCGCCATCAGCTCCTCAACTTGAACGAGATACTCATCGATAGTGACACGCATAATAGTCGAGACTTTCAGCGCTTTGATCCATTTGATATGGGCAGCGGTCCAAGATGAGCCGCCGTCGAATTGAATGCCATGGCGTAATAATAATGCCGACAGCTGTTGCTTGACGCGTTTGAGCGCCTTTCGAAAATCGCTGCGCATGCGCATATATTCTTTGACCTCGACGTCTTGATCATCGGGAACGTAGACCTCATGATAACTGCCATTTGCGAGATTTATGGCAATCATCCTAGCGTCAAGTTTGTCATTCTTGACCATCTTATGTTTGGCTTCACTGTACATCGTCGTAGGGGCCATAATCGTGCAGTCGACGCCAAGTTGTACGAGTGAGTTTCGCAGTGCGTACCCAAGACAACCGGCCTCATAGCCAGTCTTGAAAATCGTTTCTGGTTCGGATTTATGGGCGATACGGTTGATAAACTTAAGGACCAGCTTTGGATCTGATGCACACTTTGTTTCTCCAAGAATCTCAGCGGTATCCTTGTTGTATGCACAAAGACTGAAAGTAGATTTATGGACATCCATACCAACATAAACTATACTTTGCATCGTAGTGACCTCCTATTGTCATTGGGTAAGGGCTTTTATTGTTCTGACAAACGATATTATGCCTCCGAATCCCAGGCCTGACAATCTAGGAGGTCACTTCATATTATCTAA
>NZ_BAAFPR010000083.1:0-1556 GCF_042847315.1 Lacticaseibacillus jixiensis
TGAGTGTTAATCTGAGAGTGGGTCATGAAGATTCCTGCTTTCTTGTCTGGTTGCACTAACAAGAATAGGTCTTCATGGCCTTTTTGGTCTAGTCGCTAAGGTGTTGCACTTGAATTGTAAACTGGGGAAGGTAAAATCAGTTCCTTTACGCAGAATAAAGTGATTGAATTGCGCAAAGTAGTCCTTTGCTGCACTTCCTTCAATCCCCCTGAGTTCAGCCAGATTGGTAGCATTCCGTACGTCGGTGATAACGCTCTTTAGGTTGACCGACAAATTGGCAAAGTCATCCTGATTTGCCTCAGGATGCTCACGTAAAAACCGCTCAACTATCCACCTTTGATTGAATAACTTGCCCGTAATAAAATCTCGAGCAATAAATGTACTGACTCGTTCATCATCAGCATCACGATACTGTTGCTTACGTAATAAAACATTGCCGTCAACTGTACCCGTTGTCCGTCCCAGAAACCTCCCATCTGGGCTCATAAAGGTGATCCCAATATTACGATTCAAGCATTCATTAACCAAAGCGGGGCTCGCCCCTGACCGTCCAAAGCTCACAATGCCCTCGAGATTGATTAGCGGCACCATCCCAATATCGTCATGATCTACCGATACGGCAACATTGGCTCCTTTCAAATGTAGGTACGAATCTTCTTCATTTACGTATAATGTATTCAGTAACTTTCTCAATCGTTAATCCTTCTGTCTATGTATGTACGCGCACTCCTACGATTAAAAATCTCTGGCGGCACCAGCTGGTCTAGGGATGATTTTTTCCCTTCATCGATTTTATTGACCGGGGGCGTGTAACCATCGTCAAAATACTTGTGCATTCGCGCCACAACCACTGACAACTCTTCTCGTAGCTCTGCATTAATCTCAACCTGGTCACGACGGCGTGTTTTAAAGTAGAAAAGTTCCCCAATACTCAAAGTACAATTGAGCATTTCCTCCAAGCAAACGGTGTAAGCTACTAGCTGTAACTCATCCGAATGGTCATGTTTAGATTTACCTCGCTTATATTCGACGACCTTAGGTAGATATCTTTTTGTTCGATTTGGCAAAGGCACTCCACCATCATTCTCGTGCCACTCCACTGCATCACAAATCCCATACATTCCCATTTTGGACGAGCTAACCGGCAAAGAACGCGATATTATCACATCATTTCGCTTTTCCTTAATGAACGGATCATCAACATGTCCATGCAATTCTTGCCCACTAAACGTTTGAAAATTCTCTGCCCATTGCTGCTCAACATGAATCAGCGCCCACTGACGTTCACTGTACATAAAATGTTGAATCCCAGATATCATTAAGTAATCATCTTCGCTATACACTTCGGTGTACTCCTTTCCACATATCCATATATTCGCTTACACTTTCCTACGAACCAGAGTTTGACGCAATAGGTTGCCATCGATAACTAGTGGCTGGTGAATTAGCCCTAACTTTCAGGCAAATCCACGATAACTTTGTAATCAATCTTCACCGCAGTCTTATTCTTTTTGGCAGTAATCGAAATTGGTCTACTTAAAACTGCGAGAAGATTT
>NZ_BAAFPR010000084.1:0-1399 GCF_042847315.1 Lacticaseibacillus jixiensis
AAATTAAAATTGGTATAGCAAACACTCTCAAGAATGTCAGCGCATTGCTTAATACCATTGCCTGATCGATTTTAACGGCCAATGACTCAGCTGTTCGGGTATTGACTAAGTCCAAACCTACTGACCCTTTGAGAAAGGCGAATCGGCGTTCAATGGCCCCGCGTCGATTCTCTGCGTCCGTATCCTGGCGGCGTTTCTTGGCATCAATGTGTTTGGGCTTTGCGCCAAGTTTAGGTCCGCACAGGGTGATGCCTAGGTCCTTACACAACTTTCGATTGTCGCGGTTGCGATAAAGCGTGTCTGCCAACACCTCATCTGGGTAATGGCCATGCAAGTCGAAGTAATGATCCAAGGTCGCTTCAAAGTCTTTACTCTCATTGAAAGCCCTGAATTCGAAACGCTCAATATCAACGATGCCCTCACTTAACGATGCGTCAATCTTGGCCCCAAACTCAACTTTGGCTTTCGCCTTACCACGCTGGATCGGTCGAATATAAGGCTGTTGGAGACTAACAATCCGGTCTGCGACATGGTGAATCTTGTGTTCAAACATATACCATTGTTGGTCAAATAAGATTCGGATGACACCCAAGCGTACTGCTTGTTTGGCGGTTAAGATTGCCCCTGTATCAATGAATTCATTGATGTAGCGCAAGTCGCGACGGACGTATTGAAGTTGCGCTTTAACTTGCTTGTGAACGGATTGCTTTTGGCTCTTTGGATGGCGTGAGAAAGCCGTCCAAACTTGTTTGGCTTCACGCTTATACATGCGTGGATTAGGGACATTCAGTTGATGCGCCATGTCAATGGCCATGTCTTCAAGATTCTTGCGGGCTTGATTGAGCAGCGAGGTATCTTGGGGATAGCGGATCTTCACCGGAATCGCTGTGGCATCCGTGATCATCACGTCAACCTTGAATGGCACCAAGGCTTCGATCTTGGCACGAAGCCAATCATTGATAATGTTTCTGACCAGTTCAGAGATATCCGCAATCCGTTTACGGAAGGTACACAAGCTGGTGTATGCGAAGGGCTTCTCTGCACGATATTCCGAAAGCCCGATGAAATACTGATAAGCCGGCGTATCTCGAATTGCGTCGACCACACCGCGATCGGTTAGTTTCATTCGATTCTGAATCAGTCAAGCGCCATAAAGCATCCGAAATGGTTTAGCCGCGCGCCCAGTACTTTTCTTGGAAAACTCCAATTGGTATGCCTCATCGAGTTCTTTCCACGGAAAAATATCGGCTAAGCGCACCCACTCATTATTTGGACTGAGCGGTGTACTCAGACCGCAACCAAAGGATTCAAAAGAGAGTTGGTGGGGACTTTGACGATAAACCATGGATAAAACCTCCGAGTGAATTTCATAAATGCATGGGAAATGTCCGAAAACCG
Source organism: Lacticaseibacillus jixiensis (assembly GCF_042847315.1). Lineage (NCBI taxonomy): Bacteria > Bacillati > Bacillota > Bacilli > Lactobacillales > Lactobacillaceae > Lacticaseibacillus > Lacticaseibacillus jixiensis. Next base: position 1,399 of record NZ_BAAFPR010000084.1, read on the forward strand.
A
>NZ_BAAFPR010000085.1:0-1385 GCF_042847315.1 Lacticaseibacillus jixiensis
TGCGGCATTATGAGTCTGGCAATTTCATTGCGGCCGACCAGATCAGTAAACGTGGCAATCATATTGCCAGAGCAGTTCTGTATCGAGCAATCAACAACATCGCCAGTGCCGCCAAGACAAAACCCAATCATATCAACGACTTCTATCAGAGACGAAAAAAGCAACTCCCCGTGGTCAACGGAAAACCCGTTGGCTCAAAGAAAGTTGCGATCGCCGCGATGAGTCGCCTACTACGAACGATTTATCATCTCGTGACAACGAGTCAGTTGTATTCATACGACGTCAAGCGCCAACCAATCTGACTACGTGAACAGTGTAAACCCTTAGGTGAAAAATGAAAATACCAGGGGCTTATTTGATGTACCCAGAAACTCCAAAACTAGCAATCCAGATTGACTCTTACTCTAATTTCAGAAGATGTGGTTCACCAATACCTAAAAGAAAACGTGATTAAATCAGTATTAGTGCTTGACTAATGGTAGAAAATAAGTCCAACCATCTTTCGCCGTTTGAACGTAAGTAATATCACCGGCCCATTTCTGATTGATAGCTGTTGTACTAAAGTCTTGTGCCAATAGGTTGTTCCGCTCAGCTACTGGATTTGCTGCTGGTGCTGCGCGATATTTTCGGCGAGTGATCGAACGCAATCCTTCTTCACGCATGAGCTTTTGGATCAATTTTTGACCAACGTGGTCCTCCCGTTGTTGGTTGATCATAAAGGTGAGCTTGGGTGCGCCGTATCGGCCTTTTGCGGCTTTATAGGCGACGTGTAGTTGTGCTCGTATTTCTTCCCGACGCTTCTCGGTTGGCGTTTCTTCGTGATTGCAGTAGCGATAATAAGAACCTCGTGGTACGGATAAAGCATCGGTGGCTGTGACGATCGGGAAGTCGTGAGTTTCAATAAAGGCATACAAATCGCGGTTCGTCACTTGCTTTGTTTCGCGAAGATGCCCAAGGCTTTTTTTAGGATCTCATTCTCCTGCTTCATTTGAAGGTATTCGGCTCGCATCTTCGCATATTCTGCACTTGAAGGATCCTTGGTCGATGCTTGTTTATGCTCAGTGAACCATTTGCCCAAAGTTGCGATGGGAACGTCGTAGTCTTTACTTAATTCGCCTGGTCCTTTGCCGGCAGCGTGTAGTTCGATGAGCATGTCTTTGAAATCTTGGTTGTACTTCTTAGCCATAACAGATCCTCCAGTAATCATACTTTGATGTCATTATACTAGATTCACTGTCTCACTTTTGAGGGTAACACCACGCCGCCTATCGAGGTGCGATGAATCTTAATGAGTGCTGTAGCGCTGTGATGCTGATACTCTTGCATGCCGTCACGATGTATCTGTAATCCACAACAGGGAGGCTACCGAATAGTAACAGCAGTGA
>NZ_BAAFPR010000086.1:0-1360 GCF_042847315.1 Lacticaseibacillus jixiensis
TCAGTGCAGACAACGAGTGGGTTCAGCTTGCGGATCAAATGCCATGGCAGAAGTTAAGCGAGGCATACCAATTGGCTTTTCCTTCGAAGCTTGGCCGTGCTGGTAAACCATTTCGCCTGTTGTATGGTGCTCAGTTGATCAAGCAACGAACGGGTTTGTCTGATCGAGACGTTGTCGAAGCGATTCGTGACACCCCGGCTTATCAATACTTCATTGGTATCCCTCAGTATCAACTTAAAGTCCCATTCGATCACACGGCGCTGGCGTACTTTCGCCGGCGGATCGCGCCGATTTCTGAATTGATCCGCAATATCATGACCGATACGGTTCGGGAACGACTTCAACGCCACTTACCAACCAAGTCGGTGATGATCACCGACGCAACTTGTACTCCGGTGAATATCAAGTTTCCCCAAGATACGCATCTACTTAATCAGGCGAGAACAAACCTAGAAGATGACATTAAAGTCATGGCTAAACAGCTTCAAATTGCACCACCACGGACTTACAAGCGTGAAGCTCACGCAAAGTGGACTGCCTTTTCACGCAAACCACGACGTTGGGGGAAGCTCACACAAAAGCAAATCAAAGCCCAACTTCAATACATTCGTCGCGACTTGCGCTATGTCGATGAGATGATCGACCAAGGTGCGACCTTGACCGCGGCGCGGGCTAAGCGACTTGGCGTCATTCGCTTAGTCTTTGACCAACAAGATTACATGTATCGCAACCACACGCATCGTGTCGAAAACCGGATCGTAAGCTTAAGTCAGCCGGAGATTCGTCCAATCATGCGAGGTAAATCAAAGTCCCCGGTTGAGTTTGGACCAAAGATCGATGTTTCGATCATGGATGGCGTGATTGACATTGAGCGTTTCTCTTTCAATGCCTTCAATGAAAGTGGTGACCTTGGATCGACACTTGATCACTACTACGACGTGCACGGCGAATATCCAGACGAGGTACTGTTGGACACACTGTATCGAACTCGCGAAAACATTGGGATGTGTGCCAACCTTGGTATCCGCGTGAGTGGACCGCGGCTTGGACGTAAACCAAAGCATGTGGATCCAGCACAGCGCCATCAGGATCAAGACGCAGAGAACCGCCGCGGCGAAATTGAACGCCGATTCTCGTTCGTAAAGGGGAATCTCGGATTGGATCTTGTCAAAGAGAAGACCGCAGAGACAATTGCGGTTGCCGTAGACACTGGTGTGGTCATGGCGAATTTGGAAAATCTTCTCGCAGTTTTAAGTAGACCAATTTCGATTACTGCCAAAAAGAATAAGACTGCGGTGAAGATTGATTACAAAGTTATCGTGGATTTGCCTGAAAGTTAGGGCTAATTCACCAGCCACTA
>NZ_BAAFPR010000087.1:0-1331 GCF_042847315.1 Lacticaseibacillus jixiensis
TTGGGTTTTGTCTTGGCGGCACTGGCGATGTTGTTGATTGCTCGATACAGAACTGCTCTGGCAATATGATTGCCACGTTTACTGATCTGGTCGGCCGCAATGAAATTGCCAGACTCATAATGCCGCAGATCAATACCAACGTAAGCGTTGAGCTTATTACTACTTCCGAAGCGCCGGATATCGCCCAGCTCACCAATCAACCGCACCGCCGTCTTTTCCGCAAAACCAGGGATACTCATGAGGATCTCGAATTCTGGGAGTGACTTGGCGATTTGAACCATTTGATCGATGATCTGATCTTTATACGCTTCTAGTTCCGCGACTTGTTTGGCATGATAACGTGTTTGCTCAAGCGTCGGTGAATCGATTGATTCGGCTGGGTAAGCTACTTGGGCGAGGTTAAGCAATTTGGTCGCGGTCGCTTGAAGCGCAGCTTTCCCGTGATGCGAAACAACGCTTGCTATCTGCTCACGAACATCATCTGGCGTGAGTTCACTCAAACAATCGGGGTGTGGATACAATTGCACAATTGCCCAATACATCTTGCCGGTAGGCTTGGATAAAAGTTGCTCAACTTCTGGAAAGGTCAGTTGGACACTACGGTGAAGTCGGTTCTTCTCACTCACTAAGTCAGCGTTTATCTCTTGATAGAAGCGACTTAGATTCATCAAATCACGATAAACCGGATCTTGATAGTAAGTAAGCCGACGCTTGAAGATCAACTGTGTCTGCGCCAAATGTAAGGCATCATTCTTGTCAGTTTTTCGCGTACGCAAACCATCCAGCTGCTTCTTTGCGGCCAGAGGATTAAGTTGCGTATACCGATACTGATGATCGTCTAAGAAGCGCTTGAGACGTTGTGAGTAGACCCCAGTAGCTTCGAAGACGATTTGAGGTTCGCGATACTCTTGTAGATGCTTGAGCAACTCTTGAAAACCAAACCAGTCATTGTTGATCTTCGATTGCCACACAGTGGTATCGTCGTTGACCACAGCGACATTGGAAGTCGCCTTACTAACATCGATCCCAAATACAACTACCATTACGAACACCATCCTTTTCGGCTTTTTTACGTAATCACACCATCATTCTAATTTTCAATACACGACCTCAAGGCCAACAGACTACGAACAGATTATGTGATGGTGCGGTGAAGTTGCCAATTTATGTTGCGACGTCTAGCGCCAAAAAAGCCCACGACAGGTCAACTTCACTTCCACTTTACGCCTAAACGAAAAGTGGTGAAGAAAGATTCCGTCGAATCAATCTTCACCACTAAGGTTAGTCTGTTTATGTACCTTCATGGACTTGTTTTCACGCCGTATCGTCGG
>NZ_BAAFPR010000088.1:0-1228 GCF_042847315.1 Lacticaseibacillus jixiensis
TGTACATGGTGAACTAGACGGTCCAGGATTGCCGCAGTCACAGTTGGGTTCTGGAAGATTTCTACCCAGCCGGATAAGTCGGTGTTGCTGGTGATGATGGTTGAGTGTTTCTCATACCTTGCATTGACCAGCTGAAATAAGAGATTGGCTTCGTCGTGATCGATTGGCAGATACCCGATCTCGTCGACCACCAATAGGTCATAGCGCGCATATCGATTGATACTACGATCCAAGTCACCTCTCTCATATGCAGCACGAAGCCGGCTCAGAAGCTCATGGCAGTTGATAAACAGCGTACGCTTGCCTTGCCGGCACGCCTCGATGCCGATGCTGATGGCCAAGTGGGTCTTACCCACCCCCGGGCTGCCGATGAAGACAAGATTCTCTCGCTTCTCCATGAAGGCAAGGTCTTGGAAACCAAGTACTTCTTGTTTGTTGATGTTTGGCTGGAAATCAAAGTCAAACGCCTTAAGCGTCTTCGCTTGCGGAAAGTGTGCGCGGTGAATGATCCGTTCAACTTCTTGATCACTTTGCCAGTGTAATTCTGCTTCGGTGAGGTTTAGCATTGCGTCGGTGAACGATAGTTGCTGGGCGTTGATTTGGTCGATGTAGTCAGGCAAATAAGCATGCATCTTGCCTAGGCCTAATGCATCCAGATTAGTCAGTAATTCTTGAAATTTCGTCATGGGCTGTGACCTCACACTTTGTCGTAATCGCTCAGATGTTCTTTGATGAAGCCCAGAATATCTTCGGGGTCTTGGCCTTTAAGCAGGTCTGAGCCCAGGATCTCCACCTGGTCGTCCGTGTTGTAGTTAAATTGATGGGTCGTAATCTCGTGCGCGCGAATCATCTCTCCGTTATAATAGATTTGGATATGCTGCTCATCATCGGTCAACTCGATGCCAACGGTGCGACCAATGTAGCGCGGATCTACGGAGTACTTGCATTTGCGAAAGATCACCATCGATTCTTTGGAGACGACACGGGTAATGTCTTCTTCGAAGTATGGATCGAGAAGGTTATCTGGCAGCTCGTGCAGGTACTCCTTTTCTTCGTTCTCCCACTTGTAGATGGGTATCTCTTCGGTAGCTTGTGAGACCTCGTGGTTGAGGTCGTAACACAGTTCATCAACGATATTGACCAGATCCACTTCGTCGTAAAACTCATTGTTATAGACCCGCAGACGTTCCGTGGTACGGGCCAAGGCTTCGACAACACCTTTGGTTTG
>NZ_BAAFPR010000089.1:0-1202 GCF_042847315.1 Lacticaseibacillus jixiensis
TGCCTTGGAACCAAACATTTACCGGTACCGCCCAATCGACCGTCGCTTAAAGCAAAGAGGTCCGCTTCCCTGAATCTGGGAACGGGCCTCTATTGATTTTCAAGACGGTCTGTTATTGGGTGCTTACGCTCTTTGTGTGCTAATACGCGCTCAATGCATGAAGTCGTCGTTTGATCAATGGCGTCTGACTGTCTTGGTGTCTTGCTTATTGCGAGCATCATCAGGTGAGCTGACTTACTAACAGATATACCCCTAACCCTAACGTGAGCAAACCAGTGCCCAACCTAATGACGTTTTTCCAGACTTTATTCTTTGAATCGGTAAACACTTCTGAATATTTTGTTGCACGTTCTGGCGTAATTCCTTTAAATACACCAGATATGATCAAGCCAATCCCACCGACCGTTAAATATGCAGCAACTATGATGATGTTCCATCGCCGAGTGTTAAGCATGTTAACGACGAGAAGTATCGGAACCATGATCCACGCGAATACTGTGTTGAATTTATTTATGGAATTTACTAAATTGTTATGTTGATGTGGCATATTCCTGTCCTCTGGGTGATTAGCTTATCCCAAATAAACATCCTGCGTTTCAGTTTTCCGATAATACAGTTGTCCAGTATAATTTGATTTCGAGTATACCCATATTTGAATATAGAATTTCTGTTCAAGTGTGCTGATAATGATAAATTGTTTTGATGTATACTGTTGGTGCCATTCCAATTATGGCATTGGCTAGTTCGACCCAGAATGTAGCAGGAGCAGGGACCTTTGCAGCGAAAACTGCTACAACTGATGATATCTTGTTCGGGTTTAGGCTGAATTTATTGGTTTGGGATTGCCAAGCTGCTTTATACATCCAAGACGTATCACTATTCAGTGGTAAATCAGTAGAACTGTAAGCTTCGTCCGCAGTTTGTGTATTTAGTTCATCGATTGAACGGAACCCTGAATTGTACCAAAGGTATGATTCTCTTTTGCCCGACGCGTCGGTTTTAAGAAGGATCAGGTCAGTTTGCTCGGTTTGTTGATTGTAAACTGTTATTTCTTGTGAATAATCATCGATTACATTAGTGGCTGGTGAATTAGCCCTAACTTTCAGGCAAATCCACGATAACTTTGTAATCAATCTTCACCGCAGTCTTATTCTTTTTGGCAGTAATCGAAATTGGTCTACTTAAAACTGCGAGAAGATTTT
>NZ_BAAFPR010000090.1:0-1186 GCF_042847315.1 Lacticaseibacillus jixiensis
CGCCAAAATTTTACGAGATGTGCGACACACATGGCGTCGACTTTTTGGTTCGACTCAAGGCAAATTCAAAGCTTGGGAAGCTGGCAGAAACGGCCTTAGTGGATTGCCCTCCAAAATATGAAGAGAGCAAATGCGTCTACCACGAATTCAAGTATCAGGCCGCGTCATGGGGTAAAGCTCGCCGTGTTATCGTATGTTCTACTCATACGGCAGATGAGCTAGTTCCCTGGAACCACGCATTCGTAGTGACCAGCCTGGCCTCCGAGGCTCCAGAGACTTTGTTCAAGACCTATAGACAGCGGGGCAATGCTGAGAACCAAATTAAGGAGCTGAAATGCGGGTTTGGCTTTGACAAAACAGACAGCTCAACTTTTGCACGGAACACTGCACGAGCCTTGATCACCGGTATTGCCTATAACCTGGTTCAGCTCTTTAAACAGCTCTTTGTCTCGGAAGACCGTCGTTCAACCATCTCCTCGCTACGGTTCAGTCTCTTTCACATCGCCGGTAGGATTACTTGGCACGCCCGTCGTGTGGTGATTCATCTTGCTTCTAACTATGTTTACAAGAACTGGTTTAGTCGGCTCATGGACGAAGTCCATCAGTTGGCGACCTGAACTGAATAACTGAATAGGTCGTGCGTCGAGCCGAAAACTGGGTCGGTCTGTTCGTGGTGCATCGATCACCAACTTCTCCGCTCAGTCAGTATTCGCAACGCTCCAAACGTTGCTTTCAGACCGGCCAGATGCGATTTCATGTCCCCAATACCGAGGTGAATAATCCAGGATTTATTATAAGACAGTAACGTCTTAAAATCACTAGTATCAGTCACTACGCGTTTTTGAACAGCCACTAACTACATCGATTTTATTTTTTTGATTATGTGTTTCACAATGTCTTTCGCAAATTGCAAGAACAAGTTAGCCACCCCATGGCACGACACCGTGAGATGAACTGTTATCTTTGATGAGTTGAGTTAGCTGGCTACGACTACCTTGGCAGCTCGTCGCTGAGCTCGAGCGCGCTCAGCGACGAAGACTTCCTCGGTCGTCCGATATCTGAGTTGGCGACGAGGGAGGCGGTTGAGCCGATCTTGAGTTTCGGCGACAGCTTGTGGGCTGACAGCGTCTAGGGATTCACCTTTGGGAAAGTCTCGCCGAACCATCTTATTGTGGACCTCGTTGGT
>NZ_BAAFPR010000091.1:0-1161 GCF_042847315.1 Lacticaseibacillus jixiensis
GAAGATGGAATAATCTGCGGGAGCAGTAATGTGAGAATCAAAAACGTCACATTATCTCGGCGAAACAAAGGCGTTTCAATCCGAAACAATGTGACGAATGGTGGCCGAAATAGCGTGCCGCGCGACACCAACCAGCAGCGGCCAATGGATATGACTTTGGCACTTGAAACTCGCGATCTCCAGAATGTATTGATTCTCCAAGCCACATAACGTTATTCATAATAAGCGGAAACGCATTCTTATGCGTAACCGAGGTCACGTTTCCAATTATCGAAAACATCCGTTTTTCTGGCTCAACCCAATCCAGAAAAGCTCGATACAGCGAGAATGGTGGATTCGTAATTACAACATCAGCCTCGTCACGCAACGCACTAACTTCCTGGCTTCGAAAATCACCAGCAGAAAACGTCGTTTTACCATCCGGATCGGGATCGCCTTCAAGATACGACAAGATGGCTGACGTCTTACCTTTACCAAGCTTTAATCGCTCATATTTAAGGCGCTCCTGTACGTCAGTAATATTCACACGGCCATCTTTATCGAAATCTGAAACATCTGTTAATTCAATTTTATAAGCTTTGCTAATCTTCGTAGATTTGCCATCAGCCAAAGAGTCATCATCATTAAACAGAGACAATTCAAGCTGTGTGTTAACCATTGGACTAGGATCATAACTAGTGGCTATCAGCTTCTTGAGTCCGTAATCATTGAAATGCGTTGCGAAAAACTTGAAGAAATTACTCTCAAATGGATCGTCGGCTGGTAACAATATGGTTTTATCACGAAAAACGTCAGCGTCATACTCTATATAGGCATTCATTTCCTTTTCAATGTCGGCCCATTCCGTGTAAAACTCGTCTTTCTTATTTACTTTCGCTTGTGTAAGCGAGTTTGTATCAGACATTGCTTACTCCCCTATCCTAAATACTCGGATCACAACTAATGCACCACAAATGAACTATGGTCCTGGATTATTCACCTCGGTATTGGGGACATGAAATCGCATCTGGCCGGTCTGAAAGCAACGTTTGGATCGTTGCGAATACTGACTGAGCGGAGAAGTTGGTGATCGATGCACCACGAACAGACCGACCCAGTTTTCGGCTCGACGCACGACCTATTCAGTTATTCAGTTCAGGTCGCCAACTGATGGACTTCGTC
>NZ_BAAFPR010000092.1:0-1151 GCF_042847315.1 Lacticaseibacillus jixiensis
CGCCAAAATTTTACGAGATGTGCGACACACATGGCGTCGACTTTTTGGTTCGACTCAAGGCAAATTCAAAGCTTGGGAAGCTGGCAGAAACGGCCTTAGTGGATTGCCCTCCAAAATATGAAGAGAGCAAATGCGTCTACCACGAATTCAAGTATCAGGCCGCGTCATGGGGTAAAGCTCGCCGTGTTATCGTATGTTCTACTCATACGGCAGATGAGCTAGTTCCCTGGAACCACGCATTCGTAGTGACCAGCCTGGCCTCCGAGGCTCCAGAGACTTTGTTCAAGACCTATAGACAGCGGGGCAATGCTGAGAACCAAATTAAGGAGCTGAAATGCGGGTTTGGCTTTGACAAAACAGACAGCTCAACTTTTGCACGGAACACTGCACGAGCCTTGATCACCGGTATTGCCTATAACCTGGTTCAGCTCTTTAAACAGCTCTTTGTCTCGGAAGACCGTCGTTCAACCATCTCCTCGCTACGGTTCAGTCTCTTTCACATCGCCGGTAGGATTACTTGGCACGCCCGTCGTGTGGTGATTCATCTTGCTTCTAACTATGTTTACAAGAACTGGTTTAGTCGGCTCATGGACGAAGTCCATCAGTTGGCGACCTGAACTGAATAACTGAATAGGTCGTGCGTCGAGCCGAAAACTGGGTCGGTCTGTTCGTGGTGCATCGATCACCAACTTCTCCGCTCAGTCAGTATTCGCAACGCTCCAAACGTTGCTTTCAGACCGGCCAGATGCGATTTCATGTCCCCAATACCGAGGTGAATAATCCAGGTTAATACATTACTCATATGCGTCCCCCTTAATAACTTACATGATCCTGGATTATTCATAGAATTTCAAAAAAGCAGCGCAATCCCATGATTCACACGGGACTGCGCTGCTTTGGTGTTTCACCCATTGGGTGCGCCTATATGCTAAGGTTAAGTCGACAAAAACCATCACGAAAGCGAGGCTTCACACCATCTCAACTTTAACCAGCTTATCCCTGCAATGCAATACCAATGTGACTGTGACCGCCGACGGCGGTCAACTTTCAAATGACGCCGGGCTCGTTTTGTTCCAAGAGTTTCTTCATCGTATCAACTTTAGGCAACTTGCCAATCAGTGCCTCAAGTTACCAGACCAACGACGATTCTG
>NZ_BAAFPR010000093.1:0-1139 GCF_042847315.1 Lacticaseibacillus jixiensis
ATTACGCGTATGATGCCACACGCGCCGGAGCGTTCGCTCAAGAATTGTACGAAGGCTTCTCTGGCGTACTCCAGTGTGATGGCTATTCAGGCTATAACAAGCTTGATGATGCGATCACCCGCACTGGATGTATGGCGCATGTTCGACGCAGATTCTATGACGCCGCTGTGCACTTGAAAAACGGCATCGAAGACTCGGTACCGTTGAAGTTGATCGACACCATGTTTATGTTGGAGCGACAAGTTCAGCATGCGCCGGCGGGAGAACGCCAAGCTTTTAGAATAAAGAACATCGCTCCGCTCATGAAAAAATTCTGGGCATGGATCGATGGCCTCACTGCGCTGCCAAAAGGCGCATTGGGAAGAGCGGTGAAGTATGCCCAAAATCAGCGGATCTATCTTGACCGGCTCATGGACTACGGCGAGATCGACTTTAGCAACAATGCGACTGAGCGCAGCGTCAAAGACTTGGTGATCGGACGTAAGAACTACTTATTCAGTACCAGTGTCGATGGTGCCGAAGCAAATGCGAACCTGATGACTTTGTGTGAGACTGCCAAGGCCAATCAGTTGGATGTATTCAAGTATTTGAAGTGCTTATTTGAAAAGCTTCCACAGATACCAGAATTTGAACTGAATGAAACCACGCTGGCGCCATACTTGCCATGGAACATTAGTCTGGACTAGCAATAGAAAATCGGGCCAAGACACATCATAGAGATGTGCCTTGACCCGATTTTGGCGTTATGAACGTGTGGTTATCTCCTGCTTACCAAACAGTCACGCAACTCTCAATTGAATCCTTTGGTACTGCACTGAGCACACCGCTCAGTGCAGACAACGAGTGGGTTCAGCTTGCGGATCAAATGCCATGGCAGAAGTTAAGCGAGGCATACCAATTGGCTTTTCCTTCGAAGCTTGGCCGTGCTGGTAAACCATTTCGCCTGTTGTATGGGTCCCAGCTAATCAAGCAACGTACTGGGTTGTCTGATCGCGATGTCGTTGAAGCTATCTGAAGACGGCATATAGCTTTACCAGGTAATGCGAAGTTTTTGACACCACTCGGCGAAAAAATTGTCCAAGGTCGGCGAAGAAATTGACCAACAATACAGAAACCTCCTGTATACTACGGGTAGCATA
>NZ_BAAFPR010000094.1:0-1077 GCF_042847315.1 Lacticaseibacillus jixiensis
AAAATCTTCTCGCAGTTTTAAGTAGACCAATTTCGATTACTGCCAAAAAGAATAAGACTGCGGTGAAGATTGATTACAAAGTTATCGTGGATTTGCCTGAAAGTTAGGGCTAATTCACCAGCCACTAATTAGATTAGCAGAAAAGTTTAATGAGCGGTGGTACGAACTTCGAGAGAGGGTGAGGCCTATGGTGTAAAAACCTTGGCGTCAGATTCTGGTAGAAAGGAGTACAGCCAAGCTTGTGATTGGTGCATTAGTATCAATCACAGCCGTCATCGGTGCGCTGGTCGTCTTGATCAATGTGGTAACACGTTTGGTCAAGGCTTTGACCCGCCTGCTTACGCAGGTGCGCAAACTGATGATGGCGTTCGGAGAAATCCGGAAAAAATGAGCACGCAAAAAGCCGCTTCTAACTTTTGGCGAGTTTAGCGGCTTAGTGCTTGTCTAATCTGACCACCGTTCTTAAAACGGTTCTGCGACGGGGCGTTGACTTCAGCAGAGTCAGCGCCCTTTGTGTCTATATTATATCACGTTTGGAGATTGCAACCAAGCGTGATTAGCGTGCTGATGTTGGTGCTAATGCGGAAAGAATTTTGGGGTCAACCATCGACGCCTTTTGGTCCATAATGGCGTCTGCCATGCGGCTGACCTTACCATTGATTTCTGCGCCTGCTTTATCAGGCGCAGTTCCTAACTCGATGTATAGCATTGCTTCCACAAACCACTTGCGATTTCCCTTATTAAGAGACGATAACACCTGGATTATTCATAGAATTTCAAAAAAGCAGCGCAATCCCATGATTCACACGGGACTGCGCTGCTTTGGTGTTTCACCCATTGGGTGCGCCTATATGCTAAGGTTAAGTCGACAAAAACCATCACGAAAGCGAGGCTTCACACCATCTCAACTTTAACCAGCTTATCCCTGCAATGCAATACCAATGTGACTGTGACCGCCGACGGCGGTCAACTTTCAAATGACGCCGGGCTCGTTTTGTTCCAAGAGTTTCTTCATCGTATCAACTTTAGGCAACTTGCCAATCAGTGCCTCAAGTTACCAGACCAACGACGATTCTG
>NZ_BAAFPR010000095.1:0-1050 GCF_042847315.1 Lacticaseibacillus jixiensis
GGCGACAGCAACACATCGATTTCACCACATTTGAAGGTCGCCGCGTACCCGTATCGCGCCCCTTCTTTGAGATTAAAGTGATTCAGGTTAATCTGGAACAGTTCGGTCACCAGTTCTTCATAGTCGTGCGACTTGAAGGTAACGCCCAAGTAATCAATACAGACGTCAACGTTGTTCTGGCCGGTCAACGACCGCAGTGCCAACGTCAATCGCAACCGCGCTTGTTGGTTAATCGGCTTGTTTCCCGTCAGCAGCTGGTTCAAATGCGATCGACTGTAATCAGCCGTCTTCGCTAATTGGCCCTGAGTGATCTTGTGCGTGCGCATCTCATCATGAAACTGGTTTAGCCAGTCGGTATTCGTCATCCCGCCGACTAAGTTCAAATCTTTCAGCATGTTAGCTCCTTTCGAAGCGACCTGACAGCAAAGCCTTCTTTCTGCTTACGCAAAGTGGCTTGCCACCGGCGCTTTCGTCCTACTTACGTGTATTTTGTCTCTAATATTTGCCCCCCTATTAGAGACCGGGGGCTTGTGGCGGCCGGCTAAAGCCGACCGCCGCCGCTCGCGCTAGCGGCTTTCGCGCTGCACGCCGCGCACGGCGGCGATGCGTTGCAAGATCCTTCCGGAAGGTCTGTGAGAACTTTCGCTCTCAACATATACAGACAGTTTGTGGGACACGTTTTGAAACAAAAGCTGGTACTGTAACAAACTCTTAATGTTATCGGCTTTACGCGCCGATATAGCGCATATCAATATGACCATCCGCAATATAGATCGCGAGATTTATGAATAATAATTCTATTCCGACGCTCTCTGAAAAGGAAATACCCACACCATTGACTGCGGTCATAATATCGGTTTGGAAACCAAAAAAGGCCGACACAGTAATAGATGTCGACCATTGTAACTCTCCAATCAATCTACTCACTGCTGTTACTATTCGGTAGCCTCCCTGTTGTGGATTACAGATACATCGTGACGGCATGCAAGAGTATCAGCATCACAGCGCTACAGCACTCATTAAGATTCATCGCACCTCGATAGGCGGCGT
>NZ_BAAFPR010000096.1:0-1040 GCF_042847315.1 Lacticaseibacillus jixiensis
TGAGTTGGCGACGAGGGAGGCGGTTGAGCCGATCTTGAGTTTCGGCGACAGCTTGTGGGCTGACAGCGTCTAGGGATTCACCTTTGGGAAAGTCTCGCCGAACCATCTTATTGTGGACCTCGTTGGTGCCGCGCTCGCTGGAACGGTATGGATGCGCATAGTACACGGTGGCCACGCCATCGAGCACCGAGTCTAGGTCGGCAAACTCAGAGCCATTGTCGGCAGTAATTGTTTTAATGACGTCGCCGTACTCCGCAACGATACCGCGCATGGCGTAGTTTACGGAGTCGGCGTCGCGGCCATCAATCAGACGCATGAACTGGAAACGGGACTTGCGTTCGATGAACGTCATAATGACGCTCTCTTGACCATCACGCTTACCCACCACTGTATCTAACTCGAAGTGGCCGAACTCACGGCGACTATCCACACGTTTGGGGCGCTCATCGATACTGCGTCCAGTAAGCAGGCGTTTATGCTTGGTGTTGGCCTTGTGCTTGATGTGGTGGCTGGTCTTCTCCAGCAGATCAATATTCTTGATCTCCAGGAGCTGAGCATCAATGTAGCTGTACAGCGTCGCCGTGCAAACCATCTCCTCGGGTCGATAGAGCTTCTTTTCCTTGGCTCGGCCAACCACGGCGTCTGGGGACCAGCCGTCTTGTTTGAAGTGTTCTGTGAAGTGAGCGATGAAGTCAGCGGCTTGGACGAGCTTGAGAGGTCTGTGGCATCGCCGCCGGTTCTCTTCGTAGCGAAGCTGGGCTGTCTCAGCGCTGTATTCAGTGCGATACACACGCTTGCCATTGACCTTCTGAACCTGATCGATCTGGCCTCGGTTTAGCTCGTTGGCGACGGTTTGCCGGCAGATACCAAGTATGCGTGCAATTTCTCGATTTGACTTCTCCTCTCCATGAAGTGCAGCGATTTTTCCACGTTCGAAAGCAGTCAGATGGTGACCTTTGGTGTGAGACATGATATTCTGTTCTTGCATCAAGACGATACCTCTTTCATTAATTGTGTAGGAACTTTAATGATAACAGGTC
>NZ_BAAFPR010000097.1:0-1034 GCF_042847315.1 Lacticaseibacillus jixiensis
GACGAAGTCCATCAGTTGGCGACCTGAACTGAATAACTGAATAGGTCGTGCGTCGAGCCGAAAACTGGGTCGGTCTGTTCGTGGTGCATCGATCACCAACTTCTCCGCTCAGTCAGTATTCGCAACGATCCAAACGTTGCTTTCAGACCGGCCAGATGCGATTTCATGTCCCCAATACCGAGGTGAATAATCCAGGTTGACGGTAACGGAGTGGATATCCAGTTCCTTCATGAGCCGGGAAATCCGTCGTGGACTGCACCGAAGCTGCAGTGGTTGAAGTTCCAGATTCAATTCATGGTGGATCTTCATAACACCGTATCGCTGCTTAAATTCCGCAAAGATCCGCAGAATCCGTTGTTTCAAGTCCGCATCTTCGGCCCGGCGTTTTGAAGGCTTTGGGGATCGATGATGATAATACTGAGCTCTGGAAACACCGAGGATTCGGCACATCTTGGTTACCTGGTGGTGATGGCTTTCTTGGTGAATGTAATCAAAGATATTGGTTACTTCTGCGCAAGGAAGCCCAGGGCTTTTTTTAGGATTTCGTTCTCCTCAGACAGCGAAGCCAGTCGCTTTTCCATCGCTTTGATTTCGTCTGGCGATTTACCGGATTGAGTTTTGGCCTGGCCCTGGATCCACTTATGAACTGTTGAATAGCCAATGCCATATTCTCTGGCCAGTTGGGCAGCTGATTCGCCTTGCTTATATAGGTTGATAATGTTTTGTTTGAATTCTTTGTCGTAACGAGTTGGCATGTAAAAATTCCTTCCTTTTGAGCGACGATTTATTCATTATACCCTCTCTTAAAAGTTGTCTCAGGAATCAGCTTACATCCACTAGAAACTGTTGCACTTAGATTGACAATACGGGCATTATTTTCACTGTTAAATGTCTAAAGACATTGTGACCCGCGTTTTACAATCAAGTTAGCCACTATCGTTAGCACTCAGACAAAATAAAAAACACCAAGTCGATACGACCTGTTATCATTAAAGTTCCTACACAATTAATGAAAGAGGTATCGTCTTGATGCA